>CAZJKM010000121.1:0-7138 GCA_964546645.1 uncultured Sphingobacteriaceae bacterium
GGAGGGGGAGTTGCGGGAAGCAATCGGTATTTTTAAATCTGAAACAAAGGAAACCTATCTGAAGGTGTTTCCGGAGCAGGATGCGTTCCGGATTGATTACGAAGAAGAGGCCATTAACATCCATAAGCTGGATAAGGGATGTTTAATTGTGAACACGGAGGGAGAGGAAGGGTATAAAGTGCTGGCGGTTGACCAGACAAACAGGCAGCAGGAGGCGATATACTGGAAAGACGATTTCCTGCAGGTGAAGCTCCGGAATGACAACTTTAACCAGACTTCCAATTTCCTGGATGTTTACAAACAGTTCGTAAATGGTAAGCTGGACGAGGTTTTTGAGTTGGAGAAAGCCGATAAAATTGATCTGCTGAACCGCTCCATGGACTATTTCAGAAAGAACGATACGTTTGAACAGGAAGGGTTTGAGGAGGAAGTGCTGGGAAATCCCCAGGTAGCCGGTCTGTTCAAAGATTACAAGGAAGCATTTGAGTCCGAACACGATAGCCCGTTCGGGGAGCAGTTCCGGATATCAGAGCAGGCTGTGAAGAAAAAGGTGGCTACCTATAAAAGTGTGCTGAAGCTGGACAGGAATTTCCATGTGTATGTACATGGAAAACGGGACTATATAGAGAAGGGCTTTGACGAAGAAAAAGGCCTGAATTACTATAAGCTGTATTTTGAACAGGAAAGCTGACCGGTATGCACGAAGGGGAGCAGGCAGCCCTGCAAAACAACCATAAAAAAGCCCGTTTCGGTCCATAAACCGAAACGGGCTTTTCTTTATAGCCGAACAGATTATTGTTTAATCTCTACACGGCGGTTTTGGATACGTCCTGCTTCGGTCGCGTTGGAAGCAATCGGTGCAGACTCTCCGTAACCCGTAGCGATAACCTTGTTGGCATCAACACCGGAGTTAACCAGGTAATTTTTTACCGAATTGGCACGGTCTTTTGACAACTGCAGGTTGTAGGCTTCAGAACCTTCTGCAGATGCATGCCCGTCCAGGCGGATAGCAGCTCCGGTTGCACGCAGGTCAGACGATAATCTGTCCAGTACGGAATAGGATTCGGTTTTCAGGACAGAGCTGTCAAACTCAAACTGGATGCTCGGATATACACCTACGTTCCGTTGAACTTCAACTTCAGGGAATTTGATGGGGCATCCTGATCCGTCAACCTGAACGCCTGCCGGCGTGTTCGGGCATTTGTCGAATTTGTCGGATACGCCGTCACCGTCTGAATCTTTGCTAAGCTCAGCAACGATACCTTCCAGTGCAGTTACCCTTCTCTTCAGCGCTTCCAGCTCATTTTTCATAGCCGGATCTTTCAGTTCGTCATACGCAGTAGATACGGGGTTGGTCCAGGTCAGGTCTTCTTTTGAAGAAGAACCCAAAGAGAACTCTAAGCCGGCATACGTGTATGAGAAACGGTCTTTAGCAAATACAGAAGAGCCCGGATAGATACCATACAATTCTCTGGTGTTCAGGAAATTAACAGTGTGTCCCAGGTTCAGGGCGATCCGGTCAGACAGTTTGAATTTCACGCCTAAACCTACCGGAATATACGTTTCACAGTCTTTTTTAGGATTTTTTCTGTCAGCCACAGAAGAAAGGGTGTTTTTTTCTTTGTCAGCAAACTGTGTTGCTTCCAGTTCATAGTAACCGTAACCCAGTGTAGCAAAGAAATTAACCGCATTCTTTCTTCTCAGAAAGTCGATAGTGGCCAACTGGAATACCGAGTTCAGGCTGGCTGCATACTGAAAATCTGCTTCAGCTGACTCAAAGCCGTAACTTGCTTCAGGGTTCGGTTCTGCATTATACGCAAAAACCTGTCCTCTGTTGGCAGCGAGTTCCAGGCCAAACCAGCTTGAAAACTGCTTTCTGACGGTTAGTCCGTAATAAAGGCGCGGCTTATATTTATCAATATAGTCCACTTTGTGGTTAAGAGGACCCTGATTTCCCATAATTGTAGTGGGAAGAGCCGCCCCGCCGTTCACGCCCAGTGACCAGGTCCGGAATTGGGACCGGCCGCCGAAAGTTGTCGGCGATTGTGCCTGCGCAACGGCTACCAGTGCCAGAGCGCCTGTAGCACCAAGAATGATGCTTTTTTTGATTGTAGAAATGTCCATTGTTGTTGTGAATAATTTATTTTGCAAATAAATTTTTTATTGCCTGCAAATATAAATTATTATTTAAATCAAAACAACTTTATGCTGTAACCCATTGTTTTTTACTGGAAAAAGTGGTATTGTAAAAATGTGACTGATAAACAGTGTTTTTGTGATGCGTTGTGACCACCGGTTTCCCGCTATCCGGTAGTCCCGGCGCCAAAATGCAGGTTTATAGCCCGTTAGCCTGACGGAGGTTGACCGGATTTATTGATCGTTGAGGATACGCTCTTCTTCCCATTCGGGGGTGGCTACACGGCAAAGCTTTCGCCGCAGGCGCAGGTACGGGAAGCATTGGGATTGTGGAATACAAAACCTTTGCCGGTCAGTCCATCGGAGAAATCAAGTTCCGTTCCGGCCAGGTACAGAAATGATTTGATATTCAGTCCGAGCCGGACCCCTTTATCCTCAAAAAACTGATCGCCCGGGCGCTCTTCATTGTCGAAATCGAGCTTGTAGCTCAATCCCGAACAGCCGCCGCTGTCCACGGAGACACGCACAAAATAAGACCCGTCGTACGCTTCTTCCCGGGTGATCTCATCAATGCGCTGCTTTGCTTTATCTGTTATTGTGATCATATGGTGATCCCTTTCTGTTCATGTGAGCAAATATCGGCATTTCCGGCACAAGTTAAAAGTTATTGCCGGCTGCCGGTGCAAAAATTACGATGGGCAGACGCATTATACCGTAAGGCTTTGTTCAAATACAGCGTCAACGAACCACTGGTCTTTTTTTTGGCTTGCCTCCACGGCTAACCGGTCACAGCGCTCGTTCTCCGGATGGCCGGCGTGTCCTTTTACCCAGACAAACCGGACCTGGTGCAACCGGTAAACCTGCAGGAAGCGCAACCAGAGGTCCGGGTTTTTTTTTCCGGCAAAGCCCTTTTTCCGCCACGCAAAGACCCAGCCTTTCTCCACCGCGTCAATCACGTATTTGGAGTCGGAATAGATGGTTACTTCCATGCCCGGCTTCTTCAGGGCCTCAAGCCCGGCGATAACGGCCAGAAGTTCCATCCGGTTGTTGGTTGTTTTACGGAAACCGGCAGATAGTTCTTTGTAATGGCTGCCTGCACGCAGGATGACGCCATAACCTCCCGGTCCGGGATTGCCGCTGGAAGCGCCGTCTGTAAAGAGCTCTATCATCAGCGGCAAAGATAGTTTTTTTGTTTAGCTTTGTTCAGGAGGGCAGGGGGGAGACCCGCCGGCAGCCAGCTCCGCCCGCTGCCGGCATTCACAGCCGGTCCTGACCGGCTTATCCGCCCGGATGCCTGAAAAACCGGAAACTTCCCGGATATTTGGTGTCATATTAAAACAGAATAATGTTTTGTGTCTATCTTTATTGTATTGTTAATAAACATATTATATATGTTATATATAGTTCATGTTTCAGTACTTGCCAGTTTCCTGAGAGTGATAGAAGCAGAAAAGGCCTCATTGACAGAATAAAATTCTGTTTATAATAATAATTAATTATTAATAAGTGGTTTATGGTTATTATCTATATCTTTTAATAAGATACTACTCAGGCCGGCAGTCTTGCAGGTCAGCGCGCACGGAAGTGTCTCTTTTGATGCCGTGGTTGTTGCCGAAAGAGTTGCTGATATAGGTGATAAGGTAGGCCATTTCCATATTGGAAAGACCGGGGTTGGGCGGCATTGCAGCATCGTATTCCCGGCCGCCGACGGTCAGTTTGCCGGGGCTTCCGTACCTGATCAGGCAGGCCAGCTGAGGTCGGTGGGTATGCATAAAAAGCGTGTCGGTCAGTGGCGGATACAGCTGCCCCAGTCCCTCACCCTGATGGCCGTGGCAGTTGCGGCAATGCGTTTCATACAATGTCTTTCCATTGATATAATAACGGGCCTTATCCAGCTCTTCGCTGCCCTGGCAGGCACTGAAAAAAATACGGCCTGCAACGAGTGTCAGCAGGCCATAGATCAAAGGGCGTTTCATGTTGTCTGTTTACCGATATGCTTTCAGCAGCACTTCCAGGTCCTTCAGCAGCAGGTTGACCTGTTCGTCATCCGTGCCATCATAAGCACCCCGGATATGTTTTTCCCGGTCGACCAGGATGAGGTAACCACTATGGTCATACCCTCCCGGGGCCTGATCGTCCTCTGCGGTATACACCATATACTTTGCTGAAATACCATAAATGTCTTCCCTGGGGCCATACGCAAACTGCCATTGGGGGGCGTTCACTCCGAGGCGGTCCGCATACCATTTCAGTTTGGAAGGCTTGTCGTTTTTAAAGTCGATACTGTGCGAAAGGAATTTCACATCGTCCCGGCCTTTGTATGTTTCATATACTTTCAGCAGGTTCCGCTGCATCGTCGGGCAGATACTGGGGCAGGAGGTGAAGAAAAAGTTGGCAATGTACACGCTGTTGTCAAACGTATGCGCCGTGATCTCCGTGCTGTCCTGGTTAAGGAAGGTGAATGCCGGTATTTGCTGGTAGACCGTATCCGTAACGGCTTTTCCGTTTATTTCGCGGGTTACCGGCTCCCGGTGGCCCAAAATCGGCAGTTTGCGGTCTGCTCCACCTCCTGAACAGGCTCCCAGGGTAGCGGCCAGGATCAGGAGACAGAAAGCTGTTGGTAACAGTTGGCTCATAGTCCTATTCATCAGATATGTTCACTGGCCGCTTTGGCTGCTTCAAATTGTATTTTCAGGGTCTGCACCTTTGTTTTTTCACCTTCCAGGTACCGGCGGACTTCCTCATCCGGCCGGTCGTCCGTGTCCGGTTCAAATTCGTGCATCCAGGTGGTCATTGCGTCCGATGCCTCATCCAGTTGCAGTTTAAGGGTGGCCAGCTCGGTGCGCTTCGCGACGGTGTCCAGTTCCGGGTCGGCTGCCTTCAGGCTGTCCAGGTTATTCAGCAGGTAATCAATTTTCATGCTTTTCCGGGCAAAAGCCTCCATCAGCGGCATGATCTCGTCGTGTACGGCAATGACTTCGGACTGCAAGGCGGTGTTATCCTGGCTGCTGCCGCCACAGGCAGTTACACCCAGGACGACCATGGCTGCTGCCAGAAACAAAAGAGGATTTTTCATGAGTTTACGGGTATATGATATATATGTGCAAATTGATGTTATCCGGTACAAACATACACATTCTGTGCGAATTGGTTAAGCGGACGCTGCGGTATAGAACTCCCCCTGCTCACCGAGGTGGACGCGGATGTTTCCGCTGAGTATCAGGTTCACCAGCAGTTGTTGGGTTTTGCGCCGTGACAGCATCAGGTATTTGCATAATTCGGGCAGCAGCACACGGTTGTGCTGCTCCATATACGTAAGCAGTTGTTTCTCTTTTTCGGAATAAGCAATAAAAACACCCCGGTCGCCGCTGCTGCGCTTCAGTACATCCACCACCACCTTGCCGGCCAGCATACTTTTATCGCGGACACGCACATATACCCACCATTTTTTGTCGTCGTCCAGTGCATAATGGGGTTTGGTTTCACTTTCGGGGATTTCTGCGACCAGCACGATTTTATCGTCTATATAAACTTCTTCAAAACGTGGCTCAATGGCCGGCCGGCAATAGAGACTGGCGGCACGCGTCAGCATATACTTTTCCTCATCCTCTGATTTAACACCGCGGATCAGTCCGTCATCCGCCACCCCGATCAGCAGCTTTCCTCCTTTATGGTTGGCAAACGCAACCAGTGTTTTTGCAATTTTGCCGGCATTGCTGATTTTGTGCTTAAAATCCAGCTGTTCCCCTTCTCCCTGCTGTATCAGCGTTTTAATGTTCATCATCTTAGCTGTTATTGGCTTCCGCCCTTCGGATATGATCCGTCAATAGGCGAGCGACTGCTGCTCTTCCCGGTAGGTCAGGTTGCGCACGTAAACCTCATTCAGCACACGGGCACACAGGTCTCCCTGTTTATCCGTAATGGCTATCGGAAAGGTCTTTATATATTTGCCGGTAGCACGCAGGGTAGCCGATGCTTCCGCTACTTCCTGTTCGCTCAGGCTGATCGTAAAGTAGAGTGTTGTCCGGCCCGGCTTCACGTATTCAATAGAAGCACTTTTCAGCCACACCCTTGTTTTAAAGCCCCTTCTCCTGAAAAGCTGATCGAATAAAAGCGCATAAAAGGGATCTGCCGCTGCATAGATCGTACCACCAAAAATAGAGGCATTGTAGTTACGGTTCAGCAGGCTTCTGCTGATCCTGACGTCCACGCCGGTAAAATCAGGATGGAAGCGCTGCACCCAGATCCGCTGAAAGAAAAAGGGCGGATAAAACCGCATAACCCATTTGAGGGTTTTTTCCGATACTTCCATATGCCCTTAAAGGTACAGATAAAAATAACAAAAATCCTATTCAGCCGGCAAAAATATTCGGTTTAATCACCTACATTTGCCGGTATGTAAACCTTATCTGTATGACTGATACCGTTGTTAAGAAAAAGAAGCATCTGTTTTTCCTGGTCATTGTTGCCGCCCTGGGTTATTTCGTCGATATCTACGATCTTGTTATTTTTTCCATTGTACGGATACAGAGTTTCCGGGATATCGGCATACCGGAAGCGGATATGCGCACAGATGGGGAATATGTGCTGAATATGCAGATGGGGGGCTTATTGCTGGGTGGCCTGCTGTGGGGTGTCATCGGCGATAAATACGGCCGTATACGGGTGCTGTTCGGATCGATACTGCTGTATTCGGTGGCCAATATCGTGAACGGCCTGGTACAGGATATACACAGTTACGCCTGGATCCGTTTTGTTGCCGGCATTGGCCTGGCCGGGGAACTCGGAGCGGGGATCACCCTGGTCAGCGAAAGTATGGACAAAAACAAACGCGGCTACGGTACCATGATCGTCGCCGCAGTGGGCGTATTGGGAGCAATTGCGGCATTTTACGTGGCGGAGCATTTTAACTGGCGTAACGCCTATTTTGTAGGCGGGGGGATGGGCTTGTTGCTGCTGATTCTCCGGGCCGGTACGTTTGAATCAGGATTGTTTAAAGAGG
>CAZJKM010000122.1:0-6965 GCA_964546645.1 uncultured Sphingobacteriaceae bacterium
GCCGTGCTTTATTGGTCGGTTATCAGAACGACACCACACTGCAGCGTGCAGGGGCACGGGTGCTGGCACAGCAACTGCGCCCGTCAGGGAAATTACCTGTAACCGTAAATTCCCTTTTTCGCTTCGGAGACGGTTTGTAACAGGGGCCTGACAAACTGTCATTTGTAAAATATAATGTTTATCTTTGCTGCCTTAATCTTTGGGCATGCTTGATTTGACACATCGTGTAAAGGAACATGACGAGGCCCGGCAGGGCGAAGCTTTGCTGTTGGAAAAACAGGACGGCTCCGGCGGTACCCGTCATAACAGCCGCAAACTGTATATTGAAAGTTATGGCTGCCAGATGAATTTTTCTGACAGCGAGATTGTAGCATCCATCCTGTTGGACAACGGCTTCGAAACCACCCGCGATTACAAGGAGGCGGATGTGGTCTTTATCAATACCTGTTCTATTCGTGAAAATGCGGAGCTGCGCGTACGCAACCGCCTGAAGGAGTTTGAGTCTGCCAAAAGTAAAAACCCCGGCATGATCGTAGGTGTTTTAGGCTGCATGGCCGAACGGCTGAAGTCTCAGTTCCTTGAAGAGGAAAAGCTGGTAGATGTGGTGGTCGGACCGGATGCTTACCGTGACCTGCCCAATCTGATTGACCGTGTGGACGATGGCAACCGTGCCGTAAATGTGCTCCTGTCCAGGGAAGAGACCTACGCAGATATCAGTCCGGTGCGGCTGAATTCCAACGGGGTTTCCGCATTTATCTCCATCATGCGTGGCTGCGACAACATGTGCTCTTTCTGTGTCGTCCCGTTTACCCGCGGCCGCGAACGCAGCCGCGACCCGCTCTCTGTTGTGCGGGAAGCTCAACAGTTGTTTGATACCGGTTACAGGGAAGTGACATTGCTGGGCCAGAACGTGGATTCTTATAAATACATGGCACCCGTCGCAGCAGGAGAGGAAGCCCCTCCTGTTATTAATTTCGCAGCACTCCTGGAAATGGTTGCCCGTGTTGATCCGCGGCTTCGTGTACGTTTTTCCACTTCCCATCCCAAGGATATAACCGATGAGGTGCTCCATACGATAGCTCGTTACGAGAATATCTGTAACTATATTCACCTGCCCGTGCAGTCCGGCAACTCCCGTATTCTGGAGCTAATGAACCGTACGTACGACCGTGAATGGTATATGGAGCGAGTGGAAGCGATCCGTCGGATCATACCGGAGTGCGGGATCTCAACAGATGTCATTACCGGCTTCTGCACAGAGACGGAAGAGGAGCATGGGGATACGCTGAGTATAATGGACTTTGTGAAGTATGACTTTGCGTATATGTTTGCGTATTCTGAACGCCCCGGAACATTGGCAGCCAAGCGTTATGCGGACGATATTCCCGAAGACGTAAAGAAAAGGCGCCTGACGGAGGTAGTAGACCGCCAGCGCCAACACAGCTTTGAGCGGCTCAGCCGACAGGTGGGGAAACCACAGAAGGTATTGATAGAGGGTTTTTCCAAACGCTCAGACCAGGACTACTGCGGCAGGAATGACCAGAACACGATGGTGGTATTCCCTGTTGATGCCCGTTACAAAGTAGGCGATTATGTTACCGTAATGGCTGAAACCTGTACATCAGCTACATTGATCGGAAAAATTAGTTAATGCTAACCCTTCATTCTTGCCCCTAAGAATATGGATATCCAGGATATTAAGAACCGCTTCGGCATCATTGGCAACTCTCCGCTATTAAACCGGGCTATTGACGTTGCGCGGCAGGTAGCCCCGACCGATATCTCGGTGCTGATAACCGGCGAGAGCGGAAGTGGGAAAGAGGTGTATTCACACATCATCCACCAGCTCAGTGCCCGCAAACACGGGCCGTTTATTGCCGTGAACTGCGGGGCTATCCCGGAAGGCACTATTGATTCCGAGCTTTTCGGCCATGAAAAAGGGTCATTTACCGGTGCGCACGAAGCCCGGAAAGGATATTTTGAAGTGGTAAATGGGGGTACGATTTTCCTGGATGAAGTAGCCGAGCTGCCTGTCGGTACGCAGGCCCGGCTGTTGCGGGTGCTCGAAACAGGGGAATATATTCGTGTTGGATCGTCAAAAGTGCAGAAAACCAACGTCAGGGTGGTGGCGGCAACCAATGTGGACGTCTATGAAGCAGTAAAAGGAGGGAGGTTCAGGGAGGATCTCTATTACCGGCTGAACACGGTCCCGTTACGTATCCCCCCATTGCGCGACCGTCAGGAAGACATCCACCTTCTATTCAGGAAATTCGTGGCTGATTTTACTGACAAATACCGGAGTCCGAGCGTCCAACTTACGGAAGATGCCCAGCAGTTACTGACCAATTATGCCTGGCCGGGAAATGTGCGTCAACTGAAAAATGTAGCCGAACAGATCGCTGTTCTGGAAAAAAACCGGCTGCTCACCGCTCAATCGTTAAAAAATTACCTCCCTGATGAAGGGGGAGCCAACCTTCCCATGCGTATCCCGCAACAGGCCAAAGACGATTTTTCAGAGCGGGATCTGCTGTATAAGGTATTGTTCGACATGAAAAAGGATATGGTGGAACTGAAGAAGCTGGTCGTGGGTATTATCCAAAATGGCATCAATGCATCTACTTTCACCGAGAACTCCCCGTATATCAGCCAGCTTTACCGGGAAGTGGATACGTCGCCTGCCGCCGGTATTGCCGAACCAATGTCCACCCTGACCATCCATAAACCGGCTCAATCAGACAGGAATCCCGATTTTCAATTCACCCATGACGCCGAAGAGGTGGAAGAAGAATCCCTTTCGCTGATTGAAAGAGAGTCGGACCTGATCCGGAAAGCCCTGAAAAAACACAAAGGAAAACGGAAGCTGGCCGCACAGGAACTGGGTATCTCCGAGCGTACGCTGTATCGCAAGATTAAGGACTTGAATTTATAATGAATATGTCTGTCAGGTATTTTTTAAGCTTTCTTATCCTGCTCTGCCTTACCGCTATCCTGGGGTGCAGTGTAAAGTACAGTTTTACCGGTGGCTCTATTCCGGAGGGAATGAAAACCGTATCGGTATTGTTTTTTGAGAATGCTGCTCCGCAGGTAGTACCAACGCTCAGCAATGATTTTACGGAAGCCCTGAAAGAGCGCATCCGGAACCAGTCGAGCCTGAGCCAGGTAAACAGCGATGGCGATGCGATCTTTGAAGGCCGCATTACGGGTTACAGTATCACCTCTTCAGCCGTTGAAGGGAATACTAACCGGGCCGCACTTAATAAACTGACCATCACAGTGCAGGTAAAATATACGAACCAGATCAAACCGGACGATAGTTTTGAACAATCCTTCAGCCGCTTCCAGGAATTCAGCGGCGATGTGCAGTCACGGGAACAGGGACTTATAAAGGAAATAAATACCATGCTTACGGAAGATATCTATAACAGGGCTTTTGCAAACTGGTAGCGGTCCCCTGATAAAACAGCAGATGGAAGATACCACTTATATCACCCTTTTCCGGCAGCTGCTCCGGGGAGAACAAGCCGCTGACAGCCACCGGCTGGACGCATTGGCAGAAGCTTACCCTTATGCCCTGCCACTGTGGCTGCTTAAAGCCGGGCAGGAAGAGCAGGCCCCTGAAAAGAAAGCCGCTGCCATGAACAGGGCTGCCTTATCCGCCTCTTCTCCCACATTGGCAGAAAACTTCTTAACCCGTGCTTCGATACTTCCCGATACCGGAGATAAAGCCGGAAAAAGGGTCACCGGAGAGGTGTCTCACTATCATGACGAATTGCTGCCCTATTCATTCAGATGGTGGCTCCATAAAACCCGCCAGGAGCATGCCAGTACCTATCAACCCTATGCGTCCGTCCCGGACCAGCGTGCGTACGGGCCGGCGGCACCCGAAGAAGAATGGCTCAACCAGCAGATCCGCGAAAACATTTTTCACCTGCAGGAGCCGGAGGAAAAACTGAAGAAAAACGCTGCGGAAAAAACCATTACGTTCCATATAGATCAAAAAAGCCACCCAGCCATCGAACGATTTATCCGCGAGGAACCACAGATATCCCCGCCCCGTCCCGACAAAATAACCCTGGAGAACAAAGCCCGTAAAAGTTCGGAAGATCACGCAGGGTTTGTTTCAGAAACCCTCGCAAGGATTTATACCGAGCAAGGCTTATATGATAAGGCACTGGATACCTATCAAAAATTAAGTTTGAAATATCCCGAAAAAAGTGTTTACTTTGCCGACCTGATTGCGGAATTGAAGGAAAAATTAAATTAAAATAGATAACAATGTACTACTTGTTCATCACGCTCATTATCATAGCCGCCATTTTATTGGTGCTTATCGTTCTGATACAGAACCCAAAAGGGGGTGGTCTTACTTCAGGTTTTGCGAGTTCAACCAACCTGATGGGCGTGCAACGTACCGGCGATATTCTGGAAAAGGGTACCTGGATACTGGTCATATCCATCATGGTCTTTTCGCTATTGATTAACGTGACCAACCCGGACGGAGCAAGCGACGCTCAGGGGATGGAGTTGCAGCAGCAAATTAATCCCACGTCAGCACCTATTTCCCCGCTTAATACCACTCCGGGACAGGCAAACCCTCCTGTAGCGCAACCCTCGTCAGGAGACACGACACAATAACACGATCTTATTATTTACTTACAAAAGGCGCCCGGACGGCGCCTTTTGTATTTAGTTACCTGTCATGAACTGACAGGATGA
The DNA here is from genome assembly GCA_964546645.1 of uncultured Sphingobacteriaceae bacterium. GTDB lineage: Bacteria > Bacteroidota > Bacteroidia > Sphingobacteriales > Sphingobacteriaceae > A37T11. The sequence goes on from CAZJKM010000122.1 coordinate 4,717, forward strand.
CACCAGATCTCCGATAGCTTTGTGCCGACAAAAAACCGGAAATGAAAAAATGGCAAGGTAAAGGTGCATTTATCTGTTTGGCATAGTTGCTGTAGGTCTGTTCCCGTAGGAGTTATTAATAATTTAAATTCATCCGTTAATATTAACAATTGTTTGATTATGTCATTAAGTATTAAACCTATCGGAGACAGAGTGGTAGTGGAAGCTGCCCCTGCAGAAGAAAAAACAGCCTAAGGAATCTATATTCCAGATACCGCTAAGGAGAAACCTCAACGCGGAACCGTTGTTGCCGTTGGTGCCGGTAAAAAAGATGAACCGGTTACGGTTAAAGTTGGTGATGAGGTATTGTATGGTAAGTACTCTGGCACTGAAATTACCTTTGAAGGAAAAGAATATCTGATTATGCGTGAGTCAGATATTTATGCGATTCTGTAATTGATCACGTTTTTTAACCTGGTTTATTAAAAAAATTAAAACACAATTTGTTAAAAAATGGCAAAACAAGTTAAATACAATGTGGAAGCCCGTGACGCCCTGAAAAGAGGGGTGGACACGCTTGCTAACGCGGTAAAAGTAACGTTGGGTCCCAAGGGGCGCAATGTCATTATTGAGAAAAAATTCGGCTCTCCGGCTATCACCAAAGACGGTGTAACCGTAGCGAAGGAAATTGAACTGAAGGACGCCCTGGAAAATATGGGTGCGCAAATGGTAAAGGAAGTTGCGTCAAAAACAGCCGATCAGGCTGGTGACGGAACAACCACAGCCACTGTGCTGGCGCAGGCTATTGTAACTGCCGGTATTAAGAACGTTGCCGCCGGTGCGAATCCGATGGACCTGAAGCGCGGCATCGACAAAGCTGTAAGTGCCGTTGTTGGAAGCCTGCATGACCAATCACAGTCCGTTGGTGAAGACAACAATAAGATCAAGCAGGTAGCAGCCATTTCTGCCAATAACGACGAAATTATTGGTTCTTTAATTGCTGAAGCCATGCAGAAAGTTGGTAAAGACGGCGTAATAACCGTGGAAGAAGCAAAAGGTACCGAAACGGAAGTAAAAACCGTGGAAGGTATGCAGTTTGACCGCGGTTACCTGTCCCCTTACTTCGTGACCAACACCGATAAAATGGAAGCGGAACTGGAAAATCCCTACATCCTGATCTACGATAAAAAGATCAGTAACATGAAGGAATTGCTTCCTATTCTTGAAAAACAAGTACAGACCGGCAAACCGCTGCTGATCATTGCGGAAGACCTGGATGGTGAAGCATTGGCTACCTTGGTCGTAAACAAGATCCGTGGCTCACTGAAAGTGGCCGCTGTTAAAGCCCCTGGCTTTGGCGACCGCCGCAAAGCCATGCTGGAAGACATCGCTATCCTGACCGGAGGAACGGTTATCTCTGAAGAAAGAGGTTTTAAACTGGAAAATGCCGAGCTTTCTTATTTAGGGCAAGCGGAAAAAGTATTGATCGATAAAGATAATACGATCCTGATCAATGGCAGTGGTGCTGCCGATGATATCAAAGGCCGTGTAAACCAGATCAAAGCTCAGATCGAGACCACGACTTCTGATTACGACCGCGAAAAACTGCAGGAGCGCCTGGCTAAACTGGCCGGAGGTGTTGCTGTGTTGTACGTTGGTGCCGCCACAGAGGTTGAAATGAAAGAGAAAAAAGACCGTGTGGATGATGCGTTGCATGCTACCCGCGCGGCTGTTGAAGAAGGTATCGTTGCCGGTGGTGGTGTCGCTTTCATCCGCGCCATTGAAGCCCTAAGCGGGCTGAAAGGTGCCAATGAAGATGAAACTACCGGTATAAACATTATTAAGCGTGCCATCGAAGAGCCTTTACGCCAAATCTGTAACAATGCGGGTATTGAAGGTTCTATCGTTGTGCAAAAAGTGAAAGAAGGCACAGCCGATTACGGATACAATGCCCGCACTGACGTGTATGAAAACCTGATTGGTGCCGGTGTGATCGATCCGACTAAAGTTACACGTATCGCGCTGGAAAATGCAGCTTCTATCGCTGCTATGCTGCTCACTACGGAAGCGGTACTGGCTGACGAACCGGAAGATGACAAGGGTGGTCCTGCCGGTCCTCCTATGGGCGGCGGCATGGGCGGCATGATGTAAGCCATGCTCATCCGATTAAATAAAAAGCCCGGTGTTATATAACACCGGGCTTTTTATTTATAAGCCATCCGCCGGTTAATACCGGTAATGCTCGGGTTTATATGGTCCTTCCACCGGAA
>CAZJKM010000123.1:0-6945 GCA_964546645.1 uncultured Sphingobacteriaceae bacterium
CCTGTTTCGATAGCATCCAGCAACAGGCTGATCCGGCTGGCATCCAATGGGTACGATACAAATGTCGCGATAGCAGCTCCCCGTAAACCGGGTGTCAGCACTTCCCATTTTTCCAGCACGTACCGGCTCACACCGGTACCGGGTATACTGCCCAACAATTGCAATGCGGCGCGCTGGACAGGCAAGGGCTCTGTGGGAGCGATCAGCTGTTGTAATAAGGTTTCATAAGAAGCGAGATTCCCCAACGCCAAAAACCGGATGGCCCCTATCCGCCGCTCCTCCGGCAGGTCCGCATCGTTGGCCATGGATACAGCCTGCTGCAATGCGTTCTTCGTTTGCTCTCCTGCGGGAACGCCTGTCTTCTGTAACATGCGCAGGGAGGCCAGACGGACTTTATCTTCAGGGTGCGTAAAGAACGTATGGATCAGCAGGTTTTGTCCCGGACCCTGCAACGGGGGTTCTGAGGCGTTTCTTAGTCCTGCTGCCAGTCCCTCCAGCACCGGGGCCTGCCAGCCCATCGCTTCGCCGGCAGGCTGTGCCGCAGCCTTTTCAAGGAGATGATAGGTAACTGCAGGGTCTCCGTCTGCTGCAATCATTCTGCTCAGGCGCTCTGCCAACGAAGCATGTGCCGGCACAAAACGTTCCATAAGTGTCTGCAGTAAGACATCCTTTCGGGCACTGGGAGCTGAAAGCGCCGCAATTTGCATCCACTTATCCTCCACGTCACTAAAAAGGAGTTGCTGCCTGGCTTCCTCTGCCTCGGGTGTGTCCAGAAAGCCTAACGTGCAAAGAAGCTGGAACCTCACTTTGGGATCGGTATCATTCCGCAGGGCCAGCAACGCCCGGGCAAGTGCAGGAGCCTGACCCAGATGAAGCTCTGCCAGGCGGATGGCATGCTCCCGGACCTGTGCAACCGGATCCTGCAAGGCCTTCTCGATATGACTCACGTCCAGTTGTCCCAACCCTTGCAGCGTCCATAGCGCATGCAGCCGGCCCAGGGGAGCCTTTTCATTCCGGGCCATCGCCACCAGATCCGGAACAACGGCTTTACTGATATCTTTCCGACTTCCGTCCACCAGCAGGCGTTGGGCATTCCGCCGCCACCAGCCATTCGGGTGAGACAGCATCTCCACCAGTTCCTTCCCGGACGCATCACCCAGGCGGAGTTTCTGCGACCAGTTGAGCGGTTTGGTGCCGGCAGCGGTGATCCGGTAAATCCGGCCCTTATCTGAACCCTTGTACAGATCACCCGATTCACGTACCTCCTCCGCAAGCCACTCAGGGCCTTCGATGATCTGCCGGTAGTAATCCACCACATACAGGGCACCATCAGGCCCCACGTACATATTCACCGGCCGGAACCAGGGGTCGGTCGAGGCCAGGAACTCTTTTTCTTCATGAACCCGCCCTGCCCGGAGACCCACACCGTTATCTGTTAAGCGATCGACATGAACCAAGCCGTGGACCGGCTCCGCCACAAAGACCATCCCTTCATTAAAACCGGAAGGGAAAGCACCGCCTACATACGCAGTAATCCCGCACGCTGAGGTGAAAACCCCTACATCGGTCAGCAACTGATGCTCGGGATTCTCGATAATGGGGAATACCTTGGCAGCGTCGCCGTGGTCTGAAAGGGATTCAACAGCGCCCGAAACCGACACCCCGGGGTTACGTTCCAGGTAGCGGGCCGCTAAGACCTCCTGATAAATATGATTGGAATTATTGACCAGAAAATGGCGCCCCCACTCATCGAACGTCTGGCCAAACTGGGTGGCGCCGGAACCCCTTTCCAATTCCCATGTGTCCGGTTTAAAACGTATCATTTTCCTTGCAGTATGAGCCGTCAGACGGGGGCCGTCCGGCCGGGCGGGGAAATAAATATCTTCCGTCTGGTTACTATAGCCGTTTCCCAGATAAATCCAGTTATCTATTCCCACGACAGGGGTATTTACGTTGTATTCTAAATTCGAGGCATCGAAGCCCGTAAGCACGGTTTCCCGGACATCCGCCCGCCCGTCGCCATCGGTATCCTCGAAGTAAAGCACCTGTGGGGGATCGGTGACCAGTACGCCCTTTTTCCAGCGGGTAATGCCGCTGGGCATTCGCAGCGAATCGGCAAAAACCGTATACTTGTCCATGCGTCCATCCCCGTTGGTATCTGCAAGCAGTTTCACTTGCCCGATACCGAATTCGTATGGATTGCCCGGCATCTCCACCACATACATCCGCCCGTATTCATCGATTTCCATCGCAACCGGATCAGCGATCAGTGGCTCACTGGCGACCAGTTCTATCTGAAAACCCGGCTCCAGTTCAAATCCGGGAACGGATGTTCCGGTTTTTTGGCAGCTTCCTGTCAGGACCGAAAAGAATACCAATAAAAAGCCACCGTTACCTAACTTGCGAAAGTTCATGGGAGGAGGTTACTTGTGTCATCAAACAAATATAAATGCAATATTCAACAGTGGAATAACTGTAAAACAGCAATGAAACCAATAGCTTCGGGTCATAAGGCTGCTTGCCTTTGCCTGTATACCTGGCATAAATGCCGCTGAAATCCATCCTGTCAGTGATGTCAATAACGAAACGAGCCAGATGACCCCCCGGTAACCACTCAGACATATCATAGGGCATCAGCATCGTTTGAGAACGGTCAGATCCTTTGAAGCTTATCATGAGCTAAAAATAGGAAAATCATGACCGAAACAAAACCCGACAGACTCCTATAAAATTTTATAATCCGTATGGCCCAGTTTCACCATGCTACCTGTTCTCGCACTTTCATATGTTGCCACTACAATTTCCACCGATTTGCGACCTTCCTCTGCATCAACCAAAGGGCGGCAATCATTTTCTATAGAAAGCAAGAAGTCTTCAATTTGCTTTTGATGCCCCATAAAACTGATATCGGCGGGGTCAGCAATACCACCCTGTACCGCCTTACCCAACTGATCGGCTGGATCTTCCGCTTTTTCCCCGGATTTAAACTGCCATTTTATGAGATTGCTTTCTTCTAAAACAGCCGTGCCTTCTGTTCCCATAATTTCAATACGCTTCAAAGCGCCGGGATAAACGGCAGTAGAGCATTCGAGCGTGCCTACAGCGCCGTTAGTAAAGCGTAACGCAGCAACCAGGCTGTCTTCTACCTCAATATTTTTATGCCGGATATTGGCTGCGAAAGCCTGTACCGATTCAACAGGACCCATATACCACTGCAACAGATCCACAGAATGAATGCCCTGGTTCATCAACGCACCACCGCCATCAAACTGCCAGGTGCCACGCCATTTGCCTGACTGATAATAAGCTTCGGTACGGCTCCATTTTACATATGCGCTTCCCAATGCAAGATGCCCGAACTTATTCTCATCAATAGCTTTCCTGATCCGCAGGCTTTCATCATAAAATCTGGAAGGAAACACCACCCCAATCTTCACTCCTGTTTTTTTTGCTGCTGTTATGATCTGATCGCACCGTTGAAGTGTCACTTCCAACGGTTTTTCAATCAAGCAATGTTTGCCGGCTTCAATGCATACAAGGGCAGGTTCCATATGGATACCCGATGGTGTACAGATACATACTATATCAATTTCAGGAACTTTTACCATTTCATCCAGCGTAGTGTATGCCACACAGTGATGTTCTTTCGCGAATGCTTCGGATTTGGCAATGCCCCTGCTATAGATCCCTACCAGCCTGGCGTTTGCAATTGCAGCAATGGCCCTGGCATGTATATGTGCAATGGTGCCTGCCCCGATAATCCCAAATCCAAATTGCTTTCTATCCATATCAACCATTCAATATTTAATTACTAAAAACCAGCCTCCCGTTTTTGATCACCTTCCGTACGTGTATCGATGTTTCCTGCACTGTAAAAATCACCCGGTCTTCTTTGTTGGTTTCGAAATCCCGGCCGCATGTTGTCAGAAAATCAGACACATTTAAAGAGGCCATCTGCCACGAAGCGGAGAGGCCGAATAGCTGATGCGCCAGTAATGTTTCCACATTTTCCAACAGCGTTTTTGCAGCGCCTGCGAGCAAACCGGGAGTACTCTTTAGCGAAACTCTTTTATTTTCATCCAGTACGACATCCCCCCCAATATTCATCTTGTATTCGCCGGGAGCCATCCCTGCAAAACAAGTAGCATCACTTACTATTAATGCCCGATTGCCTTTTGCTTTTTGCACCACTTTTATAAATGAATCCGGGATATGAATACCATCCGCAATCATGCAGGTATACAGATCCTCCTCCGCCAATTGATCCCATATAAGGTTGGGATGCCTTTGTAACATGAGTGGCACGCCATTGCCAAGATGGGTGGACATACGGGCTCCGGCCTTAACAGCCGTTCTGATTTGTTGGGTATTTGCAAGAGAGTGACCTATAGAAACGATGACGCCAGCCCCGGCGCAGTTCTTGATAAAAGCAGTTGCTCCATCCCACTCCGGCGCCAGCGTGATGATTTTTATCCGGCCGCCGGCCGCGTGCTGAAACCTGTTAAATAATTCCCAGTCAGGCGCTTTTATATATTTTTCATTGTGTGCTCCTTTAGCTCCCGGCTGTGGCGAAATGAATGGCCCTTCCAGGTGAATACCGCCCACACATGCATTCACCAGCGGATCCCTTTCACAGGCCTCAGCGATAGTCTGCATGATGGCAACAATGTTTTCATCCGAATTGGTGACAACAGTCGGAAAAAAAGTAGTGACGCACTGGCTCAACAAATATTGAGTAGCGTTAATAATATCAGCTACGGTCACTGATGGTGAATTAAAATCAATTCCATTGATACCATTCACCTGGAGGTCTATAAGGCCGGGCCCTGCAAATAAAGCATTGTCTCCGGGCTCGCTCTCATTTGTAGCTGCAAGAGCACCATCTGCAAACAACAAAGTTTGTCCACGGCCCGTTATGCAATCGATACAGGAGAGGAGACCTGTTTCTATATGATCTGATTTTACTTTCAATTTTACTGCTGTGTTGTTTTTTTAAGCGCAGCCATCAGGCTGCTCACTTTTTCCGGCACAACCTTATTGGTTAAACCAACGGCAACGTATACCGTAAACGAAACGATGGTAGGCAATCCCACTTCAAGCGCCAGGCTATCCAACGAAATAAACTTGGTAACAATAAAAGTAAGCAGTCCCGCTGCTATAGACGCGATGGCCGTTTTAGGGCCACATGACCTGAATGCAGGCAGCAGACCAAATAATAAGGGCAGGGCTGTTGGGCCCAGAAGCGCTCCAAACCAGTTTACAATTAACCCGAGTACCCCTCCAAAACGTTCATAGTTAAGCGCCACTACAATGGTAGCCAGTGTAAAAACAAATGTGGTGACACGTGCTGTGCGCAAAGAATTTTTGTCGTTAGCAAATTTTTTAGATACAACCGGCAGTATATCCCTTGTAATAACAGCCGCAATAGTATTTACATCAGAGGAAGTCATACCCATGGTTGCGGAAAACAAGGATGCAATCACCAGGCCGATCATGCCCACTGGTAAAATTTCCAGCATCAGTCTACCATATGATGTGCTGGGATCTTCGAGGTTGGGGAGGATGAGGGGCGCCGCCCACATCGGGAAAAACAAAATCAAAGGCCAGATGAGATACAAAAACCCCGATAACAACGCGGCTTTGGATGCTTCTTTTTCTGAAGGAGAAGAAATATAACGGGTGGCAAGGCTCCAGCTTCCTCCGTTATAACTTAAAAAATACAGGAAGAAAAGAATGCCAACAAAAGCTGCGCTATATGGATCGTTGAATAATTGACTGTGTTCAGGTGGCAATTGTTTCCAAATACCAGTTATCGATTCCGGGCCACCCAATTTTTTAACTACCAGCACAAACATGACCACACTGCCCACCACCTGCACAATAAATTGTACCAGGTCGGTTATGATAATACCCCATAAACCTCCGACGGTCACATAAATGAGTGTAACGATGCCTGAAACCACAATACCATGCATCATCGGTATACCCGCTACTACATTTAGCAAGATGCCTATCGCGGCCCATTTGGCGCCTACATCAAATACTTTCAAAAGGGCTCCGCTCCAGGCCATGATCTGTTGTGTAGTGAGATTGTACCTTGTTTTAAGATATTCGAGCGGAGATTGTATAAGAAAGTTTTTCCTAAGGCGAACCCAATACACAGGGAATATTTTAGCGCTTGCCATAGTAACCACCGCTACCGGAAAGGCCCACCACATATACATAGTAAAACCATGCGTATACGCAACAGCGGCATAAGCTACAAACACCGCACCGCTATGCCCGGATACGTGGTGCGAAATACCGGCAAGCCACCAGGGAAGTTTGCCACCCGCCACAAAATAGTCTTCTGAGTTCTTACTCCTGAAATAGGATGCTATGCCTATAACAATCATACTCAGAAAAAAGAGCGCTACAACAAAAAGATCTATTGACTGAAGTGACATTTAAATGGGATAGGTGATCTGATAATTTTAGACATTTTCAAACGGCACTATACACTATCAGAATATTAATCTTTAATAAATAATTGAATTCTAAAAACACTCCTCTCCACAGCCGGATTATTGAAAAAATTCAATAATTCATTCAACTGATAAACAAAATATAACAATCGGAACATTTAAATAGTTAAATTAATCCCCATGCACATTACAAATATAATTTCTTTCAAATAAAAAAAGACTATTACGACTTATTTCTAAAATACTATGCACTTTCCGGAACAGATGATACATCAATCCGTTTTTATCGATCCGTTATCCGCAATAACGATCATAGTCCGTTTCTTTCTTTCGCCACCAGCCCCGCCTTAAATCCGGACACCGCATACCAACCAATAATTAAGTAACAGGGTATGATCACCCAATAGGCCTGCTGCGCATTGAACAGGTCGGTAAACCAGCCATATAGCAGTGGGATCAGTGCTGCCCCGGATATCGCCAT
>CAZJKM010000124.1:0-6864 GCA_964546645.1 uncultured Sphingobacteriaceae bacterium
ATCTTGAGGGGGTGGCGCCTTACGGGCGTGGCAGTTCGAATCTGCTCTTCCGCACAAGACGAGAATCTGAGGAAATCCTCATGGGGCTGCTCCAAAAAAAGCAGCCCTTTTTCTTTGAGTATCTGCAAGTTATGCTTAAAGGCAGGATTGAGGTAAGTAGTTCTAAATACCCCACCCTCGAAGGTCAATTTGTGTTTGAAAAGTCGGTTCATGATGGACAACCACATATTAAAATTGGTGTCAAAAGCCTTTTTAAGCAACGCTGGCATATCTAACAGGTGTTTCAGTAGTTCTAACCGCTTCTCAAACCGTCCTGTGATGTTTGTAGTCAACTCCAAAATCTTTTCTTATAAGTGTGCCATTTGGTTGTTTAGTTTCCTTTGCCAGCGTTGATAAGTATATTTAGAAATTTCCCCATCAAACAAATTCTCTTCAACATTAAACATTTTTTTCTCTGCTTTCTCCAACTCTGCTTTAGCCACCTCAAGTTCTTTTTTGCGGATTTCCGAGGTGTTGTCCAATCCAACCCTTACCTGTTTCTCAATGCGGTCGATTTGTTCTTGTGTGAAACTTAAATGGGCCAACACCAATTCAAGTTTTTTATGCATTTTTGCGCCGGATAAGTTAACGTTGGAATGCTTAATACAACGATAGTACAGGTAACGCTTGGTACATCCCCTCGTCCATCCTGCGGTCATCTTTCCACCACAACAAGGGGCGTATAATAGATTTTTCATTGGAAATTCACCTTTCGGTTGGGGCTTTTCATCCCTTCGGTTTTCTTCTAATAACTCTTGCGTCCGCCAATATTCAGCGTTTCATTTTTCAAATTTCCATCCGAAGACAGGTGTTTCAAGGTAGGTTGTTTCAAACTTTTCGTTATCCATCGGTCAAGCATAGATTCTTTTCCAATAAGATGATTAAAGCCATCAATAAATTCATTGCATTTATTGTCAAAACCTTTGGCAACACAAACGAAATAAGTAAAGTCCTCTTTGTCAAATATCAATGACGGGTTTGCCAATGCGTATAGTGCAAATCGAGTAATTTCCTCTCCAAGAAGATTTTTGCTGAGATTATTCTGGTATTGTTTACATTGGATCAAACCATAAGGGTTGCCCTTGACATATAGCACGCAGTCCCTTCCGCTTTCTCTAACACCCGTCATCAATACTATATCATCAAACACATTGAATTCCCTGTGCTCGATTTTGATTTTATACAAGCTGTACACCAATTCCTCAAATCTTCTGGAATCGGAGATTTGGTTGTAAGGAAAAGGTTCGTTTTCAAAAGCGCGTGGCCTGTCTTTAACCTCTTTTGCCCTGAGTTTTTCGAATGTCAAATCTTCCATCGAACGAATATCCAAAATTTTAGTAGTGCATCGTAGCAGTTCTTATCAACAGATGTAGAATTATTCACCTTTTATCAAACTTCAAGACGTAAGTCTTAATGTCTAAGGTGCATTTCCAAGGTTTGGAAAGCTGCAACCGGTCTTACATAATCAGTTTGCAGCCGTTCGATATTAGTAAGGCTTTGGTCCGGATTTGATAGGTCAACTTGACGCCCAAAAACAGGAAAGCGCCGGTGACCATACCGGCCCGGCGCTTTCCATGTGATAATGCGTTGTGCTGTATCCGGTCTATGCCACTTCCAATTCCCTGCGGGCGTTGGCAAGGTCATAATCCGTTTGCAGGCCAAGCCAGTATTCGGCACTGATGCCCAACTCCCTTTCCAGCTTCACGGCAGTGGTGGCGGTAATATTCCGCTTGCCGCTGAACAACTCACTTAAATGGCCGGGCAAAATATTCAATGCCTTCGCCAGTTCTGATTTCTTTAATTTCCTTGCTTCGACCTCATCCAATAAGGCCTCGCCGGGATGGAGAACGAAATCAGTGATCAATTCTTCTCCGTTTTTTGATAATACTTGGTTTACCACGATATACGTCTCCTGTATAATATTTGGTAAAGCTCCTTTTAGAGATTTTAAAAGTTTAAAGATTTTAACGTCAGGAATAATGGTTGCTGAGTTCTTCCACGAAGATAATCTCAACACGCTCCCTGCCGCCCTCCGCTTCCAGCCGGAACACGATGCGATAGGCATCGTTGACCCGGACGGAGTACTTTCCCTGTAGATTACCTGACAGCTTTTCGAAATGCAGCGATTTGTTAGCTCGCAAATCGTTGCTGTTTTTCGCATTCTTCATTTGCAAAACACGTTTCTTGAAACCCCTGATGATTTCTTGACCGAATCGCGGTTTTCCCTTCACGGCTTTGCCAATGTAGAGGTCACTCAGGTAATCATCTTCGATGATGACGACCATTTTTCTACATATTGCTTTTTTATGTTAAAGAACTAATTTTTACCAAAAATAGGTAAAAGAAATTTGATTACCAAATTTTGGTAATTATTTGTGTAGTTTTGTTATTTGAACCCTTTATACTGTACTATAGATCTTATCACTATGAAATCCAGCATCACGTTACGTCTGATAAAGTCAGAGTTCACTAAAGCTGAAAAGACTTTCGAATTTTGTTGGCAAGTGTTGGAAGACATCAAGCTAAATAGGCTCACTGATCATGGCTTTGCTGAGCGTTTTATCCTTTTTCAAGACAAGTTGGCTGACACGATATTCTCTTTGCAATCAATTCGAGACAAAATTATTCTTGAGGAAAAGGAGGTTGTCAAGAATAAGCAACGATACAAACAAAGCTGGTTTTTACAACGGGTAAGATTGTTGTCTAATTTTAAAAAAGGTATTGATATCGCCGTGAATATGGCAAAGGTGCTTGGCGATGCCTATGCCTTCTTCTTCTATCAAAACGACCGACAGCTATACACGGAACATCTGTCCCATCAAAGGATCATCAATCATACCGCAGGATTAGGTGAACGGGGAGAGCTTGAGTTCATCAAAAAGGTAAAACATGTTGAGAAAGAGTTTACCCTTTATCATGGAATAACTAATATACTGAGATACGGTGATTTTAGCTTTATCGATTTAAAAACTTTTAGGGTTAAGCAAATAGGTGAATTGAAAACGAATAGGATCAGTGAGGATGAGATTCAACTTAACATGACGATAATCCGGATAAACGAATTATTACGACCAGAATCAGGGAAGCCCAAACTGATCGACACTTCCAATCAAAAAGACAAACGAGAGCGTCAAATTTCAGGGATTGTTAACTTCTTCCTAACTCAATTCACGAATGAGGGGTTAGATAGAAAAATTGAATCAAATTCATATGACGACCAGTTGAGCCAATTAATTGTAGAGACTAAAGTCGGAACTGTTAAACTCAGGAAAGTAAGTCCAGGACTTGCTTTTTCCTGTGTTAGTTATAAAAAGGCTTCATTGTTTCACCGCGTCTTCCAGCGCGAAATAAAGACTGTTATCGGGAATGCCGAAAACGAAATTCAACAGGTCGCCATTAGTCTTGTGAAACCTTCTTCAAATAACAACAACCTCATTTTAGGGCAACTTTTGCAGGTTGCAAAAAATCAGGATACGGCGGTTCGGGGGACCGTTCCGCTATTTTGGCACCCCATAGATATTGCCGCCTTAAAAAAGTTGCATTTTTATAATACTTTCGTAACCTCCATCTTTAATCCTGCGTATTTGGTTGATGAACTTGAAAATTTGGGTTTTTCGATCGAATCAGCTTATATGAAAGGCCTCAAGCCGTTTGGCCCATTTGTTGGTGAGATTAAAGGCTTTGATAAATTTTTCCCTTATATTACTGAATACCTGATGCATGAAAGTTTCGTGATTGAAAGTATTAGTCAAGTGAAAGCAAGTGAATTCTGGGGTAAAAAATCAAAAATTTCAATTCGGCCACAGCAACACATGGGTATTTTCCAGAACATCGGCAAAAAGCATAAATGAATGATTCTATCTCGCTACGTCGTTGTCCACCCATACTACCTGTATGTACAGGCTTCGCACGCTTCCAAAGTCATCTATAGGCGGGATTTCACAACAGACTTCGGTTTTCGGCCCACATTCCTTCCGGCCGACCATCACTCCGATAGCCGTCAACAGCATCGGCGAAGCCAGCTTTTTCATCTATCAGGTGGTAAAACGTTTTAAAGGTAGAAATTATCAATTAAATCCGGTACGGTAAAAGTAGCCGCTACCTTTTTATTAACACCGCGTAACATCCATGTTAAATTTTGCCTAAATTTGTTTCACATATGCAGAACGAATGGCAGCATACGGCAAATACACGGATCGGGAGCTGTTCCTCCTTATAAAAGAGGGAAATGAGCCGGCCGTGCAACCATTGCCAATCAGTATATACACAATATGGAAGACCTGCTGAACCAGAAATTGCAGGAAGAAATTTTCTGGCTGCTCGTTCGGCACTACCCCGCCGATCCCACCACTTCGGTCTATGAGGCTTATGCCTCCTATTTACAAGGGATTAACAGTTTGAAGAAGGTGTACCCTAACGTTCACGACCTAAGTCCGCCCTGCAAGGAAGAGTTCCCCAAGCTTCCATCCATCCGTGGGGAGCTGCAGCAATGGGAAGCCGATCATTGCAATTATAGCTGGGGTTTTGATGTCAAAGTAGTTAAAAGCTATTTTGATTGCAAGGGTTTGAAGATGCAGGTAAATGCTGGAGTCGGAAGCGGAGAATACGGCATCACCCAAAATCCTGCCACCGGCGAAATTATCAGCCATACCGTATCGGTAGAGGTGGGTGCTAAAAAGCAATTTCAACCCACCCCGGGGGTTAAAGTCAGCGCAGGCGGATCTGTAAAAGGCACCATCACATTCGACAATACAGGTCATATTACTGACATCGGAGGCACGGTATCGGCAGGCGCCGGTGTCAGTGCCACTGTCACCCCGGGTGTCAATGCCAATGCAGGCGCAAATGTAGAAGGTACCCTCACCGTTGACGACGGTGGCCACATCACCACCGAAACAACCGGCAAGGTGTCGGCAGATGTAGGCGTCAGCGGATCTGTCACCTCCTTCTCAGGTATTAAAGCTGACGCAGGCACAAATGTAGGTGGTACCCTCGCCGTAGATGCCGGTGGCAATGTCACCACCAAAACAACCGGTAAGGTATCGACAGGTGCCAGCATCAGCGACCCTTATGGAACAAAGGCGTCGTTGGGCAGTGCGGAGATAAGCCTGAATGGTGGTTACAATACCGCCGGGCCATCGGCCAAATCACTGATAAGCAACTTTTTAAAATAAGTATTGAAACGGAACATGATTAACCTTGTTAACAAGGCCACGAAGAATACTTATAGCCTTCGTGGCAAAATAAAAATATAAATAAAATGAAAAACTTACTGTCTCTTTTCTTATTGATAAGCTGTCTAACCGCTTCTGCACAGGAAGACTGCGACCGTGAAGCATTGCAAACCCAGCCCGGCAAATGGCTGCCCCAACCCAGTGATGAAGTACACGCCAACACACGCAGACCTACTGCGGAAGAAGCTGGGGGCGCTAAGAAAATATTCAACCAGATAGGGCAATTGTTTCAGGAACAATACAGACCCGTTGGCGCAGATGTCTATAACTACTTAACGCACCATATCACCCCGGGCAGCAGTGCCTATGGGAACTGGTATATTTATACCATAAGCAATTTTAGGTTTATCTGTGTGAACGGCAAAAAGTCGAGGAATAGCGAAGGTGTCAGCTCGGCTATACATGTAAACCCTGTTAGCACATCAGGAGGGATTCAATTCCTTGAGATGCCGATTTATAATGAGCGGGGCGAAGTAAGTTCAGAAGCTGCCAACAAAGGTGGTTTTTATTCTTTGTCACCAAGGGAATGTCAGGACGGAAAACTACCCGACTTTTCAAACGGGTGTCATAGCATCGAGCGTGGAAACGACTATTACGTATGGATTACCTACGAAGGCAAACAGCCGTTCCGCTATGTGAGCCGTAAGGAGTTTTTGGAAAAACAGGTGGCTCTCCTTGAGGCCCAACGCAAAGAAAGAAAGCCGGGGGATAGCAAAGAATTTTTGTCCTCGTTTTTTGAAATGCCATTGGAAGCCTACCGGCAGGATTTGAAAAAAGATGCCGACTGGCTCAATGAAACAGCCGTGGTAAAAAATGGAAGTATAACCGACCCTGCAACAAGAAAGCACCTGTATAGCCGGTACACTTTTACCACAGTGAACGATCCTGCTATGTCTGTGCCCATTATGCCCAACCCTGGCTATTACAACCGCAGCCTGCCAAAATGGGTACCGCAGTTTATGGTGATCAACGTAGGCAGAACCGATGGCTTTATAGGGCAGAACGTACGCAAAGTGGTGGATAAAAATATTACATTCTTTACAGGCATGCTGGCAAACCAATAAAAAATGATCAGTGGCTTAGAAATTGCACCGACGTTATCCACCAGACATTACCAAAAGGGTCTTTCACACCACAGGTTCTGCCATACTCTTTATCAGAGGGCTCCTGTCCGGGAATAGTGACAGCCCCAGCTTCCAGTGCTCTCTGATAGGTAATATCAGCATTCTCCACATGGATAAATATGCCGCCATTCATAACGGCAAATTGTTCCGTTGCTTCCGCATACATCATAATGCTCTTCCCGAGCCTTAGTTCCCCGTGCATGATCGTCCCATTTTCACCGGGAACTGCCAGCTGTTCACGGGCATCGAAAACACGTTCCATAAATTCCTTAAAATCGTGACTGTCCTTGACGATCAGATAAGGCATTACCTGGTTATATTGATCCGGAATCTTCATACGCTTCTTTTTTCAACTGGTTATACTATGTAAACCGGTAACATTTCCCGGCAGATTTTGTTCATTACCAAAAAATTTATGCTGACAATTGGCATACTTGCAAAAAAAGGAATATAATATTGATTTATCA
>CAZJKM010000125.1:0-6834 GCA_964546645.1 uncultured Sphingobacteriaceae bacterium
AGACGGCCCCCCTGTCGCGCCGCGACCGACTCCGCCACATGCTGGCCGACTTGCGACTACCGGGCGCGTTAGAGGCGCTTGACGCGATCTTGCGCGACATCGACGGCGGCGCGCTGACCGCGCCCGACGCGATCGAGCAGTTGCTCACCGCGCAGATTCAGCTACGCAATAACCGGCGGCTGCAAGCGGCGATGCGCTCCAGTCGCTTGCCCGTCGTCAAGCAGCTCCACGACTTCGACTTCACCTTCCAGCCCTCGCTGCGCCGTGAGCAGATCGAGAGCCTGCATGACCTGGGCTTCGTCGAGCGCCGGGAGAATGTGATCTTCCTGGGGCCGCCAGGCGTGGGTAGAACGCATCTGGCGATCAGTCTCGCCATTGCCGCCGCGCAGAGTGGCCGCCGCGTCTACTACGGCACGCTCGCCGATCTGATCACCTCGCTCGAGGAGGCCCAAGCCTCGGGCCGTCTGCAGAGCCGCCTCAAGGTCCTGACGCATCCCGCGGTGCTGGTGGTCGACGAGATCGGCTACCTCCCCATCAGCCGCACCGGCGCGATGCTGTTCTTTCAGCTGATGACGCGCCGCTACGAGCACGCCTCGACCGTGCTGACGTCCAACAAGGGCTTCGAGGAGTGGGGCGAGATCTTCGGCGACGAGGTGATGGCCGCCGCGCTCATCGATCGGCTCGTCCACCACTGCCACCTCGTCACGATCCGCGGCAACAGCTATCGGCTGCGTCAGCACACCGAGCTGTGGCAGACCCTCCATGCCGCCCCGGACGACGTGCCGGCGGCTCGCCGCCGGCGCTCCCGTCAGGAGGTGGCGACGACCTGAGGCTCGTCCCCTCGTCGACTGTCAGATTTTCGATCGGCGGATCTGTCCGATTTTCGGCCGGCGTTGACACGGGGTTCTGCGAGATCTCCCTATCAACTGGCCGTAACAGGTGACTCATCATGGGGAGGCCAACTCAAAATAGGCCGATCGCGATCGATTCATACCTTTGAAACGACGAGAGCTGCGCGTCGCACGGCGTGAGGCGCTACCACGACAGTCCAGCTGCACAAAATGGGACAACTCGCGTGTTGACGCGAGATGGCGCAAGGCCCACCCTTCGCATGGTCATGGGATCCGAATTCGAACGGGCACAATTCAGCGCTCGGTCGTCCTGTTGACCCGCAACGACCGCTTCCACGAGCGGGCTGCGTCGTCATACGCGGATCTCGATTCGAGACAACCCGCCTTCCGACCCAGAGGGCACTTGGGATTCAGGCCGCAAGGGCTGTTTCGAACACCGACTCGGCAATGCAAGGAGGGGAACATGAACCTGGAACACTCACGAGGAGCGATGCTCTTGTTGTTGGTGGCCGTGCTCCTTCCGACTTCCGCAATGGCTCAGTACGATCCGTACATCCAGATCGACGAAGGCTCGGTGATCTGCAGGCAGGGTATCCTCGGGCCAACATCAGGACCACTGATCGCCTACGATGCGTGGTGGACTTGATCCGGTTTGGTGGACGGGTTGATTATGCGGCCTCGGTTGCCGGACGCCGCTCGAAGGCGGCCGGGCTGATCAGGCCCAGCGTCGAGTGCCGGCGCCGCTGGTTGTAAAACACCTCGATGTAGTCGAAGAGCGCCGCCTGTCCCTCGCCATAGCTCGGGAAGCGGTCGCCGAGTTCGACCTTCACGGTCTTGAAGAAGCTCTCGATGACGGCGTTGACGCCCCTATGTGTCAAGAATGGCGTCAAGCGGCGGCATGCACGGCGCTGCGAGCATGATGATCGCGAAGGAGCGCACCGTAGATCTCGCGTGCGATGAAGCGCTTGAGACAGCGGATGATGTCCTTCTTGCTCAAGCCTTGAGCCGTGCGGCGGGCGACGTACGCCATGGTAGGTTCGTGCCATCGCATGCGGACCGTGGCAATCCGGTATAGCGCCGCGTTCGCCTGGCGGTGGCCGCCGCGAAAGAGTCGGTGTCGGTGGGTGACGCCGCTTGAGGCGGGAATGGGACAGACGCCGCACAGCTTCGCAAACGCCGCCTCGGAGCGGAGGCGCGTCGGGTTGTCGCCGGCCACGATCATCATTTCGGCCGCGGAGTCGGCTCCGATCCCGAAAGCCTCCCGCAGCGTGGGCACGGCGGCCTGGGTGATCGCATCGAGTGCGTCGTCGTGGATCCCGATCTCGGCGGAGAGGAAGAGCCACCTGGTGGCCAACGCCCTGAGCGCGTGCTTCGTCGACGCCGTCGTCTCGTCGATGATGCCTGGGCGAAGGCCGGCACAGCGATCGATCAGCTTCCGGTCCGTCAGCGGCTCCAGCGCTTCCCGAAGCTCGCTTGGGGCGTTCACGATGAGCGTCTTCAAGGCAATGATGGCCGCGCTCTTGGCCTTGACCGCCGTATCGCGTGCGATCTTGATTTGGCGTACCATCTCGGCCGCACCGTCCGCCGACTTGGGCACGGCCGTCGCGAGTCCTGCGAGCACCGATCGCGCGGCCGTCTCGGCATCCAGAGTGTCGCTTTTCCCGTGATTGCGGCGCTTCCGTCGATCGCAGTGACTGACTTCGACGACGCGCAACGCCTGCCGCCGCACGTAGCTCGCCACGCCCACACCGTACGACCCCGTACCTTCAATGCCGAACGCCTCGATTGGACCGAGCGCGCGTGCCCAGGTGACCAGCTCCGCATATCCCGCCCGATCGGCGGACACGCTACAGGCGCTGAGGCGAGTGCCGACGCGGTCGATGGCGACGGCCACGTGCATGTATTTGTGAGTATCGACGCCGACGATGATGCTGGTCGGCGGCGGCGGGACGGCGTGAGGCTGCACCATAGGGTCGGACGCGCTCCGGTCGAATGCGACACATCTGAGCAGGTGAGCGGACAGGACTGTGACGGGTCTCTTGCGAGCCAGGCCCCTATTGGGTCACTGCCCACCCGATCAGACACATCTGGGTGGTGCTGCCCGTCCCAACCGACAGATCAACGCCAGGACACGGAGTCGTTCGTAACAAGGGTCAGGCCAGGCCGAGCAGCGCCCCTATCATCCTCACAGACGTAGCAGTTGCCGCGTCGACTCATGCTGCACACGATCCCATGTGTCGCGAGTGTGCGCTGGTAGTCCTCGGCCGTGTAGGTGCAGCCGCGATCGGAGTGGAGCAGCAAGCCGGGTGCGGGCGCGCGACGCGCCACCGCCATCTCGAGTGCCTGGATCGTGAGTCGGCGGTCGTTCACGGCGCTCACCGCCCAGCCCACCAGGAAGCGCGAGTAGAGGTCGAGGACGGCCGCGAGGTACAGCGTGTGACCGGTACTGATCGCAAACTGCGTCGTGTCGCTGACCCACCGCTGATTCGGTCCCTGGGCGGCAAACCGGCGTGCGAGGTGATTGGCCGCCACGGGATCGTCGTGGTGGCTGTTCGTCGTCGCGATGAAGCGGCGCCGCTGCTGCCCGCGCAGGCCCTCGGCCTGCATCAGGCGGATGACGCGCTTGCGACTGATGGCTTCGCCGGCCTCGACCAGGTCCTTCCAGACGCGCGGGCTGCCATAGCTGCCGCGACTCCCGGCGTGCGACGCGCGGATCTGTACCCGCAAACGGATATCGCGTTGGGCGCGTGGCGACAGCGGGCGGTCCTGCCACGCATAGAAGCCGCTGCGCGTGACCTGCAGGCAGCGACAGAGGGTCGCGACGGTGTGATGGGCCTTCTCCGCGGCGATGAAGGGAAATCTCATCGCTGGTGCTTCGCGAAGAAGGCCGCCGCTTTTTTTAGGATCTCGCGCTCTTCCTGGAGGATCCGATTCTCGCGGCGGAGGCGCGTCAGCTCCTCGCGCTCGGCGGAGGTCAATCCCGTACGGCCCTTGGTGCGATCGGCCTGGGCCTGCTTGACCCAGAGCCCGAGACCGGACGCGGTCAGGTCCAGCTCGCGGGCCACGGCCGTCACGCTCTTGCCCTCGTCGAGGACCAGCCGGACGGCCTGCTGTTTGAATTCATCCGTGAAACGCCGACGCGTACGTCGACTGCGGGGCTCGGACATTGCGGACATCGTACCCACCTCTGGGGAGATGTCCACCAAACCGGATCAAGTCCAGGGCCTGCGTCGAACCTCGCAGCATGGCTCCGTCACACTTCCACGCGGACTATCGTGGCAGCTGCCCCTCGGGTTGGTAGTCTCGCGTCAGGAGGTTTCAGATGATCGCATCAGTAGCGCTCCTCATCACCACACTGTTGTCCGCTCATGGCGGAAGCACCCTCCTCGGCCACCAGGAGACTCTACTCCCCCCCGGTGCGGCTCGGTTCAAGGCGGTCGCAACGGCACTCGAAGCATCGCCAGCTCGCCTGCGCGACCCGGCACTTCAGGCGTCAGTCGTCGACATTCTGGAGCAGGAGAACGCAACCATCGTCGCGAACCTGGAGAACGTTCGCCAGACTGGACAGTCTCGACTCCCACCAGACTACGGTGAGTACTACGCGGACGTACTCGGCGTGGCAGATCGGATTCGGCGTGAGGCACGACCGGCGGATCCCGAACTGCTCGCCCGCCTGCAACGGGCACTCGTGAAGGGGGGCTACAACCCTGACTCACCATTCGCGGGTGGCCTTGCAGATGAAGGCGAACCTCTGGTGCCCTATATTGAGGAGTTGCTTCAGGGCGACATCGAACACAACAAGCCCAATGCCTACGCCCTCGTCGGAGGACTGCTCCGGTTGGGCTCGGAACGAGGGCTGAGGGTTGCCCTGTCGGACTCGTCGCGTCAACATCTCATCGATCTTGCGAGGCAAGGATTGGCCGAATCCGATGCCGAAGCGCGAAGATGGGCGATCGGCGCAATTGTGGCAGCTCGCGACAAAGAGTCTCTTCCAGCGCTTCGCCGTTTGGCCCAGACGGACCCGGACGGCGCAGGTGACAAGTCTCCGTACTCCGTTCGGGCCCTTGCCGGGCAAGCCGCAGACACGTTGTCCCGGATCCCGTAGGGCGGGAAGTTGTGCCCCATCGAGGACGCACGCAGCGCGGCGCGGTGTGTCCTCGGTGGCTGACCCGTGCCATGAATGTCGACGCGCGGCCAGTGTGTGGCGTCTGGCCCGCCATCCTTCACAGACCGCCGTCTATGGCACCCGCACGGTCATGCTTCGCAGGAACGCCGCGGGGGTCGTGCCGAATCGTCCAGTGAAACGCCTGTAGAACGTCGATCGTGACGCAAACCCCGCCACACTGTGTACGAACTCGATCTTGGCACCCGCCGAGATGGCGCAAACAGCCGCGCACAAGCGCGTGTCGGCGATGTAGCGCCCCAGCGAACGCCCCAGTTCTCGCTTGAACAGGCCGTGCAACGTCGTCCTCGAATATCCCAGTTGGCTGTGGAGCAGCGCCATGCAGCCTCGCTCCTTGAAGTGGCAATGGATGGCGTACTGCGCTGCTGCCACCACCAGCAGCGGACATCTGTTGGCGCGAGGCAGTCGTAGCGGGCAGGCGACAGGAGCCGCCAGGCAGGTTCGTAGGGGACGTCCGTGGAAGGTCGGACACGCGTCGGTACGCGAGGGATCGTGCGCCATTGGTACTCTCCACTTTCGAAGGAAGAGCAAACAGCACTCACTGGTGTGCCAACTGGACACGCCGAGTGTAGCGCCTCCCCCTGCGACGTGCAACCGATCAACGTCTGGTGCGGAGCGCGCTCGAGCCGCAGGTGGGTCACGGCGGGCGAGTTCAACACGCCCATGCCGTGGCAGGCGTACGCCGGCATGACGGACGACGACCTCGGCGCGATCTATGCCTACCTGCGCACGCTGCCCGCCGTCGACCACACAGTCGAGAAAGTCGGCTACCTGCAGGCCAACAAGGCGACGCCGTGAGGACTACGCGTGATCGCGCTTCGGGCTGGCGCGGCGGTGCTTGATGTCAACGGTCCTGAAGCCACTCACTTTCGCGAGAGCCAACTGCCTGTCGTCGGCCGACACGAAGCGCGTACAACCTGCCGCATGTGCGGCTGCTACGTGGAGCAGATCGAGACTCCGTGTCAGCAACGTCGCCGAGTGCGCTCGCGACAAGCGCGCGGCTTCTGCAAACACCTGGTCCAGGTCCAGCGACAGCACGTGCAACCGCTGCTGTTCGATGTCTTCCTGCAGTTGGCGGTGGACGGCGCGGCTCTCGTCCTGCGACAGCACACCTCTGCCGCTCAACAGTTCGAAGGCGTTCGGAACCTCGAGGCGATGCAACGCCGTGAATGGCAGTGGGCCTGCCGCTCGAACGACCCGCCGCGCTCGGGCGGAGAACTGTTCCGGAACGTACAGCGGGACCAGCGCGCTCGAGTCGACGTACGTCGTCATCGCTCTCCGCGACTCTCGATGACGAGCGCAGCGCCGCTCGTCGGCAACACGCGATCGCCGAACACGGCGCGGGTCCGCGCCTCCAGATCCGGCCATGCCGTGGCCTTGCCGGTCGGCCGCACGGGAGCCAGTCGCGCCACCGGCCGCCTGTGACGAGTCACTTCAACGGTCTCGCCCCGTTCCACGCGCCCCATCACCGCCTTCAGGTTCTGCTGCAACTCCCGCACGGACACCGTCGCCTTGCCCATGTCATACATTTTGTTCGACATTTGACACAGGGTCAATGCAGTGTCTGCCATCTGACCGCCGGATGAATCCGGCGGCTACTCCGCACGGGCTGAAGCCCGTGCGCTCCATCCCATCATTTCCGGAGTCCGATGCTCGACCGAGATCAGTTGGTGACCTTCAGGCCGGTCAGGCGGCGCGGCGCATCGTGGGCGGCGCCGGCTTTCACTTCGATCAGGAAATCGCCGGCCGGGAGACTCGCGAGGGGGATCTCGGCTTCGTGCGTGAACGGACTGCCCTCCG
>CAZJKM010000126.1:0-6826 GCA_964546645.1 uncultured Sphingobacteriaceae bacterium
CCGCAACGGTAAAACTTCGTCCATACCAGTCTAAAAAATTGTTCCCCGGTTTATGTCGCTGTATGTTTGTCCCTGTCAGTTGCAACGATCAGGGGAAATCCGAAAACCTGCGAATCAGAGTAGGATTCACTTTTTAATTATTTTTTATGTCACGACAAGTAAAAACAAATTATGACCGCCTGCGGGACCTGCCTTCAGCACTGACCGTGGTCTCCGCGGACAGGCCGAAACCATTATCGTGTACAACGCACGAAGCCGGAACCGGCTCCCGGATTTTCGTTCCGCTGGGTCGAATGTGATCATTCCTCCTGCACATTCACCTGGATATTTCATTTTTTAGTACCTTTGTACCATGATGATTGAGGTACTGAAATCGAAGATCCATCGGGTGCGGGTGACACAGGCGGAGTTAAATTACGTGGGCAGCATTACCATTGATGAAGATTTGATGGACGCCGCAAACCTGATCCCGAACGAAAAGGTACAGGTTGTTAATAATAACAACGGAGCCCGCTTTGAAACCTATGTCATCAAGGGTGAAAGAGGATCCGGAATCGTTTGCCTCAATGGTGCGGCGGCCAGGCTGGCCCAGGTAGGCGATGTCGTCATCATCATTTCCTATGCCCTGATGCCGATCGAAGACGCAAAAAAATACGAGCCGGCACTGGTATTTCCTGACGACCGTAACCGCCTGTCCTGAATCGTTCCTGCCGGCTGTAAACATCCTGCGGCATAACCGTAAAGTTTTCTGTTTGCGCCCCACTGCTATGCCTGCATAACAAAATAGGGTATATTTGCGGTATCAATACAAATCTGACCATGGTATTTGAACTGACTGAAGAACAGCAGATGATCCGCCAGGCAGCCCGGGATTTCGCACTTACAGAACTAAAGCCGGGTGTTATAGCGCGCGATGAAAAACAGGAGTTCCCTGCTGAACAAATCCGGAAACTGGGCGAACTGGGCTTTCTGGGGATGATGGTTTCGCCGGCATACAACGGTGCCGGACTGGACACCGTATCGTATGTGCTGGCGATGGAAGAACTTTCCAAGGTCGATGCTTCTGCCTCCGTCGTCGTATCGGTCAATAACTCACTGGTATGTTACGGATTGGAAAAATATGGCAACGAAGCCCAAAAAGAAAAATTCCTGAAACCCCTGGCGGCCGGCACACAGATCGGAGCTTTTTGCCTTTCTGAGCCGGAAGCCGGCTCAGATGCCACGTCCCTGCGCACCACGGCAGCGGACTGCGGAGACCATTACCTGCTGAACGGCACCAAAAACTGGATCACCAACGGCAGCACCGCATCGGTGTACCTCGTTATCGCGCAAACCGATCCGGGGAAAGGGCATCACGGCATGAATGTGCTGATCGTGGAAAAAGGGACGGAGGGCTTCACGATAGGTCCCAAAGAGAATAAGCTGGGCATACGCGGATCAGACACCCATTCCCTGCAGTTCAGCGACGTACGTATTCCCAAAGAGAACCGGATCGGAGAAGACGGGTTTGGGTTTACTTTCGCCATGGAAACGCTGAACGGTGGCCGTATCGGCATTGCGGCCCAGGCACTCGGCATCGCTGCCGGGGCTTACGAACTGGCTTTGTCCTATGCAAAGGAACGAAAGACATTCGGAAAGCCGATTGCGGAGCATCAGGCCATCCGGTTTAAGTTAGCGGATATGGCCACACAGATCGAAGCCGCACGTTTATTGTGCCTGAAGGCGGCATACCTGAAAGATCTCGGGAAGCCTTACGGCCAGGCGGCCGCCATGGCCAAACTGTTTGCCTCGGAAGTAGCCATGCAAACCACCGTGGAAGCAGTGCAGATCCACGGTGGGTACGGGTACGTAAAGGAATACCACGTGGAACGGCTGATGCGCGACGCAAAGATCACCCAGATCTATGAAGGCACGTCAGAGATACAGCGGATGGTGATCGCCAGGGAATTGCTGAAGTAACATTCATCATTTTTTAATACCTTTACGGCATGCTAATACCCTTATACCTCCCCCGTTATGAGGCCACCGCTGAGGCTTCTTTTACCGTGCTGGCCGCCGATATCGGCGGTACGAAAACGGCGGTAGGGCTTTTCAGCGTATCCGGCAAGGCATTGCAGCTGATCAAAGAAAACACCTATCCTTCTAAAGATTATCCGTCATTCCAGGCGGTCCTGAAACGGTTCCTGTCCGACCATCAGCTTCCGCAGCCCGACAGGCTGTCCATTGGTGTCGCCGGTCCGGTACTGGATGGTAAGGTGCAGCTGACCAACCTGCCGTGGGTACTCGACAGGGAACAGCTCATCACAGATACAGGTGTGCAAGAGGCCTCCCTGATCAATGACCTGGAAGCAACCGCGTATGGCCTGGCGGGCCTGAATGAAGAGTACATCGCTACGATCCATCCGGGCAATAAGCAGGCAGGCGGAAATATAG
This sequence comes from uncultured Sphingobacteriaceae bacterium, assembly GCA_964546645.1. Classification (GTDB taxonomy): domain Bacteria; phylum Bacteroidota; class Bacteroidia; order Sphingobacteriales; family Sphingobacteriaceae; genus A37T11. The sequence goes on from CAZJKM010000126.1 coordinate 2,434, forward strand.
CGGTACTTGCGCCGGGAACCGGATTAGGGGAAGCGGGCCTCTTCTGGGACGGACAGGGTTATCGTCCGTTTGCCACCGAAGGCGGCCACTGTCATTTTTCTCCCCGCAATGCGCTGGACATCGAGCTATACCAGCACCTCCATGAACGCCACCAGACAGTAAGCTGGGAGCATGTGATTTCAGGCAGGGGTATTTACCGTATCTACCGTTTCCTGCGCGATGTAAAGGGGTATAAGGAGCCAGCCTGGCTGACTGAAAAACTGGCACAGGACGATCCGGCCGCGGTGATCAGCCATACGGCTATGCGCGAACTGAATGATACCTGTATAGAGACCATGAAACTCTTTGTCGGCTATATGGCGACAGAGGCTTCCAATCTGGTATTGAAACTGAAAGCCACAGGCGGACTGCTGCTCGGAGGGGGGATCTCTCCCAAAATATTTCCCTTGTTAAAAACCGAACTGTTCTATGAGCAGTTTATCCGTAGCCACCGTATGCAGCATTTGCTGCAGGAGGTGCCTGTCCGGGTCATCCTCAACAGCCAAACGGCCTTATTGGGGGCTGCTTATTATGGTGCCTATAGGGCTGCGGACGGCTAATGGTCTCTTATGGCACGTTTTATGTGTGTTTCTATCCCGAATGTATTTATTACAAAGCATATGAACAAGCTTTTCGTTTTCGGCATGGCAGCTTTGATGGCCATGGCATGCCAGTCCGGGCGTATCACAACCCAGCAGGAAAACCAGGTAACTACCGGCGATAACAGCCGGACATCGGTAGACTGGGCAGGTACGTATCACGGCCAGCTCCCGTGCGCTGACTGTGAAGGGATTGCCACCTCCCTGACGCTGCGGGATGATGGCAGCTATACGCTCCGCATGCAGTATGCAGGTAAGGATGATTCTATTTTCCGGGAAACGGGACGTTTTACCTGGAACAACGCCGGCAGCCGGATTACACTCGGCAAAGACCAACGGCAGTATCTGGTCGGTGAAAGCCAGTTATTCCATCTGGATGAAGAAGGGCAACGGATTACCGGCGGGCTGGCGGAAAAATACATCCTGAAAAAAGCGAAAGAAAGCATTACTGAAAAATACTGGAAGCTGACTGAGATCGGCGGAAAAACCGTCATCCCCGGATCTACGCAAAAGGAAGCGCATATTATCCTTAAAACAGCAGACAGCCGCATGACCGGAACGGGTGGCTGTAACGTCCTTGGCGGCACGTACACACTGGAAGAACCCAACCGTATCCGTTTCTCAGCAATCATCCGGACACAGATGGCCTGCCCGGACATGGACATGGAAGAGGCGCTGATACAGGCATTGGAGACTGCCGACAGTTATCACCTGCAACAGGATACCTTACAACTGTTCAGGGCCAGAATGGCACCGCTGGCAAGGTTCTTTCTGAAGGAGGACAGGTTCAATGAAGCCCTTTAATCTGATACGTCTTGTTATTGAAAATAAGGCAGTCTCCTGCCCGCTTCCCCAACAGCTGCCGGCCAAGTGGTGAGTCCGCTGAAATCACATAACAATCGGTGCCGCCCGTTCGGAGCAATCCGATGCTGATACAAATAAAAAAAAATCCCTGGTTTGTTTCCACCAGGCTTCCGGGCCGGATCTGCTCCTGCGTGGCACCCGGGAAGCCAGCTACCAGCACCTGCTCCATCCGGCGGGCTTCCACCAGCAACTGCTCATTACGGCCAATTTCCTGCTGCATCATTTCGCGGGTCGTTTCAAACTTATCGCCGGCACTGCTTTTGGTATCATCCGTTGCAGCATCACGAGCCGAGGCAATGGCCTGTTCTGCCGTAGCCATCCGTTCCTGTACATATCCGGCACATGCGGCCAGCAGTGCTGCCTTTAGTTCAGCACCGCTTATCATGGTTGCAAAGAACGCATTATGCTTTCTTTTTTATACCGGTAGTCGCTCCCCCGTCCAGGGTCAGGTCAACCGGCTTATTGCTCTTCCACGATCCCCGCGTGAAATCCGGAATATCCTGCGTGCGTGACTTCGCGGCAACGGACTTTTCACTGAGCGGAAGGATCACACTCCATGAAACACCGTCATAGACATCCTGGTCCAGCGGCAGCCCGTTCCGGAGACAGTCGATCAGGCGCCAATCCATAATGAAGTCCATTCCTCCATGGCCACCCACCTTCTTTGCTGTTTCGCCTACATGCTTGATCAGCGGAGGGGTATATTCGGCATATAGCTTTTTCATCTCCTCCTCCTTTATCCACTCGTGGCCGAAAGCGATACGTTCCGGATCGGGGTATTTGCGGGCCACCCCTTTGGTTCCGCTGATCAGGTGTATACGTGAATAGGGGCGCGGCGAGCTGATATCATGCTGCAGCATGATGGTTTTGCCGAGGTTCGTCCGGATCATGGTGGTATTCATATTCCCCCGGAAAGGTCGCCCGACATAGGACTGATAGAACGGATCAGCCTGCGCCCGCTTTTCGGCTTCCGGCCCCATCGTAAAGTCGTTGGTTGACATGGAAACCAGGTGATCCATTTTATCCCCGCGGTTAATATTCAGGCACTGGGCAACCGGCCCAAGTCCGTGCGTCGGATAGAGGTTACCATTACGGCGGGAGTTCTGTTCCAGGCGCCACATATCGGAATAACCGTTTTCTTTTTTAAAGTTATGCTCTACTAACTCATGAATATACGCTCCTTCTGCATGGAGCAGTTCACCGAACAGGCCATTGCGCGCCATATTAAGGGTCAGCATTTCAAAAAAGTCATAGCAGCAGTTTTCCAGCATCATACAATGCTTTTTCGTCCGCTCGGAAGTTTCCACCAGTGCCCAGCATTCATCCACCGTAAGCGCGATCGGCACTTCACTGACGGCATGCTTACCATGCTCCATAGCATACAGGCACATCGGAGCATGTAAATGCCAGGGGGTACAGATATACACCAGGTCCAGTTCCTCTTTCTGTATCATCGCCTTCCAGCCTTCGTCGCCGGAGTATTCCGTTGCTTTGGGTAAACCCTGCTTTTGGAGAATACCCTGTGCTTTGGTGGCCCTGGCAGGATCTTTATCGCAGAGGGCTTTGATCTCCACCCCTTCAATGTGCGACATCCGGTTTACGGCGCCCGGCCCCCGGCTGCCCAAACCAATAAAGCCGATGCGTACCTTATCTATTTTCGGGGCGGCATACCCGCTCATGTTGAATCGTTGACGTTTTGCCTCGGGAAGAAGGAGATCCGGCACCTGTATACCGGCATCACCAGCCCGGGTAACGGCGGGTAGGCCTGCTGCCACTGCACCTGACAACAAGGTCATATTGCGAAGAAATTTCCTGCGATTGGATTGCATATACTTTTAAAATTAGGACGAGTGTTTACAACTGTAATTTATTAAAACTTAACAATATTAACCAATAGCACCTGGAATTACAAACAGAATGGAGACGCAAACGGTTGCTCTATTTTATGCAATCGGTTGGAACTAATAGATCACGACTTCATCCGTAAACAGAAGCCCTTTCCGGGTATTCGGAGCAACGATACGTACAAACCTCGCCTTCCGTTTGTTCAAGGCAAGGGAGAATGTTTTGAAAGCCGGTTTCCCGTCATCAGGCGATACGTCGTTGGTAAGGAAACCTGCTTCACGGAAATTTCGGCCATCATCGGAAAGCAGGACCGTCACTTTTCCGGGCATAAAAATCCCCTCCCCGACTGATTGCATGAAACGTATGGCAATGCTGTTCAGTTCTTCCCTCCGCTCAAAATCAAGGGTGATCTCCAGATCGCCCGAAAATCCCTGCCACCGGCCATCCGTATGCACCGGTCCACCTTTCTGCCCGTCAACCAGTGCGGTTTCGCCCCCTGCAGGGAAACGCTCGTCCCATTTACCGGCGTAAGCAACCTTCCCGCCAATGGCTTTATGGATATCTGCAGGCAATTCGCCTACCGGTCCGATCCTTACGCTGTCCGCAAACAGCGCCGCCCTGATGGTAGCCGCCGTATAAAGCTGGAAAGGCTCGGTGTATACCGCTGAAGCGATACCGGGTTCAGAACCATCAATGGTATAACGGATCAGGGTTTGGTACTGCTCTGTTTCCATGCGAATGGTATTCCCCTGTTTCGCGGCATCATACGCCGCCGTTATCTCCACCTCAAATGACGGACGGTAATAATTAACCTGCAACCGCTGCAGGAGGCGGTAATGGCTTTGCAGACGCTTTTCAAAACTATCCCAGTCTTTATTGGATTTTGACGACCAGGCGTTTTCAGCCAGGGCCAGCACCCGCGGGAAAGTCATATATTCAACCTGTTCCGATACCGGCGTATACCGGGTGGGCATATTCCCCTGTACCTGCCTCACGACGCCGGCTTTGGCCCCTTCCGGTACCGGGTCAGAAGCGTATACCTGTTT
>CAZJKM010000127.1:0-4893 GCA_964546645.1 uncultured Sphingobacteriaceae bacterium
CGCCCATCCACTTCAATAAAAGGGGCCTTCCCTTTACCGTTTTTTGTGGTAATCAGGATCACACCATTTGCTCCCCTGGAACCATAAATAGCCGTTGCAGCGGCGTCCTTCAGGATCGTGGTCGATTCGACATCCGCCATATTGATGGCGTTGATATTACCGGAATACGGCACCCCATCCAATACATACAACGGATCACGGTTGCCATTCACGGAGCCGAATCCACGAATACGGACCGTCGGCGTGGCGCCGGGCTGCCCGTTGTCATTGATGATACGAAGACCGGCTGCTTCACCTGCCAGTGCCTGTGTGAGATTGGACACATTCTTCCGATCGAGGTTGGCATTGGTAATCTGTTTGGCCGAACCGGTAAACGCCTGTTGAGTGGAAGTAGAATAACCGACAACCAATACCTCGGATAACTCGGACGCATCCGGCTCCAGTGTCACATTCATAATGTTACCCACTCCGATTGATACGATCATTTCCCGGTGGCCGAGATAACGGAAGGTAATGGATGGTGCGTCTCGCGGCACATTCAGTGCAAAATTACCATTGCCGTCCGTCGTCGTTCCTGCCACCGTTCCGGTAACCAGTACCGACACACCGGGCAATGGTTCTCCGTCAGCAGCTGAAGTGACCTTTCCGCTGATTCTTCTTTCCTGTGCATGTGCAGCCCCCAGCAGCACAAAACACCATAGCAAGCAGCTTAGTAATTTTTGGTTCATGTGTTTGAATTTGTTTTTAATGGTCACATGGAACCTGCTATATGTACTTCAATTTATAACTATTAAGTACCCGCATGGTCCTGTGTTTGAATTTGTTTTAAAGAGCACTGGAGTCTGTGCCATGTACGTCCATACTGATCCGGCTTTCAGAATAAGTGCCTTGGTCTGAATAAGTAGTGTCATTAGCAAAGTAAACTTGTTACTGCAACGATGCCCCCCTTTTCTTTCTGTTATACATCTGTATCTCCTTGATTAGTAACAAAAAATAAACAAATCCTGTTTGCCTGTTGCTATTTTTTCTTTAACACCGGCTATCCCGATTTCCTGAAGTTAAAAAAGAACAGCCGGATTATTTCGCCTCAAAAATACAATTTCAAAAGACTCTACCAATAATTTGTTAAAGAATGTTAAATTGAAAAATTAAAAAAACAGCTCAATATATCCCTTTTTTAGCCATATAGGACACATATTTAGCGCCATTGAGGAAGTAAATATACGAGTTGATTGTAACAGATTTTATTATGCATGCATTATTTTTTTACTATGCATGCATTGTATTTAACCCAATCACTTCCTCGCCCTTCTTTTTTTTATTGTAAGTTTGCTATAACACGCTATTATTGTTTAATCCTATAACGTAGTTTGATGTACATGCGTATTGTCCTTTTGTCATCAGCGTTTATCCTGCTGACCACCCTCTCCCCTGCACAGCACATCCCTTCACCGAAGGAGCACTTCGGATTCCATATCGGCGATGACTATATGTTGGCCAACTACACACAAACGGAAGCGTATTTCAAAAAACTGGCTGCGGTGTCAGACCGTGTTCACATGGAACCTGCAGGAAAAACCGCTGAAGGAAGGGACCAATACCTCGTTATTGTTTCTTCGCCGGAGAATCTCAGGAACCTGGCCGCTTACAAGCAAACCTCCCAACAGCTTGCACGGGCAGAATTAACGAAAAACGAAGCCCGCCAGCTGTCCCTGTCGGGAAAACCGGTGATCTGGATCGATGGTGGATTGCATTCCACGGAAACAGTGGCGACACATCAGCTGATAGAAACGTTTTACCAGCTTCTCAGCCGCAACGATGCTGAAAACCTGCGGATACTGAATGATGTGATCATCCTGTTATTCCACTGCAATCCCGACGGACATGAATTGGTATCCGACTGGTACATGCAGCACGGGGATGTGAAGCAGCGCCGAAAGAACATCCCATTCCTGTACCATAAATATGCAGGCCACGATAACAACCGGGACTTCTATATGAATAACCTGGCTGAGTCCGCGACCATCTCCCGGTTGCAATACATTGAATGGATGCCCCAGATCATCTATAACCACCATCAGTCAGGACCTCCGGGGAGCATTGTGGCCGGGCCTCCCTACCGGGATCCGTTCAATTATGTATTGGACCCGTTGCTCATTACCGGTATTGATGGTGTGGGTGCAGCCATCATCAACCGGCTGCATGCAGAAGATAAACCGGGTTACACCCGGCTCAGCGGGTCCGTATTTTCCACCTGGTGGAATGGCGGACTGCGGACAACGCCTTATTACCACAACAGCATCGGGATTCTCACGGAGGTTGTTGGCGACCCCACCCCCATGATCATCCCGGTGGTACCCGGGCGACTGGTGCCTGACAATGCGACTCCTTATCCGGTTACGCCGCGTTCCTGGCACTTCCGCGAGGCTATTGATTACTCCGTATCCATGAACTATGCCGTGCTGAATTATGCCAGCCGCTTTGGTGAAGAACTGCTGTACTACCGGTACAAGATGGGCCGCAATTCCATCGAGCGTGGCAGCCGGGATTATTGGCCACTAAAACCCGCTAATGTACGGGAGATAGAAAACCGCTTTGCGGCAGATAAGGGGGATTCCGCCCGGCAAAGCGGCAGCAAAAATAATATACCGGTGGCCTATTACGATACCGTGTTCCGGGATCCGGCACGACGTGATCCTCGGGGCTTTATCCTCCCGGCCGACCAGGTGGATTTCCCGCGGGCCGTACATTTCATTAATGCGCTCATTAAATCAGGTATCCTTGTCCACCGGGCGACAGCGGACTTTTCCGTAAATGGAAAGACCTACCCGGCAGGTTCGTATATCGTAAAAACAGCGCAGGCTTTCCGCCCGCACGTAATGGATATGTTTGAACCTCAGGATCACCCCAACGACTTCCAGTATGCCGGGGGACCGCCCGTGCGGCCGTATGATGTCGCCGGCTGGACGCTGGCGTATCAGTTCGGGATTGATGTTGACCGCGTGATGGATGACTTCGACGGACCTTTTGACCCTATCCCATACGGGCAGCTGCAGGCGCCGCCGCAACATGTCTTTAACCGGTCGACGGCCGGTTATCTGCTGGATCTGCGGGTCAATAATGCTGTTATCGCGGCCAACGCCCTGCTGGCGGCAGGCATATCCGTTTCGCGCACAACGGAGCCGGCGGCGGGTTTACCGGCAGGTTCTTTCTACATACCGGCCGGCGGTTACGACCAGCTGCGGAAAGCAACAGACACGCTGGGTGTCGCTCCGGTACCACTTCGTACAAAGCCGAAGGCGGTCCGCACCATCAGGCCCGCACGGATTGCCCTGTTCGACCACTATGGTGGTTCTATGCCATCCGGATGGACCCGGTGGCTGCTGGAACAATATCATTTTACAGATGTAACGATCCTGTATCCCGCCGGCATCGATGCGGGTAAACTCCGGGAAAAATACGATGTTATTCTCTTCATTGGCGCCGGTATCCCGCCTCAGGGCTCACCCGTCAGGCAGGGTAGCAGTGCAACTAACCGAAAGCAGGTACCTGAGCAATACCACCATATGTTGGGCAACCTTACCACCGGACACTCCATCCCCCGGCTCAGGGAATTTATGGAAGCCGGCGGCACGGTGGTTACCGTGGGGAGCAGCACGTCGCTGGCATATCACCTGAACCTGCCGGTAAAGAATGCCTTGGCAACAACTGATTCCGCGGGCGTGGAATCAGCGTTGCCCGGTGAACAATTCTACGCTCCGGGAAGCGTACACCAGGTGTATGCTCATGCAGAGAACCCTGCCGGATGGGGTATGCCTCCGGTGATGGATGTGATGTCGGCCAGCAGCCCGTTGTTCCGCTTTACCGAAGATGCTGCCGCAGCCGGGCTTACCCGGCTGATGTGGTACGGCACGGAAAACCCGCTCCGCAGCGGGTGGATCTGGGGTGCTGAACACCTGAAGGATGGCATAGCCGCCTTTTCGGCTCCCGTTGGAAAAGGAATGCTGTATGCTTTCGGACCGGAAATCGCCTTTCGCGCGCAACCGCAGGGCACCTTCAAATGGCTGTTTAACCAACTGTACGTATACCGGTAACGGACGCCGTATCGACAAAAGGCAGCAGACACTGCCAGGAACGGATGGGATCAGGAAGGCCCATCAAACGTCCCAGCAACCGATAGATATCAGCGGCCTGGCGTCCCTCCTTTCGCAGGTATTGAACGGAGGTGGCTCCGGATGATTTGGATAGTTTGCTGCCATCCGGGCCAAGGAGCAGGGGATGGTGATAGAAGCGCGCCTGTGGAAAACTATTATTGGACAACAACGATGCGAGATACTGTTGCGCCTGAGTGGACGGATACAGATCCTGCCCCCGTACGATCACGTTTACGCGACAATACACATCATCTGCTACAGAGGCCACCTGGTAAGAGGGCATACCTTCCTTTTTCCGGATCACAAAATGCCTGATCGCCGCCGGCAGGTCCGGTGCGCCGGTCGTGTCCAGCCTCCAACAGACATCAGGGGCGTCCAGTGGCAGCTGTTTATCCAGGCAAGTACCCGGATAGGCACCATCTGCTGACAGGTGAGCAATCCGGCTGCGGGAGCAGTTACACGCAAACACTTTTCCGCTCTCAACAAGCTGCTGCAGGGTAGCATGATATAGGTGCAGGCGGTGCATCTGTGACCAGCTGCGCCGGAAATCATCAACATCCGTCGGTCCCTCCTGCCAGGATATCTGCAGGAATTCCAGGGTGTCAAACACATCCTGCAAATAAGTATCCTTCACCCGCCGCTGGTCGAGGTCGTCTATCCGGAGAAGGACTTCCGCACCTTCCCGGCAGGCAATCGCGGCAGTTACTGCAAACGACCAGGCATTTCCCAGATGGAGGAA
>CAZJKM010000127.1:4993-6809 GCA_964546645.1 uncultured Sphingobacteriaceae bacterium
GTCTGCTGGCAGGGTTTATCAGTCATTAACGGATTTGTTGCCGGATTCGTCATAGCCGAGGGTTATTCGTTATTTCCTTTCTCCGACCTGTTGCCGCCACATAGCGTAATAAAGCCCCTTTTCCTCCAGCAATGCCTCATGTGAGCCGGCTTCTGCAACCCTGCCTTTTTCCAGCACGTAAATCCGGTCTGCATGCATGATGGTGGAAAGCCGGTGAGCAATCAGGATGCTGATCCGCTCCCTGCTGCCGGAAACATCGCGGATCGTGTGGGTAATATCCTCTTCGGTCAATGAATCCAACGCAGACGTGGCTTCGTCGAAGATGAGCAGGCGGGGGTTACGGAGCAAGGCACGGGCAATGGATAGGCGCTGCTTTTCACCACCGGATAATTTGAGCCCTCCTTCTCCCAGAACGGTGTCAAGGCCTTTCGGTGATCGTACCAGTAAATGGCCGCATGAAGCCTGATACAAGGCGTCCAGCATCTCCTGTTCAGTAGCGTCTGCTTTTACAAAGAGTAGGTTTTGCCGGATGGTGCCGGCAAACAACTGGGTTTCCTGGGTTACGAAGCCGATCTGGCGACGCAGCTCATTGTAACGGATTTCTTCAGCGGGGATTCCGTTAAAAAGGATCTCTCCGGAAACCGGCCGGTACAGGCCTACCAGCAATTTGACCAGCGTGGACTTTCCCGAACCGGAAGGGCCGGCAAAAGCAATGGTTTCGCCGGCATGTACCGGGAACGATAAACCGTCTATGGCATTTGCATGTGCCGTTTTATGGCGGAAAACTACCTTACGGAATTCGATGCTCTTCACCGGCCCCGCCTCTTTGTAGGGTTCCGGTCGGTGTTCTATGGGCTTCTGCATCAGCTGATCAAAACTATGTACAGAGGCTTCCACCTCCCGGTAATGAAGAATGATGTTCCCCAGGTCCTGCAGGGGGCCGAAAATGGAGGTGGATATGAATTGCATCGCGATCAGCTCACCGGTCGTGAGCACATTCCGGAAAATAAGCCATAGTAATATAAAGAGAATGGACTGCCGGAGGATATTGAGGGTAGTGCCCTGAAAAAAAGAGAGTGTGCGTACGCGACCGGTCTTTTCCATCTCCAGGTCGTAAATCTTCTGTGTCTGCAGCTTCAGCCGGCGAATCTCAGGAAAGGTAAGTCCGAGGCTTTTCACCAGCTCGATGTTACGGAGTGACTCGGTAATTACGCCCGCCATACTATTGGTTTCCCTGTTGATGGATCGCTGTATGGTTTTAATCTTCCTGCTGAGCAGGCCGGTAAGTGAACCGAGCACCAATATGCCAATCACAAAAACCGGCACGAGCATCCAATGCCGGGAAACGGAATACCAGACCAGAAACCCTATACCTACTACCGATGAAAATAAAATATTGATAAACGAATTAACGAAACGTTCGGTATCTGTTTTAACTTTTTGCAGGATAGACAGTGTTTCGCCACTGTGCCGTTCCTCATATTCCTGAAAAGACAGACGCAATGTTTGCCGTAACCCATCGTTGAAGATCTGCATGCCGAAGCGCTGGACGGCCAGGCGCGTCACATACTCCTGGAAGGCCCTGGCTATACGTGCTGCCAGCGCAATGGCCACAGCGATGCCCAGCCAATACAGTACTTCCCTGACCAGATCATCCTGCGGCAAGCCCCGTGGATTGCCTGCATAATTATCAATGAGTTTCCCGAAGATAATCGGGTCGATCAGGCTGAGTAATTGTGCGATCCCGGCCAATACCAGCGCCAGCGCTACCCACCAGCGCTGCTGCCTGAAGTATTTCCAGAGGGTGATCATCAGT
>CAZJKM010000128.1:0-6639 GCA_964546645.1 uncultured Sphingobacteriaceae bacterium
TATATTGCCCGTAACCCGACCATCAAAAGTGCTTTTGACATCGCCCTGCACGACCTGGCGGCCAAACAGGCCGGCCTGCCGCTGTACCAGTATCTGGGTGGCAGGGTGAGGGAGATCACAACGGATATTACCGTGGGGCTGGATACGCCGCAGAAGATGGCCGCGAAAGCACAGGCCTTCCGGAAAAACGGTGCCGATGTACTGAAAGTGAAACTCGGTAAAGATCCACAGGATGATATTGAACGGATCCGGGCGATCCGTCAAGTGGTGGGCGATGACCTGACGATCCGGATCGACGCCAACCAGGGCTGGTCGTTTGAAGCGGCAACAGCAGCCCTGCAGGGGCTGGAACCCTTCCATATCCAGTTCTGTGAACAACCCATGCGGAGTTATAACGATGCGCTGCTTCCGGCTTTACGGAAAAAGACTTCTATCCCGCTCATGGCGGATGAAAGCTGCTATGACCACCGGGATGCGGAACGGCTTGCCACTACCGGGGCCTGTGATTATATCAATATCAAATTCTCTAAATCAGGAGGTATTGCAGAAGCACTGCGCCTACAGGATGTGGCGGCGAAAAGCCATATCCCTTGCATGATCGGCGGTATGCTGGAAAGCCGCATCGCCTTATCTGCCAAGGTGCATTTTGCGTATACGGCTCCGAATGTACAGTTCTTTGATATGGATACCTGCCTGATCGGCCATCTCGAAGACCCCGTCGTGAACGGTGTCCGGTTTGACGGGTACCGGGTCAGCGTGCCGGACCTTCCCGGCATCGGTGCCGACGCAGACCCTGTTTTTTTGCAGCGATGTGAACGGTGGGTCGTTTAGTCGCCCATAAAACTGTAACTTGCACCGCTATCCAAAAGACGTAACAATGACCCATTCTGAAAAACTTCAAACCATCCGTCATCACATGCAGCAGCTGGGGATTGATGCTTATATCATACCTTCTTCAGACCCGCATATCAGCGAATACCTCCCGGAACACTATCAATGCATTTCCTGGGTAAGCGGATTTTCCGGCTCGGCCGGGACGCTTGTTATCACACCGCATTTCGCCGGGTTATGGACAGACGCCCGCTACTTTGTACAGGCAACTGAGCAGCTGGCGGGGAGCGGATTTGAATTGGTAAAACTGAAAGCACAGGGCACTGCGGAATATGCCGGATGGCTGACGGAAAATCTCCCTGCCGGCAGTACCATTGCCTTTGACGGGCAACTGGTTTCGGCATTTGTTGCGCAATCTGTTTTGATAGCAGTGGAACCATATGGTTTTACAGTGCAGGCTGACGTTGACCTGCTCGGGAATAGCTGGCCGGACCGGCCGCCGCTTCCTTCAGCTCCCGCCCGGCTGCTTCCGGTTTCCGTAACCGGGGAAACAATAGCCGGGAAACTAACAGCCGTTCGGGCAATGATGAAAAAACAGGGAGCGGGCCACCACCTGATCTCCACCCTGGACGATATTGCCTGGCTGTTTAATATACGGGGGGAAGATGTCCGCTGCAACCCGGTGGTACTCGCTTTCGCACTGATTAGCGAGTCGGACGCGATCTTGTATATCGATGAACAAAAACTGAGCCCTTCGTACCACGGGGAACTGGCCGCAGCCGGCATTTCCCTCGCTCCCTATGCAGACGTCCGGAACGCGTTAGCTGCGTTTCCGGCGGAAGATGCCCTGTTGCTCGATCCCAGGAGGACCTGTTATGCCTGGTATCGTGCGCTTCCCACCGGTACGTGGATCATGGAAGCAACCAACCCCAGCACCCTGCTGAAAGCGGTTAAAAACGAAACAGAGATAGCCCATACCCGTGACGTGATGGTCAGGGACGGCGTAGCGCTGACCCGTTTTTTTCACTGGCTGGAAAGGACGATGGGGAAAGAATCCCTCACGGAAATAGCCATCGCCGGGAAACTGCGGGCATTCCGGGCAGAGCAGCTCGGTTTTATCGGGGAAAGTTTTGATACCATTGCAGGTTATAAGGCACACGGGGCCTTGCCGCATTATAAAGCAACGCCGGAGAGTGATGCCCGGCTGGAAACCGACGGCTTGCTGCTCATCGATTCCGGGGGGCAATATGAAACCGGCACCACAGATATTACCCGTGTTATTTCACTGGGTAACCTGACAGACGACGAAAAAAATGACTATACCCTGGTGCTGAAAGGGATGATGGAGGGAAGTACCACGATTTTTCCGCAAGGGAGCCGGGGTTACCAGATCGACGCCATTACACGAAAGCCGCTCTGGGACCATCTGAAAAACTATGGCCATGGCACCGGTCATGGTGTCGGCTTTGCGCTGAATGTACATGAAGGTCCGCATGTTTTTAACACGGCTCCTGTTGATGTATTGATTGAGACGGGCATGATTACATCCATAGAGCCAGGTCTTTATCTGGAAGGACGGTACGGTATTCGTATTGAAAACCTGGTCCTGAGCACCCCGTATCAGCAAACAGAGCACGGCACGTTTTATCGTTTTGAAACACTGACGCTCTGCTATATAGACACCTCCCTCATCAACAAACAATTGTTGGACAGGAAGCAGGTGGAATGGCTGAATACGTACCACGAACTGGTTTACAGCAAGCTGGCCCCACACCTGGATGAGGCAGAGCAGCAATGGCTGAAAGAGAAAACAAAACCCATATGACACACATCCCTCCTCCACCCCAACCTACCCCTTCTGCAGCGTTCGACCGCTTGCTGCATATATTGCATACGCTGCGGCGGGAATGTCCCTGGGATAAAAAGCAGACCATGCAGACGCTCAGGCACCTTACTATTGAAGAAATGTATGAACTGGCGGACGCTGTCCTTGACAACGACCTTCCTGAAATTAAAAAGGAACTGGGCGACCTGATGATGCACCTGGTTTTCTATGCGCGGATTGCGGAAGAGCAACAGGCCTTTGATATCACCGACGTGCTGAATAGTGTCTGTGAAAAACTGATTTCACGCCATCCGCACATTTACGGGGATGTGGAGGCTGCCAATGAAGAAGATGTGAAACGGAACTGGGAACAGATCAAGCTGAAGGAAGGCAATAAAACGGTGCTCAGCGGGGTTCCCTCCTCCCTTCCGGCCCTGGTAAAAGCATACCGCATACAGGATAAAGCACGCGGTGTAGGTTTTGACTGGGAAGAAAAACAACAGGTATGGGAAAAGGTGGAAGAAGAATTGCAGGAGTTCAAAAACGAGTTCAATGTCGCCGCGAACGATCCGTTTGACGCAGAGAAGGCAGAAGCGGAGTTTGGTGATTTGCTTTTTTCGCTGGTTAATTACGCCCGTTTTGCAGGTATTAATCCGGAGAATGCACTGGAACGGACCAACAAAAAATTTATCAGCCGGTTTACGTACCTGGAGACAAAGGCACGGGAGGCGGGCAAAAGCCTGAAAGATATGACACTGGCCGAAATGGACGTTTACTGGAATGAAGCGAAGCGTTTTTAGATGGGGCTTGCTGAACGTTATGCTTTTTAAACAATTGGACGTAATATTAGTACCCACCTGATATTTTTTGTTTCTTTGCAGAACATTATCAACATCGAATGGCTTGGTTTAAACGTGATAAGGCCGGCATAAGTACGGCTACAGAACATAAAAAAGAAGCTCCTGACGGGTTGTGGAACAAATGTCCCTCCTGTAAAAAGCCGCTCCTGAACTCTGAACAGATCGAAAACAAATACGTTTGCCAATACTGTGGCTATCATTTGCGGATCGGATCGGCAGCTTATTTTTCTATTATTTTCGACGATGATGACTATACGGAGTTGTTCAGCAACCTGCGGTCAGGCGATCCGCTCCATTTTGAAGATACCAAAAAATACACGGAACGCCTGGAAGAAAGCTATGCAAAAACCAAGCTGAATGATGCGGTACGTAGTGCCGTGGGGAAAATTGACGGCCAGCAACTGGTGGTGGCCTGTATGGATTTCACTTTCATAGGCGGTTCAATGGGATCGGTCGTAGGCGAAAAAATCGCCCGGTCTGTAGACTATTGTATTAAAAACAACATACCGTTCCTGATGATATCCAAATCAGGGGGGGCACGGATGATGGAAGCCGCTTTTTCGCTGATGCAGATGGCCAAAACGTCCGCAAAGCTGGCCTTGCTCAGCCAGGCAAAGATTCCGTATATTTCCTTACTGACCGATCCTACTACCGGTGGCGTAACAGCTTCTTATGCCATGCTGGGGGACATTAACATTGCGGAGCCGGGGGCTCTCATTGGTTTTGCAGGTCCGCGGGTCATCAAAGAAACCATTAAAAAAGACCTGCCAAAAGGTTTCCAGACCGCTGAGTTTGTATTGGAGCACGGCTTCCTTGATTTTATTGTTGACCGCCGCAACCTGAAAAAAGAACTGTCAAATTTTATCCGGCTCCTGAAATAGATAGGGAATGGTACAGTTCCTTTAACTTACCGACGGTGGCATCAATTTCTTCCGTTGTATTGAACTTACTGAATGAAAACCGTATACACGGGCGATCCGGGTCGGTACCTATTGCAGAAAGTACATGTGACCCGATGTTTGACCCCGAGCTGCAGGCACTGCCTCCGGAAGCCGATATACCGGCGATATCCAAATTAAACAACAGCATATCTGCCATATGGCTGGCCGGAAACGAAACATTAAGGACCGTATACAGGCTCTTGTCCGGCACGGTTTCCCCGTTGAACTGTACGTCGGGAATCCCCTGGACCAGTTGTTCCATCATATACGATTTTAATGCCTGTATATGTTGCCGGTGTTCATCCATGTCACGGTAAGCCAGTTCCAATGCCTTTGCCAGCCCAACAATACCGTACACGTTTTCTGTCCCCCCACGCATATTCCGCTCCTGCGCCCCTCCGTAAATCAATGGATGAATCTTTACCTTGTGGTTGATGTAGATAAAGCCTGCTCCCTTAGGACCGTGGAACTTGTGTGCAGAACCGGCGAGGAAATCCACATCCAGCACTGAAAGGTCGTGACGGTAATGCCCCATGGTCTGTACGGTGTCTGTATGGAACAACGCGCCGTGGCTGCGGCACAATGCGGAGACGGCTGCGATATCCGTCAGTGTTCCCACCTCGTTATTGGCATGCATTAACGACACCAGGCTGCGCGGCTGACTGCTGAGCAGCGCTTCCAGCTGCTGCAGGTCCACATTTCCTTTCCGGTCCACATCCAGCAGGCTGAGCTGTATGGCACCTGCCTGCTCTATTTCTTTAAGCGTATGCTCTACGGCATGGTGCTCTATGGGTGAACTGATCGCATGGGTAATATCATGATCCAGTATACCCCGGCGGATAGCCATATTGTCCGCTTCTGTTCCTCCTGAAGTAAAAAAAATTTCTGCCGGGGAAACATGAAGCAGTCCGGCAATGGTTTTTCTGGCTTTTTCAATTAATGTACGCGCCTGCCGCCCGTGGGTATGGATGGACGACGGGTTGCCGTAATGCTCGCGCATGACGGCGGTCATCTCTTCCAGCACAGCTTCATCCATTGGCGTGGTTGCCGCATTGTCTAAGTATATACGCATCTGTTCAGATTAACGGTTGCGCAAAGCTACAAAAAAGCTTCCTTATTCCCCTGCTGCTTCCCGTACTTCCTGCATAATTTTCTGTGCCACGGCCTGTGCCCGGATGGCACTGCCCGCTTCTGCATAAACCCGTATAATAGGCTCTGTATTGGATTTACGCAGGTGTACCCATTCCTGTTCAAAATCTATTTTGAGACCATCAATGGTGCTGTGAGGTACATCCTGGTATTTTTCTTCCATCGTCCGCAGTAAGGCATCCATATCCAGCCCGGGACGGAGGTCGATCTTGTTTTTTGACATATGGTACTCCGGATACGTGGCCCTCAGTGCGGAAATGGCCATTCCGGACGTTGCCAGGTGTGTTAAAAACAACGCGATCCCGGCCAATGCATCCCGTCCGTAATGCGTTTCGGGATAGATCACGCCACCATTCCCTTCACCGCCTATCACCGCGTTCACTTCCTTCATCTTCGTAACGACATTCACCTCTCCCACTGCTGCCGCATGATACTGCCCGCCGTGTTTATGTGTCACATCCCGGAGTGCCCGCGTGGATGACAGGTTGGATACGGTATTGCCGGGGTTGTGCTGCAGGATGTAATCGGCAACGGCAACGAGTGTATATTCTTCGCCGAACACCTCCCCGTTTTCCATCACGAAACACAGCCGGTCCACATCCGGGTCCACCGCAATGCCCAAATGAGCACCTTTAGCGGTAACCAGCGCCGAAAGATCTTTCAGGTGCTCCGGCAATGGTTCGGGGTTGTGCGGGAAATGGCCATCCGGCTCGCAATACAACTCATAAATTTCCGCTACCCCTAACGCCTTCAGCAGCGCCGGCACAAAAATACCGCCTGTTGAGTTAACTGCATCCACTGCAATTTTAAAACCGGCAGCTTTGATAGCGGCGGTATCCACCAACTCCAGGGTGAGGATGTGATCAATATGCTTTTGCAGGTAACTGTCGTCATACGTCAGCGTGCCCAGTTCGTCCACCTCCGCGAAGGCAAAATCAAGTTTTTCAGCCAGTGCCAGGACTTCTTTTCCGGCTGCATCATCAATGAACTCCCCGGATTCACCCAGCAGCTTCAGGGCGTTCCATTGTTTGGG
>CAZJKM010000129.1:0-6635 GCA_964546645.1 uncultured Sphingobacteriaceae bacterium
TATGCCGGCGGCAGTGCTCACCGCATTACTGGGATGGCTGATCGGAAAGCCGCTGCTGAAAGCGATCCGCAGGCCTGAAGGGCCACTGATCGGGAAAGCGGTTAAAGCCGGCGTATTGGCCTTGATTGTGCTGAACGCAGCGTGGGCGGCCGGAGCCGGCAGCTTGCTGATGGCAATAATAATCTTAACTTTGTTACCGGTCTCCGTAGTCCTGGCAAAAACGTTTGCCGTCACCTGACGCAATGGCTCCGGAACCGTATGTGAAGCAGCATAGTGTGTAAAACAGAAATGGAATATTTAGAACAGTCCTTCCTCGTACCTTATAATTATCGCGTTTATTTTACAGACGACCTGTTTAGCCCGGCCAACCCGTTGTTATCCGGTTTTTTTGCCGAAATGATACCGCCTGGCGAAACGGCAAAACTACTGGTTGTGGCTGATCAGGGTGTAATGGACAGGCTCCCTGCCATCGGCCCGCATATACGGGCTTATTTTGCCGGCAGTACGGTGAAGCTTTCCGGTGACCTGCTCGTCGTACCGGGTGGGGAAGCGGTTAAAAATGACGACCGGTATGTCGGTCAAATAATTGATGCGGTGGATCAATATGGGATCGACCGTCACTCGTATATCATGGCCATTGGTGGTGGCGCCGTGCTGGATGCAGTGGGCTACGCAGCAGCCATTGCACATCGGGGGATCCGCCATATACGGGTCCCGACAACGGTATTGTCACAGAACGATTCCGGTGTTGGTGTTAAAAACAGTATCAACTACCGGGGTAAGAAAAACTTCTTGGGTACGTTCGTGCCACCCGTGGCCGTTTTCAACGATTTTGCTTTTTTAACGATGCTTGACGCAAAGCAATGGCGCTGCGGCATAGCAGAGGCCGTCAAAGTGGCATTAATAAAAGATGCCGCCTTTTTCGGATGGTTGGAAGAACATGCCGCTGCACTGGCCGGCCGTGATACGGCTTGTATGCAATATCTCGTGCGGCGATGTGCCGAGCTGCATATGGAACACATCCGCTCCGGCGACCCGTTTGAGAAAGGGTCGTCCCGTCCGTTGGATTTCGGCCACTGGGCGGCCCATAAACTGGAGCAGCTGACCGGCTTTGAACTGCTGCACGGTGAAGCGGTAGCGATAGGCATTGCACTTGACAGTGTATATTCGGCTCTTTCAGGAAAAATATCGCTGCCGGATGCGGAACGGATTGTGCGGATCCTGCTGGCCTGTGGTTTACCCATCAGTCACCCCATGCTGGAAGGAAATGTATTACTGCATGGGCTTGAAGAGTTCAGGGAACATCTGGGAGGGCGTCTTACCATCATGTTGTTGCGGGCGATCGGTACCGGCGAAGAAGTTCATGAGATGGAGCCGGCACTCATCCGGAAAGCCGCTGAAAAGCTATTAAATTATTCTCAGAATCAGTCCTTATGGAAATTGGCGGAAACCACCTGACCTATTGCAGCAATATCCATCCCGGAGAAAGCTGGGAAGATCATTTCATGCAGTTAAAGCTTCATTTTCCCGGAATCCGTGAGGCCCTGGCTGGTAACTCGCCCATGGCACTCGGACTGCGGATCGCCAATAATGCCAGCTGTACGCTGGATGAGGAGAAGCACCTGGAAGAATTCCGTCATTGGCTTCATCAGCATCAGGCCTATGTATTTGCCATTAATGGGTTCCCCTATGGAAGTTTTCACGGGAGTGCGGTAAAAGACCAGGTGCATACGCCCGACTGGACAACGCCGGAACGCAGGGATTATACCATGCGGCTGGCCCGTATACTCAGTCGCCTGCCACAGAACGGTCAGGATGGTGGTATTTCCACCTCACCCCTCAGCTACAGGCGCTGGCATACGCCGTCGGATCGGCCACAGGTGGTTGCCAAAGCCACTGCCCATATGGTAGAGGTCTTGCTATACCTGATTTCCCTTCGGGAGGATACCGGCAAGGTCATCCATCTGGATATAGAGCCTGAACCCGACGGCGTACTGGAAACCGGTGAAGAATTTATACAATGGTATGAACAGGAATTAACGCAGCAGGCGTTGCCAGCCATACAGGGAGCCCTCGGAATAAGTACCGCTGATGCCGGCGGCATATTGCGAGAGCATATCCGCCTTTGTTATGACGTATGTCATTTTGCCGTGGGTTATGAACCGCATGCGTACTGTATGGAACAACTGAGCGCAAAGCAGATCCGTATCGGCAGGGTGCAGCTCAGTGCTGCGCTGAAGGTCTCTCTCGGGGAAGCCCCTGAACGAAATCGCATTGCGGAAGCGCTGGCCGCCTACAATGAGCCCGTCTACCTGCACCAGGTGGTCGCACAGACGCGGGCAGGTGGCCTCGTGCGGTATCCGGACCTATCAGAAGCACTCCGTGATGTCCAGAATGTACAGGTCAGCGAATGGCGTGCCCACTACCATGTTCCGGTGTTTATGGATGACTTCGGGTTGCTGCAATCCACACAGGCGGACATAAAAACGGTTCTTGATCTCATTAAAAAACAGGATCTGTGCCGTCATCTGGAGGTGGAAACATATACCTGGGATGTGCTGCCTGCATCTTATAAACTTCCGGTTGGACAGTCGATCATCCGCGAATTGTCGTGGGTACGGCAACAACTGGCAAACTGACAGTTATGCAAAAAACCGTTGTCATCAATGTGGTGGGACTTTCCCGGGGTTTATTGGGCCAGCATATGCCTTTTCTGACACAATATGCTGCCGAACGGTATCTGTATCCCGTGCAGCCGATGCTGGCTTCCGTTACCAATTCAGTGCAATCCACTTACCTGACGGGTAAGTGGCCGGCAGCACATGGCATTGTCGGTAATGGCTGGTACGATCGCACCGATTGTGAAGTAAAGTTCTGGAAACAATCCAATAAACTGGTGCAGGGAGAAAAGATATGGGACTACCTTAAAAAGCAGGACCCTGCTTTCACCTGTTCAAAGATGTTCTGGTGGTACAATATGTATTCGTCGGCCGATTATTCGGTCACCCCGCGGCCCAATTACCTGGCTGACGGCCGTAAGCTTCCCGATTGTTATGCGCATCCGGCTTCGCTGCGTGACGAGCTGCAGGAAAAGCTGGGCCAGTTTCCCTTGTTTCAGTTCTGGGGTGCAGGAGCCAATATCGTTTCCAGCCGGTGGATCGCAGATGCATCGGTTTACACCGACCGTATATACGATCCGACACTGACCCTTATCTACCTGCCCCACCTGGATTATTGCCTGCAGAAGTACGGCCCCGAACTGCCGGTTATTGCGCCTGAATTGGAGGCAATTGATAACCTGGTACGTGATGTGGTCACGTACTATGAAGAACAGCATGCCCGTGTTATCATCCTCTCGGAATACGGTATTACACCGGTAAACCATCCTGTTCATCCCAACCGCATCCTCCGACAGGCCGGATTGTTGCAGATCCGGGTTGAGCGCGGACTCGAATTACTCGATGCCGGTGCTTCGCGGGCATTCGCAGTGTCTGATCATCAGGTAGCGCACGTATATCTGAACGATCCCGCTACCAAAGAACAGGTGATGGAACTTTTCCGTAATACGAAGGGGGTACAACTGGTACTTGACCGTGAAGCGCAACGGGAATATCACATGGATCACGAGCGGGCAGGCGATCTGGTGCTGATGGCTGATGAGGACAGCTGGTTTACCTACTATTTCTGGGAGGATGATGCCAAAGCACCGGATTATGCGCGCTGCGTGGATATCCATAAAAAGCCAGGCTATGACCCGGTGGAAATGTTTATGACCTCCAGGCTGCGCGCGGGTTATAAATTACTCCGAAAAAAAGCCGGTCTACGCTATGTCATGGATGTGGTGCCTTTGGATGCCGGACTGGTCAAAGGTTCTCACGGCCGCGTGCATCACGATTATGATTTTTCGGCTATTGTGATCACCGACCAGACACAGGGAAAAGAAATACTGGAAGCGGTGGATGTATTCCGCCTGATGCAGGACATTATTGGCGGGCAGCCGGTTTAGTACTGTTCGGTTTCATTCGGGAAAGCCCCTGATTTAACGTCACTGGTATATTGTTTGGTTGCAACGCTGACCTGCTCATAGAGGTCGGCATATTGCCGTAGAAATTTGGGTTTAAACCCTTTATTCAGTCCCAGCATGTCGTGGGTAACCAGTACCTGTCCGTCGCAATACGGTCCCGCCCCGATGCCGATCGTAGGTATGTTAAGCTGTGAGGTGACTTCTTTTGTCAGTTTAGCCGGAATTTTTTCCAGTACGATCGCAAAACAGCCTGCCTGTTGCAGTACCAGGCTGTCCTCTTTCAGCTTATGGGCCTCACTGGCTTTTTGTGCGCGTACCCCATAACCACCGAACTGGTTAACAGACTGAGGTGTTAATCCCAGATGGCCCATAACCGGTATTCCTGCCTGTGTAATCCGTTCAATTGCCGCTTTTATTTCGACCCCACCTTCCACTTTAATAGCTTGTGCACCGGTTTCTTTCATCACCCGTACGGCTGCTTCAAATGCCTGTTCCGGGCTTGCCTGGTACGTGCCAAAGGGAAGGTCAACCACTACTAAGGCACGCTTTACACCACGTACCACCGACGCACCGTGATAAATCATCTGGTCAAGTGTAATGGGCAGGGTGGTTTCATAGCCGGCCATAACGTTGGCAGCAGAATCTCCTACGAGCAATATATCCACCCCACTGTCATCCAACACCCTGGCCAGCGAAAAATCATAAGCCGTTAATACGCTGATTTTTTCGCCACTATCCTTCATCTCCCGGATACGGAGTGTGGTGATACGCTTCGTTTCATTTTGTACAGACATGAAGCAAATGTAGTAAATAAATTAATTGATCGTTTTCCAGATCAGGTCTTTTAGCTCCTGAATGCCCTGACCTGCCACGGAGGAAATAAAAACAGCAGGTATGCCGGCCGGCAGCAGTTGCTTCATTTCTGCCTGGAGTTCGTCGTCCAGCAGGTCAGATTTGGTGATAGCCAGTAGTCTGGGTTTTTGCAGCAGTTCCGGGTTATAAGCGGTCAGCTCGCTCAGTAAAATGTCGTATTCTTCGCCGATCGTCCTGCCCGTATCAGCGGGTACCATAAACAACAGTACCGAATTGCGCTCAATATGCCGCAGGAAACGGTATCCCAATCCCTTGCCCTCGGATGCGCCTTCAATGATACCGGGGATGTCGGCCATGACAAAAGAACGGCTGTCACGATAAGAAACGATGCCGAGGTTGGGTACCAGTGTGGTAAAGGGATAATCTGCGATTTCCGGTTTGGCAGCGGAGACAACTGACAGAAGCGTCGACTTACCCGCATTGGGGAAGCCCACCAGCCCTACATCGGCCAGCACTTTCAGTTCGAGGATCATCCATTCCTCTTTTCCGGGCTCCCCGGGCTGCGCAAACCGGGGGGTTTGCTGCGTAGCACTTTTGAAATGCCAGTTTCCAAGACCTCCTCTCCCTCCGGCTGTCAATATATTGGTCTCACCGTCTTCTGTAATCTCAAAAAGCACTTCATTCGTTTCAGCATGCCGGGCTATGGTTCCCAATGGCACTTCGAGGATCTCATCTTTTCCATTGGCTCCATGACACAGCGCACTTCCTCCCGGACCGCCGTTGTCAGCAATCACATGCTTCCGGAATTTCAGGTGTAGCAATGTCCAGAGCTGGCGGTTGCCTTTCAGAATGATGTGGCCGCCTCTTCCGCCATCTCCTCCGTCGGGACCACCCTTTGCCGTGTGCTTGTCACGATGCAGATGTGCCGAGCCGGCACCGCCCTGTCCCGAACGGCAGCAGATTTTTACATAGTCAACAAAGTTGGAACCCTGGGCCATTATTGGTGATTAGTTGATTGGTAATTAGTTGATTAGTGACACTGCCGACTGTTGGCTATCAACTGTTGACTACCGACTGATAACTCCATCAACAACCTTGCTGATCGCTGAGAAAATCGTTTCAATCTCACCGATGCCATTGATCTTATTCAGTTTTCCCTGCTCTTCGTAGTAGGGCAGTACGTGGATGGTTTTGGTAAAATATTCGTCAATACGTTTTGCCAGCTTATCAGCAGCATCATCTGCACGGCCGCTGATTTTCTGCCGCTCCGCAATACGGCGTTCCAATTCGTCCTGTGTCACGTCCAGTGCGATCACCGTATGAATATCAGTACCGCTGCTTTTCAGGAAAAGATCCAGCGCTTCAGCTTGTGCCACCGTGCGGGGGAAGCCGTCAAAAATGAATCCCTTTGCCCCTTCGTTCCGATCGATTTCCTGCTCCAGCATGGCAATCGTAATACTGTCAGGTACCAGTTCCCCATTGGAGATCAGTTCGCTTACCTGCTTGCCGAGGTCTGTTTTGTTGGTGATATGTGCTCTGAAAATGTCACCGGTAGAGATATGTACCAGTTCGTATTTGCTGATCAGTTTTTCAGATTGAGTTCCTTTGCCTGCACCCGGAGGGCCAAAAAGTACAATATTTAACATATGTTTCCATTTTATTGTTAAGGTATCTCCCATCACCTGAAACTTAAAAAGCCCTGCATCTGTCATTTCAGGGCCTTCATGGTTATATGGTATTTTGTGATTTGCTGACAAATACCTTCAATGCCTGCAAAAGTAATCATTTTCAGCAGATA
>CAZJKM010000130.1:0-6584 GCA_964546645.1 uncultured Sphingobacteriaceae bacterium
GCATATAGCCACGCCCGGAGCCGCCAACCGGTTTGCCCCTTCTCTTCAAAAGCCAGGCGCAGCACGTGCAACGGTGAGACGGCCGTAATACCGGATAAGGGAACCAGGGCAAAGAAGACCGACATGAACAGCCCCAAAGCAATACCCTGTGCAATGGCTGCAAGCGAAATATCATTATTGACACGAACGGGAAGAAAATCGGACAACAGCAAGGGTAACAGTTGTTGTATCAATATACCAAGTACGGCACCGATCATGGCACCGGTCAGTCCGATGGCTGCCACCTGCACCAGAAAAATCAGGAAAGTCTGTTTGCTGCTTGCTCCGAGACACCGCAATATAGCAATGGAGCTGACCTTCTCCCGCACATACACCTGTATCGCTCCTGAGACCCCTAAACCACCCAGCAATAAGGCAATAAATCCTACCAATGCCAGAAAACCAGAGAGATCACGAAAGGTACGCCCGGCGCTCTCCTTTCGCGTAGCAACCGTATCATAATCCAGTGCCAGCTCCTCCAACCGGCTATCCAGCTGTTCTGCAAGCCGGCCGACATCCATTCCATCCGGAAACCGGAAATAATAGTTATATTGAATGCGGCTGCCTTTCTGTTGCAGGCCTGTACCTTCCAGGAAGAGCAGTGGGATGAATACTGACGGAGCCACCGCCCCGGCAATGCCCGTCCGTCCCGGCACGTTTTCAAGTGCTCCGGCAATACGGAACCTTTCGTTGCCAACCTGGACTTCTTCGCCCACTTTCGCACCGAATTGCAACAACAGCGCCTTGTCCAACAATGCTTCTTTCCGTTGTCTGAAATCTGAAGCCGCACTGGCAGGCGTTGTTTCAAGACGGCCGTAATAGGGAAAGTCACCACGAAGTGCCCTGATCTGTACCAGGCGTGTCCCTCCGCCGGGAAACAGGATCATCGATGCAAAATTACGCTCTTCCGAGTAGCCGATACTCATCCGGCGCAACGAATCGATCAGCTGCAGTGCCTCTTTTCCCGGTTCGCGGCGACTGTCAACCTGAAGGTCGGCACCCAGCAGGGTTGCCGCCTGGTGATCCATGTCTGCTTTCAGGTTGTCACTGAAAGACTGGATAG
Organism: uncultured Sphingobacteriaceae bacterium; assembly: GCA_964546645.1. Taxonomy (GTDB): domain Bacteria; phylum Bacteroidota; class Bacteroidia; order Sphingobacteriales; family Sphingobacteriaceae; genus A37T11. Next base: position 1,103 of record CAZJKM010000130.1, read on the forward strand.
CCACCAACGCCGCAATACCGAGAACAATAGACGACATAAACAGCCCCAAACGTGATCTGTTCCTGCGACTGTCACGCCAGGCCATCTTCAGTACCCACTTCAAACCGGGCTGTCTTCCCGTTACCGGCTTTTCTATATGATCAGACCACCGCATCCGCCAGGCGCCCTCCTTTTAACCGGATCATCTGTTGTGTTCTGGCAGCCAAATCAGGGTCGTGGGTGACCAGCACCAGTGTGGTACCCGCATCGCGATTGAGTGAAAACAACAATTCTTCTACCAGAGCGCCGGTTTCTGCATCAAGATTACCGGTCGGCTCGTCGGCAAACAGTACCTTCGGAGCATTTGAAAATGCGCGGGCCAGGGCTACCCGCTGCTGCTCTCCTCCTGAAAGCTGCGCCGGATAATGTCCTGCACGTGCCGATAGGCCTACTTTATCCAGCAACTCCAAGGCCCTCGGCCTGCAATTCCGCTCCCCCCGCAGCTCCAGCGGCACCATGACATTCTCAACAGCTGTCAGCGTGGGCAACAGCTGAAAGTTCTGGAAAATAAAGCCCACATACCGGTTGCGTACCTGCGCCCGCTGATCCTCATTCAGCTCATTCAGCAGCACATCATGCAGGACCACCGAACCGCTGCTGCAACGGTCAAGCCCCGCACAAAGGCCCAGCAGCGTGGTCTTGCCACTACCGGACGGTCCTACGATGGACACTGAAGAGCCCTCCCGGACTGAAAAGCTGATATCCTGCAATACAGTGAGCGGCTGTCCTGCGCTTTGGTATACTTTACTGACGTTGGTTACTTTTAAAATTGCTTCCACAAGGGTTTATTTTGAATAATCATTCTGTTTTACTATCTTGCCTGTTATAGATACCGCACAAAATAGCAGAATATAAACATGAGACACCTGTATATGCTGATTGTTACTTGTTGTATGATTTCCTGCAATAACCCTTCCGAAAAAAAACAAGTAACCGATGAGCTGCCGGAAGAGCAGGCCCTTACCGGCACTGCCCGTAAAAACATTCTGTTTTTCGGTAATAGTCTCACCGCCGGATACGGGCTTGACGACCCTTCAGAGGCTTTCCCGGCACTGATACAGGAGATGATTGATTCAGCAGGCCTTCCTTACCATACGATCAATGCCGGACTGAGTGGCGAAACCTCTGCTGCAGGAGCGGAGCGTATCAATTGGCTGCTTAAACAAAAAACCGACATCTTTGTCCTTGAACTCGGTGCAAACGACGGGCTCAGGGGGATTGCTCCCGACGAAACCTACAAAAACCTGCAGGTGATTGTGGACAAAGTCAAAACAGCATGGCCTGACTGCAGGCTGGTGCTTACGGGAATGCTGGTGCCGCCCAGCATGGGGACTGATTATGCAACGAAATTCAGAGATATTTTCCCGGCACTGGCAAAATCAAACGATATGGCTTTTGTTCCTTTCCTGTTACAGGACGTAGCCGGAATTGCCGATCTGAACCAACATGACGGGATCCACCCCACTGCTGAAGGCCAGCGAATTATGGCAGAACATGTGTGGAAGGTATTGAAAGAGATATTATAATGACCTTTGGGATCTTATTCAACGATCAGACTTCATTAACAACACCCATGCTGGCAAATTTATTGATCCGTTCTTCCACCAGCTTATCCGCCTTTTTCTTGCCCAGCTCCTTCAGGTCTTTCAGAATTTGTTCTTTGATGGATACGGCCTGTGCCTGCGGGTCATGGTGTGCACCTCCCAGGGGTTCGGGAATAACGCCATCTATCAATCCGTTGGCGTACATATTTTCTGAAGTCAGCTTCAGGCATTCAGCTGCCTTTTCTTTATAGTCCCAGCTACGCCACAGAATAGAGGAACAGGATTCGGGAGATATAACCGAATACCAGGTGTGCTCCAGCATATACACCCGGTCTCCCACCCCGATCCCGAGCGCACCCCCGGACGCCCCTTCGCCGATAATAACACAGATAACAGGCACTTTCAGTATGGACATTTCCAACAGGTTACGGGCAATCGCCTCTCCTTGCCCCCGTTCTTCGGCTTCCAGTCCCGGGTAGGCACCGATGGTATCAATCAACGTCACGACCGGCTTTCCGAATTTCTCCGCCAGCTTCATCAGCCGCAGCGCTTTGCGGTAGCCTTCCGGATTTGCCATTCCGAAGTTCCGGTACTGTCTTTCCTTTGTATTCTTCCCTTTCTGATGCCCTATCACCATGACGGTCTGCCCGTCTATCCGGGCAAAACCACCGACAATCGCCTTATCATCCCGTACGGTGCGGTCGCCATGGAGCTCAATAAAATCCGTGCACATCATGCCGATGTAATCCAGTGTTTGGGGCCGGCTGGGATGGCGTGACATCTGTACTTTCTGCCACCCGGTCATATTGCTGTAGATTTCGGTTCGTTTAGCCTCCAGCTTCTGCTGCAGCTCGGCCAGCGTAGCAGACATATCCACTTTGGTTTTTTCCGCTACCTGGTTTACCTTCTCGATCTGCAACTGCAAATCTGCTAAGGGCTTCTCAAAATCGAATATCGTTTCCATGCTCTCACTTTGGGGGTGCTAAATTAGGTAATAAGTTTGCTAAATAAAAATAGCATCTTTTCCAATCAGGCAACCACATTGTTAAACGGTTAACGGCACAGGTTGCCCTGTACGGGCGCGGCGGTATACCGACTGACCTGAAGGCCACTGGCAAAAAAGAGGAGAAAAAGCCCAATTGCCATTTTTTTCTTTGGTAGAAAGTGGGCTTTTTTTCCTCTTTTTACCATTTCGCTGACGGAAGATATGTTTTGCGTGATGCAAAAGGTATCTTCCGTGACGCAAAAGACCATTTGCGTGACGGAAGATAACAATCCGACGAGGGAAATGTTATCCTGCCTGATTCAGTATATATCTTCCGTGACGCAGGATCACTACTTGGTCACTGAAGATACCTACTGCCTGATGGAAGATATCTTTTGTATTACGGAAGATAACAAGCCGCTCACGGAAGTGTTATCTTCCGTAATTCAAGACATATATTATGTGAGGCGGGAGAACAACTCCGGAACGGAAAGGAAGTCTTGCATGGCGGAAAAACACAACACGTTTAATCTCAATGCAGCAGCCATCAGCACCAGTGTGAATTTAAATTTTCTATAAAATATGTTTGCTTATATCGATCATAATTCCGAATATTGCAGTCCGAAAAACGGGGTATACCGGATACTCTTTCGGAGACTAAAACACTCCTCAGTAGCTCAGCCGGTTAGAGCATCTGACTGTTAATCAGAGGGTCGTTGGTTCGAGCCCAACCTGAGGAGCTAAAAACAAGCCTCGCAGTGATGTGGGGCTTTTTCATTTCAACTGATTTATATAATTCATTACCAGTTATGTTCTACAAGGCGTCATGCTGCTGCTTTGAATCTGCCCGCGCATATATTTCCGTGGTCACAAATGAAACATGACAAAGAATATCACGGATCTAAACCAAGTTTACCCCTGCCTGGAGAAGATGCCTTAACAAAAGAAGTCAAAAGCGGATGGTGGACTAAAAACAACCGGCTTATCAAATAAGTATGAGGGTCGTTGTTGACACGAGTATCATTTTTCAGTTGTGATTCAAAAGTATCTTATTCCGGCAAAATCTCATAAACTACCTATCCCCATAATGACCAGCAGCCGATAAGACCAGAACGGTGACAATAGCATCATTGATCCGGTAAACCAATCTGTGTTTGTGGCTTATTCGCCGGGAATACAGGCCGGCTAAATCATATTTTTTCATTTGCGGTTTACCGGTACCTGTTCGGGGATGCTCTATCAGTTCCTCAAGCAGCTTGCGGGCCTTTTTATAAGCAGAAGAATCTGAGCGTTTCAGTCCCTTCAGATCCTCAGTGGCCTGCTCTGTAAATTCAAGGACATACATACGTTAGAGCGAATCCAGGAATTGATCCAGTCCCGCTTTTCCCTCAATACGGGTTACTTTGCCTTCTTCAGCCTGTTGGATGGATTTTTTGATTTTCTCAATCATCTGTGGGCTGAAATAAACATCTTCTTCCGTCACCGGGGTGATGGAATAAGCCTTATTCTTCCCGCGCTGTATAATGATCTGTTCGCCACTATCGGCCCGGTCCATATATTCGGCCTGTTTTTCCCTGAATTCCCTGCTACTGACAACTAACATGACTTTTACTTTAATGGTACCAATTTGGTACAAAATTAGTCATTTTTTTTAAATTACCCAGTAAATTCGTTCTTAGTATCTTACAAACCGCCACCCTACCCCAGTTCGCCAAACCTTTGGCATAACTCTTCTTTACAAATCCAATTCCTCCTTCAGAAACCCCTTCGTTCCATCCGGCCCGGTCAGCTTCAGTTGCACCGATATCCATAGCACTCAGTAAATTTTCTATGGCAAAACCTTCCCAACTGGCACCAAAAAGACTCAACAAATCGATTCGAGAAGATTTCTACTTCGGGAGCTAAAAAAAGCCTCGCAGTGATGTAAGGCTTTTTTATTATTAGCGATCAACGTTTTTACAGGCTATCCCGGATCAAAGCAACCATCATTGGGATAGTCAAAAAGAATCCGTACTATGCTTAGAGTTGCCGGATGTGTTGGTATTTTTATACCACAACTTTTACGTTTGATCCCATTTTCAGGAGCCATCGTTCGACGGGACTAACTGCTCGTCACCGTTGGATCCATCAGATGGATCCAAATCGGTCACTAAATGTTCGCTGTGAGAAAAATAGGAGACACAACTCCCGTCTAACGGGTTATCAGCCAAGTACAGACCCTGAAGGTCGGCACCGGCCAACGGAGCAAACTTTATGTCTTCACTGATTCTGTTGTTAGACAGGTCCAGGAAAATTAATGAATGTTTGCTGGCAGAGAAATAACTGATACAACTGCCGTCCAGTTGATTACCCCCTAAGTATAATTCTTCAAGGCAATCTGCACCGTCTAACGGAGCCAGCTTATCGTCATTACTGATCCTGTTATTACCCAAATTTAGTTTGGTCAATGAATGCTTACTGGCAGAAAAATAACTGACACAACTGCCGTCCAATTGATTACCCTGCAGGTGTAATTCCACCAGTTTATCAAGGCCGGACAGCGGAGCTAACTTCCCATCGTCACAGATTGCGTTATCAGACAGATCCAAATAGGTTAACGAATGTTTGCTGTGTGAAAAATAACTGACGCAACTGCCGTCCAATTGATTACCCTGCAGCGATAATACCTGAAGTTTATTAAAATTAGCCGGCGATAGATTTGACACGGTTGCAACAGCATGCACGATAGGACTTAGTCTTTGGAGCTTATCCACATCGTTCAACGAACTGAACTTCCTGTCATCACTGATCCTATTGTTTGCCAGGTCTAAGATCACCAATTGATGTTTGCTGGCAAAGAAATAGGTGATACAACTCCCGTCCAATTGATTACCCCCTAAGTATAATTCTTCAAGGCAATCTGCACCGTCTAACG
>CAZJKM010000131.1:0-6383 GCA_964546645.1 uncultured Sphingobacteriaceae bacterium
CCGTACAGGTCTTCGTTAAAATCAAAAACATTTACTTCGATGCTGCGGGTTATTCCGTCGATAGTGGGCCGTGTTCCGATGTAACCCATTCCCTTCAGTGTTTTGATGACTTCCGGCTCCCGGTACAGACCGGCATCTGTGTGCTGCGTGGTGATAATATCAGCTTCAACCGCGTAGATGCCATAGGCGGGGATCAGCTTGTAGGACTCGCTGACATGCAGGTTAGCAGTCGGAAAGCCGATGTTACGACCCAGCTGTTCGCCGCGGACAACGGTCCCCGTCAGCCTGAACGGATAGCCCAGGTAGCTGTTTGCGGTTGCAATTTCACCTTTTATCAATGCTTCCCGGATTTTTGTAGATGATACAGCGACATCGTTGATATCCTGTTCAGGAATTTCCTGAACGGTATAATTATAAATTTCGGCGTATGCCAGCAAGTCGGCCATAGAACCTTGCCGATCCTTACCGAAATGGTGATCATAGCCGATGACCAATTTTTTAGTCCCTATTTTGCCAACCAGTATGTCCCGGATGTAGGCTTCGGGGGAGAGGTTTGAAAAGTCTCGCGTGAAAGGAGTGATGATCAGGTGGTCGATACCGCAGTTTGCCAATAGTTCTTCTTTCTCAGACAAGTCACTGATTAGACGAAGGCTGTCATCCTCAGGGTGCAGGATCATGCGCGGGTGCGGAAAGAAGGTTAGCAAGACGGTTTCCCCACTGAGTTTTGCAGCACATTTTTTCAGGCTGCTGATAATTTTCTGGTGTCCGATGTGTACACCGTCGAACGTGCCGATCGTGACTACCGCGTTGTCGAGCGGTATAAAATATTCCAGGTTCCTATAGATCTTCATGTCATTCCCCCTTCTTTATCGCTCGTATCAGATCGTCGATTTGCCAGGCATCGTCCACCCGGAAGCTTCCGCTGCGCGTACGTCTTAATTTGCTCAGATAGGCGCCACTACCCGCTGCCTGCCCGAAATCATAGGCTAATGAGCGGATATAGGTGCCCTTACTGCATGCAACCCGGAAGTCTACCTCCGGTAGGGCTATGCGGGTGATCTCAAACTCACTGATGGTAACCACCCGCTTGCGGGTAACCACCTGTTCACCCCGTCGGGCTTTTTCATAGGATCGTTCGCCGTCAATCTTTACAGCGGAGTGGGCCGGCGGCTGCTGTTCGGTTTCGCCGGTAAAAGCCGCAGCTGTTTGGTATAGCAGTTTCTCATCAATGTGTGCCGTCGGAAAATGCTCATTTACCTGTGTTTCCAGATCGTATGATGGTGTGGTGGCTCCGAGGGTAAATGTGCCGGTATACTCTTTGTCCTGTGCCTGGAACTCGTCAATCCTTTTGGTGAATTTTCCTGTACAAATCACCAGAAGTCCAGTTGCCAACGGATCCAGAGTCCCGGCATGGCCCACTTTTACTTTCAGCGGTTTCAGTGCATATTTTATTTTATTCACCACATCGAAGCTGGTCCAGCCAAGCGGCTTGTCGAGCAGCAAGACTTCTCCTTCAGCGAAGTTAAAACCGGAGCGGATGCTTTCGGTTGTATGTGTCAGCGATGTCATGTTAAATTACCTGTAAACTGTGTCCGCTCAGCAACAGGACGATGATAATGCCTCCCACAATGATGCGGTACCAGCCGAAAGCCCTGAAGCCGTATTGCGTAACAATACCGATAAATGTTTTGATAGCCACGATGGCCACTAAAAAGCCCACTGCATTGCCTGCGATGAGCATATTGATTTCCTGGCCGCTGAGCGTATGGCCGTCCGTAAAAAAGTCGAGCAGCTTTTTTGCCGTTGCCGCGAACATGGTGGGAACGGCAAGGAAGAAAGAGAATTCGGCAGCTGCCTTTCGTGTAAGTTGCTGCTGCATGCCCCCGACGATGCTGGCACCGGAACGCGATATCCCGGGAATCATCGCCAGGCATTGGTACAGCCCTACCTTAAAGGCCGTCAGGTAGCTCATGTCATCCGAATTGTCCTGGGCAGGTGTATTGAACCAGCGATCCACGAACAACAGAATGATGCCCCCGATAACCAATGATACAGCCACCGTCATTGGGCTTTCGAGCATATTATCGATGAGGTCACTGAATAAAAAGCCGAAAATAGCGGAGGGGAGAAATGCTACGAAAAGTTTCAGGTAAAAATCTACTGTCCGGAAAAATCGCCTGAAATAAAGTACTACGACAGACAGAATGGTTCCCAATTGGATGGCGACAGTAAATAGTTTTACAAAAGGGGTAGGTTCCATTCCCATCAGGGCGGCACCAATGATCATGTGCCCCGTGGAGGATACCGGCAGGAATTCGGTGAGGCCTTCGATAATAGCCAGCACCAACGCTTCAACTAAACTCATTGACGATCCGGGTTTTTGGGTCGTACCAGTATGGCGGCGACTCCAAGCGCGAATCCTGCAACGACCACAAGGGGGGCCAGGGTAATTTTAGTAAAACTGTAAATATCGGAGGTCCCTGTCATGAGGATAAAGCCGAAGATCACGATGCCAATGCTGGCAAGAAAGAGTTGGTAGTTTCGCTTGCCGAATACAAACTTCCCCTTAGCCGTTGGGTTGGAAATCTTTTGTTTTTGTTTTTGAGTCATATATTTCAGCAATCAGCTATCTCTCGACAGCTTCTTTTAATTTTTTGATATTTATTCTTATCTGTATAAGTCATTTTGTCTGATCCGCAGGTATTTACTGACCGCAAAATAAGTGCTCAGGCCGGAAATAAGCATGCCCAGTACAAATATGCCCAGGAATATAATGCCAAATTCCACAGAATTGCGTAGCATAATTAACTCGGGAACCTGTTGTTGACCAAAATAAAGGATCGTAATAAGCAGCAGGATTGCAATCGATGCACCCAGTATACCATGCCATACCCCGTAACCAAGGAACGGGCGGCGTATAAAGCTTTTGGTCGCACCTACCATTTGCATACTTTTTATGAGAAACCGCTGCGAGTAGATGGCAAGGCGGATGGTATTATTGATGAGGGCGATCGCAATCAGCAGTAATACGGCGGCAAAACTCAGGATGATCAGGCCGATGATGCGGATATTTTTGTTAACCATATCTATCAGTGATTCCTGATAGACGACCTCTTTCACCAACCGGTTACTGTTTAGTTCATTAATAAATGTATTTACACTGTCTGTATTAGCGTAATCTGATTTCAGGTAAACATCAAACGAGGCTAACAGGGGGTTGTACCCGAGAAATTTTACGAAGTCCTCACCCAAGTCCTTCTGCAGGCTATCAGCCGCAGTTTCTTTGCTGATATATTCCGCTTTTCTGACATAGGTGTGAGCATTCAGCGTTTTTTGTAACGCATTCATATCATTCTCTTCTGCTGACTCGTTGATAATAATATTCAGCACAATATTTTCTTTCACGTAGTTTGAAAGGTTCTTGGCGTGTACCAGGATCAGCCCCAGTAATCCGGTCATAACCAATACCAGTGCAATACTAATCACCGTCGAGATATACACTGTTTTGGTTTTGCCCGCTGATACGCTTGCTTCAAACTCTTCCATTACACCGTGGTTTTAAAGGCGAAGTTAGCAATTTGAATTTGAAAAAAGAGTATAAGCGATCAAAATGGGTAGGGACAGAAAGCTTACAGGGCCAGCATTTGCTTCCGTCCGGTGCGGCAGGCCTCGTAGATGGCTTCGAGTATTTTTATGTCTTTCAGCCCTTCCTGTCCGTCAACCGGTAATACTGGTTGTTTGCCGTCAAGGATAATCCGGGCCATTTCGTCCATCTGCTGCGTTTGGTGCATCACATGCGGCTGGTCCAGTTCTCCCTGATGGGTACGCCCGCGGATGGGACCGTAACCGATGGCCGGATGCAGTTCCGCAAACCCTTTTTCACCAGTCATGAAAAAACGGTCCAGATGGCGCATGTTGTATGACGACAGACAGGATGCCACGGCGCCACCCGGGAACCCGAGTTGGAACTGGATGGTTTCATCAACGCCTTCTTTGAATTTTACCGGATCAGTTTTTGTTTCTTGTGCGGTAACCCATACCGGATCTTCGCCAACCATGTACCGCGCGCCGTTCAGGGAATAAATCCCGATATCCATTAGCGACCCGCCACCTGCCAGCGCTTTATTCAGCCGCCATTGGTTGGGATCTCCGATCCTGAATCCGGCCAACCCCTGGAAGAACAGAATCTTACCCAGCTCTCCCGCCTGGCGCATCCGGACGACTTCCAGGGTTTTGGGTTCGAATCGCATGCGGTAACCGACCAGCAGATGTACCTTAGCCTGATGGCATGCGTCTACCATTTCCTGTCCTTCTTTTGCAGTAACCGCCATCGGCTTTTCACAGATGACATGCTTACCCGCACGAGCTACCCGTATCACCTGATCGTGGTGAAGCGCATTCGGGGTGATCACATAGACGGCATCTATATCCGGATTGTCTTTCAGCTGGTCAAAATTTTCATAATTATAGCGGCTCTTTTCAGGGACATGGTATTTAGCTCCCCATTTTTCAAGCTTATCCGGGGTGCCGCTGATCAGGCCAGTGATTTTGGTGCGTTTACAGGATTGTATGGCTTCGGCCACCCGGCTGGCGTATCCGCCTAAACCCATCAGTGCTACCCGCAGGGTGGCTCCCTGCAAAGGTCCGGAAAAGAAGGGTGCATTCCTTTTTGCGGTAACGGTTTGAGGTAAAGCAGGTAATACGATAGCGGATAAGGCCAGTTTCTGCAGAAAATCACGACGGGAATTCATATTTCAACATTTAAGGAGCTGCGTTTACAGTACGCTTGGTCAACAAATATAAGCATGAAATGTTTATCTACCGAAACATACGCAGCGGCTTATCCTTTTTGTTTAGGGGACCGGGCTAACAGCTCGTTGATACCTACTGTTTTATTGTTGATCAGAGGCTTGGCCTGAGTCGCAATAAAAAAGATATATCCCAGGGTTATATAGATAAATATGAGTGCGGTGCGCAGACCGAACAGATCACCCAGTGCACCTACAATCAAAGGGATTAACGCACCGCCAAAAATTCCGGAGCACAAAATTCCGGACAAGGAGCCGTGATGTAGGGAAACGGAATTCAGTGCCAACGAAAAAATAATAGAAAACATGACGGAGATGAAGAACCCGGTAAGGGGAAAAGCGTATAAGGCTGCCTGTGCTGGTCCGAAAAGAGCGACACTGAAAACAAAAATAGTAGCAGCTACGGCCGCTTTTAAAATAACCCTGGAATCCCAGAACTTCAAAAGTACCAGACCTAAAAGGCAGCCTGCCGACATCAGCCCCCAAAACCATCCGACCGCCTTTGCTCCTTCCGCTTCGGGGTTAAATCCGTGGTATATTCTTAAAAATTCAGACATCCAGTTGGCCAAAGCCTGTTCTGTACCCACATAGGCAACAATACCCACAAAGAAGAGTAAGACCTCTCTGTTTTTGATTAATGTGATATAGGTTCCGGCCGCACCTGCTTTTTCATCGTCTTTAAGTTTTACCATAGGAATTTTCAGCAGGTAGATGATAAGGAGCATAAAGAAAAAAATGAAGGTAAAAAGCCAGTAAAGAGCTGTCCAGTCAGGATTATCTCTAATAAGGCCTGCCAGCAAACTGATAAAAGGATTTGATTCATAATTTCCGGAAAGTGCTTTCACCAGATAAGCAAAAACAAAAGGACTTGCAAAAGAAGCCAAGCCGAAAACAAGTTGTCCCATTACCGAAAAAAAAGCAAAGTTCTCTTCGCCTCCGGCGGTTCTCATCAGTGGATTAATAATTACCTGCAGCATGGCCATGCCGACACCTATAATAAATAAAGATGCAAGCGCAATTTCATATAAGGGATAGAATGAGAAAGTTGCTGCTCCGATGAAATTTAAACTGAAAGCAATCAGCATGGATTTTTTCTCACCGATCTTTTCAATCAGCATTCCTGCCGGGATAGACATGATGCCGTAGGCAAGAAAAAAAGAAAAAGGTAAAAAAGCCGCTAAGGTAAGGCTCAGGTTATACGTTTTTATAATGAGCGGCATCAAGGGTCCCAGGATATTGGTTACAAACGAAATGACAAACCAGATTAACAGGATGATGCCAACCAAAAAGCTACTACGTTTCATAATGAAAAGGATTATTGTTGAAAATGGTGAAAAACATGGCCAACAGAAATCAAATTAGCATTCAGTTAGCATCCCATGGCAATTTATAAATATGGCGAATGATACACAAAGTTTCACAAAAAAATGTACAAATCAGGGTTAATCGTAACAGTCAGGGGGACATCTCTACCATTAGATCAAATGAATGCGGGGATTAAAAGGAAGACCGGATAGTGTACCTAAGGGGATACAATTGAAAAAGGCAGCTAACGTTTTACAGTTAACTGCCTTT
>CAZJKM010000132.1:0-6118 GCA_964546645.1 uncultured Sphingobacteriaceae bacterium
AATGACCTTCGGGTTATGAGCCCGACGAGCTACCAACTGCTCCACCCCGCAATGTTTCTTTTATAATGATCCAGGCAATCGCTGCCGGTTTTTTTTAATTCCTTTTCTGAATTGGACTGCAAAGATATAATTTGTTTCTTTGCAAAGCAAATATAAAACAAAAATATGTCGCATAGAGCCGGATTCGTGAGTATCATCGGGAAACCAAATGCAGGTAAATCGACACTCATGAATGTGTTGGTAGGGGAAAAGATGTCGATTGTAACGCCGAAGGCGCAAACCACCAGACACCGGATTATAGGGATTGTAAATGACCCCGGTTACCAGATCGTTTTTTCAGATACACCGGGTGTGATTAAGCCGGCATATACGCTGCAGGAATCAATGATGCATGCGGTACACGGTTCATTGATTGATGCCGATGTCATTTTGCTCGTAACGGATATCAATGAACGGTATGACGAAAATGACGTCATCGAAAAACTCAGGAAAACGGAGTCTCCGGTAGCGATCCTGATCAACAAAATTGACCAGTCCACGGAAGACGAAGTAAGGCGTAAGATTATCTATTGGCAGGAAACGGTACAGCCTCAGGCCATCTTTGCCATCTCTGCCTTGCACGGCCACAATATACAGGCCATTATGCAGTTTATCCTGGATCACCTGCCGGATCACCCGCCGTATTATGAAAAGGACGCACTTACCGATAAAAGCGAGCGTTTCTTTGTTTCGGAGATGATTCGGGAAAAGATTTTTAAGCTGTATGAAAAGGAAATTCCATACAGCACCGAGGTGGTCGTCACCTCATTTAAAGAAGAGCCCGGTCTGACGCGCATCGCGGCGGAAATCATTGTAGAGCGTGCTTCCCAGAAAAATATCCTCATCGGTAAAGGTGGCGAAATGATTAAAAAAGTAGGAACTTATGCCCGTAAGGATATCGAGGAATTCCTGCAACAGAAAGTTTTTCTGGAACTTTTCGTGAAAGTGATTGCCGACTGGCGCAGCAAGGAAAATTACCTGCGACGATTTGGATATGAATCGTAAAGAAATTATTTGGGATTTAATAGGATAGTTGTTAATTTAAGCCCATCGTTTCTTAATTCTAAAAAATTGTTTCATGGGAAAATTTGTTCAGAAAACTGCAAAAAACGGTCAGTTTTACTTTAATCTGAAAGCAGACAACGGCCAGGTGATTTTATCAAGTGAAATGTATACGACCAAAGCTGCACGGGATAATGGCATTGAATCCGTAAAAAAGAATGCCCCCGATGATGCCCGGTATGATAGAAAAACCAGTGCAAACGGAAAATCCTATTTCAACCTGAAGGCTGCCAATGGGCAGGTGATCGGCACGAGTGAGCAGTACGAAAGCGTATCGGGCCGGGACAACGGCATTGAATCTGTGAAAAAGAATGCGCCCGAAGCCACTGTCGTGGAAGAATAGTCGTTTCGGAGGTACATCCGGTCACGCTGCTCCCCATACGTGGGGGCAGCGTTAATGGCTATATTGTTCGATCGTCTTAACCCGGTTCCCTTCCTCTGTAAAAACCACCGTTGGCCGAAATACAGCGGCTTCTTCCGGGGTTAACTGTACAAAACTCAGGATATGTACCGTGTCGCCCACCTTGGCATGAAGGGCAGCCCCGCCGTTCATACATACTTCGCCGCTGCCACGTTCCCCCGGCAGCACGTAGGTCATGATCCGGCTTCCTGTTACGGCATTATTGATATACACCTGTTCATACTTTTGTATACCTGCGGCATCCAGCAGATCTGCATCTACCGTTATAGAACCATTGTATGTTACATTGGCTTCGGTTACTTTAACCGTGTGGATTTTTGCTTTTAAAATATTGAGTGTCATGATATATTGTTATTGTCGTATAGTTCGTGATCAGCTATGGATGGAGCCGGCAGGTCAGGTGATGGTATTTCCGGCTGTTGGATCGTGTTGATGTACAGCAGCCGGTCATTTTGCAGGATCTGGTGTTTATCCGCCCGGCAATAATACGTGAAAGCGTAGGGCAGATCAACGAAAAATGACCGGTCGGCGGTGCCAGCTACTTCATAATCAACGAGGCCGCAGCTGTTGTATCTCGTAATGAGGTAAACCTGCTCACTGTGCCGGGTGAGGGAAAACCAGGCCCCTTCGCCGATTCCTCCCAGCCACTGGGCCTGTGTCGGGAGATGGGCCGGCCGTACCGGTTCTTCCAGCGATCCCGGATAACTGTCGTCGGGCAAATTTGCCGCGGAAGCGTGTCGCAGGTTTTCAGTAAGCAGTCTTGTCTGGAATAAGAGAGACCGGAAGCGGTTCATGGACCACTGGCGCAGTTCACCCTGATCGTAGCAATAGATCTGCCGTTTAAGTGAAGCATTTACCACATTGCTCATCGGACTGGCCTTGATGGTTTCGGGGAACAACAGGAATTTTCTGGATGGATGCCTTATTTGCAGCGCAACCAGCAGTGTTTGAGCAACAAACCGTGAGCAACTGCTGTTTCCCGGAGCCAGGGCTCCGTACCGCACCACACCTTCCCTGATCAGCGATGCCGCAAAAGCGGCACCCATTGAGCAGGAAAGCCTGTCGATAACCGAAAAGAACATCCTGCCACCACCGTGCGTTGCCTCTTCCTTACTTTTCAGTTCAGCTGCAATGGCAGCAAGGTTGCTGATTTCGCCGGTTTTTGACAGAACGGCCCTGGTGTGTAAGGTGAGTCGCGGATCGGTGCCGGCCGAACGCACACGGCCGTAGCCGCGGGGAGTAATATAGCGACCGAAGTCGTAGTAACTCAGTGCGCCTGTATAGTGGTTCACCAGGACAATCGCTGCATGCCCGATTTTAAAATTCAGGTTTTTTACGATACCGGCCCGTTTCAGCAGCGCCATCCAGGCCTCGTCACCCCGGGCAGTCTGGTCAGGCCAGGCGATGACAATGGCATAATCATTAAAAGACCTGATCTGATCTGCCATCATGCGACCATTTTTTTTAACTGTTCTTCCAGTGATATATTCAGCTCCGCATCCAGCCAACGCTCGTTATACAACTTGCTGAGATACCTGCTGCCATGATCGGGAAAGAAAAGGACCACGGTGTCATGGGGCCTGAAGGTCTGCAGTGATGCGATACGGTGCAGTGCGGCCATGACCGCACCACTGGAAAACCCGCTCAGAAACCCGGTATCACGTTTGTAAACATGCGCTGCCAGGACAGCATCCAGCTCATCGACCTGAATAAAGCGATCGATGATACTGAAATCCAGCGTTCCCGGAATAAAATTTCTGCCAATGCCCTCAATCAGGTAGTTGCCCGGCTTACTGAGTGTACCGTGATGGAAGTAGTCGGTCAGAATAGAACCAAGTGGGTCCACACCCCAGATGCGGATCGCCTGGTTGCGCTCTTTCAGATACCGGCCGATTCCGGAGATGGTTCCACCTGTTCCGACACCGGCTATAAAATGAGTGATGGATGAGGCGCTTTGTTCCCATAATTCAGGGCCGGTCGTCTCATAATGAGCTCGTGTGTTTGCCGGATTGAAATACTGGTTACAGAAAAAAGCCCCCGGTGTGTGTGCTGCATACTGCCGGGCACGGGCCTGGGTGGATTCCGGGTCAGAAAAGCCGTTGGAGTTGGTACATAGGGTCACCAGGGCACCATGCCGCTCCAGCAGGCTGATTTTTTCAGCAGAGCACTTATTGCTCACAAAAATATGGCATGGATAGCCTTCCTCCTGTGCGATCATCGCCAGCCCAAGACCTGTGTTTCCGCTGCTGGCTTCCACCACGGTACCTTCTGGCTTCAGGAGACCTTTTTCTATGGCGTCCCGGATCATATAATGGGCGATCCTGTCTTTGGAGGACATTCCCGGATTGCGGAAATCTTCTTTGATACAGACGGTGCACCCGTATTTGGAAGAAAGACTTTCTGACCTGATAAGCGGCGTCTGGCCGATACGTTCAAGCATCTGTTTATGTTTTCTTTATAGAGTGCCCCGGAGGGAGAACCCTTTTTCTCTCTTTAACAAATATGAACGCGAAAACCGGAAAGAATTGGGAATCGGGTATCGGATAGGAAAACGTAAAATTATTGACGAAGCTTCTCTGTTAAGGTTCATACTTACGATCTTTGCGGGATAATGATGACATTACTGAACAGATTGGCATATGGTGTGACCGCACTGTTTGCCCTTGCCGGATGCGGTATTAATAAACAGGCAAAGCAGCTAAAGGCATTTGAGAAGTGCCGTTACGAGCTGCTCGCGGCTGATAGTGTTTTTGTGGCTGGTGCGGATGTGACAAAGCTGATGGACAGCCGGGGGGCGGACCTGAGCAGCCTGCCCGGTGTGGCAATGGGGTTTCTGACCAGGGATATACCGCTTACCGGGATCCTGCGGATCCGGATTACGAACCCGTCAGGGACACTCGCCGGGGTTAACCAGTTTCAGTATAAGTTCCTTGTCAGGGATAAAGAAGTGGTGGAAGGGCTGTCCGACCAACGCATTTCGGTGGCGCCCGGAGAGACGGTTACGGTTCCGCTCCGGATTAATGCCAATATCTATAAGCTGCTGACCGACGGCAGTACCATTCAGGAGGTACTCGGATTTGTGCAAAGCGCCAAAGGAAATGCTCCCGCGCGCACAGCTAAACTGGGGCTAAAGATCAAACCAACCCTTACCCTTGGTAACCAGTCACTGAACTACCCGGGTTATATAACGGTGGAAAAGGAGATCAGCAGCAACCTGCTGCGGAAATATCTTTCAGGGATAAGCCTGTAAATCTGCAAAAGGGATTACGTTTAGCGGGTGCTTTTGATTACCTTTGTTCCTGATACTAAAACGGAGAATAATGGATATACGTGTATGTCTGCGGAGCATGCTGTATACAGCTGTTTTTCTACTGCTGTCATCTGCCCTGATGGCTGCCGATACGATTTCTGTGGTCCCGCGTCCGACCCTGTTACAGCAGGATACCGGTACGTTTACATTTCCTGAGATAACAGCGGTCTATGCGACGGATGATTTTCTGGAAACAGCCGGCCTGTTGAAAGAGCATCCCCATATCCGTTTTACAGAGGTGCAACGCCTCCGGTCGCCCCGCAGAATGCCTGAAAAAGGCATCTTACTGACAAAACCGCGGCCGGGTGACCCCCTGGCTGCAAACGCCTATCGTTTGCAGGTAACGCCGGCGGGCATTCACCTGACGGCCCATACCCGTGAGGCGGTGCTCAATGGGATACTGACCCTGTTGCAGCTTGCTTATGTGCAGCCGGATAGCCGGGTATTGCCCATAATGAAGATCGAAGATGCGCCGCGCTTTGAATACCGCGGGTATCACCTGGATGTTTCCAGCCACTTTTTCCCGGTTACCTTTCTGAAGAAGTTGATAGACCTGCTATCGCTGTATAAGCTGAACTATTTTCAGTTACAGCTGGCAGACGGACCGGGTTGGCGACTGGAAATAAAAAAATATCCGGAACTGATATCCAGGGCAGCCTGGCGCCCGCATATGCGGTGGAAAGACTGGCAGGCCGGTGGCAGGCTCTTTGCAGAGCAGTTCAGCCCCAACGCCAGCGGGGGGTATTATACCCAGGATGACATGCGGGAACTGGTGGCCTATGCGGCGCGGAGGGGTATTACCATTGTTCCTGCCATCAGCTTTCCGGGGCATTCAGAGGCCGTATCAGCGGCATACCCGGACTTGTCCTGCCCGCATCGTCCGGGACAGGGCAGTGTATTTAATGTGGGTCGGGAAGAAACCTTCCGTTTTATGGAGGATGTGCTGACTGAAATGATGGATATCTTCCCTTCTTCCTATATCCACGTCAATGGGGAAGGGGCTGACCACGCGGATTGGAAAGACTGTAAAGAATGCCAGGAACTGATGGAACGGGAAAAGCTGAAAGACCCGGACGCATTACAGCAATATGCCCTGAAAAAGGTCGCTGACTTTATACAATCAAAGGGAAGAAAGGTGAAAGGTGGGGAGGAGGTGTCGCACGTGTATTTTGACCGGTACCAGAGTGATCCGCGCACACAGCCGGAAGCATCCGGGGGCTACCTGTCCCTGAAACAGGTATACGCTTCTGACCCGGTACCGGAAGGGGCCAAAGCCGGCGTCGTGA
>CAZJKM010000133.1:0-6071 GCA_964546645.1 uncultured Sphingobacteriaceae bacterium
GCTGGCCTGGAAGCGGAAAGCTTGCACCAATTGTTCGGCCTGGCCGTGAAACGGTTTATGCCGGACGCCGGGCTGCCTGCTTTGCGGCTGGATCTCTTTGCCCCGTTGAAAGGGCGGCAGTTGCATTTATTTTAATTTTTGTACATTCGGCCCGTTCACACAAAGAAACATGGAGCAGTATATCACACAGACCCCCGTTGCCAGCCTCATATTTGTATTTACCGTGGTGACCAGTATCTACGCGTTTTCCAACCCGCAGGTATTCGGTAAGCTGATGCTGCACCCGTACAGCGTGAGCAGGGGACAGCAGGTCCATACACTCCTCACAAGCGGCCTGATCCACCGCGACTGGATGCACCTGCTCTTCAATATGATCACCTTTTTCTTTTTCGGCTTTCAGCTGGAAAAGCTCATGGCTGCCAACAGCAGCTGGGGGCACGGGCAGTTTGCACTGTTATATGTACTGAGCCTGGTACTCAGTGACCTCACCACCGTGGTGAAACATAGAAACCATTATGATTACCATAGCCTGGGTGCTTCAGGGGCGATATGTGCCGTGTTGTTCAGCGCGATCCTGTTTATGCCGGGGGCGAAGATTTATCTGTTTTTTATCCTCGGAATGCCTGCTTTGGTCTTTGGCCCGCTGTTTTTGATTTACTGTGTGTGGATGGCACGTGCCGCCAATGACGGAATCAACCACGATGCACACTTCTATGGAGCGTTGTCCGGGTTGCTTATTACCATTGTCCTCTATCCGGGAATCATACCTTATTTTCTGGAACAGATACAGCAGATCCTGTCCTGATGATGGATGCTGCCGGAGGCACCATTACATTTCTCTATTTTTCCTGAGGAGGAATCTCCAGTTTAGGTAATCCCTGCATGACCGGCCTTCCGTCCTTTTCGAACTGCTCCATTGACCGCTGGAGATAGTTGATGATATCGTACTCATTCCAGTGCTGCACCCTGTCGTAAGATGGACGGTACCAGGCCATGAAATTGGTCAGGTCTTCCCCCGCCAGGCCGGTGTATTTGGCGGCAATGGACCGGTTGAATTTCCGGTCGACCACTTGCTGCTCCAGCTCATTATTCATGTAGTTTTGGAACCGCCTGGCATTGCGCGGCGTACGGCCTAATAACTCGTATAAAGCGGTGACCGGTGTAAATACATAAGAAAGAGGAGGGGGCTTGCCATTATAAAATGTGCCCTGTTTACGGTAATCCTGCATAATGTCTTCCATCTCATCTTTGCGTGTCCGGCCGGTGATGGTTACCTCATCCAGCCTGATCACCGGTATCATGTTGATCACGATGTCGAACCGTGAAGTGACGGGCAGGACAGCCTGACTGTAGCCTTCCTGATCAAATTGAAGGGTGTCGCCCATTTGAGCGGGAATGCTGAACAGGCCTTTTTCGTCAGATAGCCGGACCTGCTGTGTTCTCAGGTTGGTGATGGTCACGCCGCTGATGCGCTTGTTGCTGCCGCTCTCAAACACGCCCCCCTTGATGGTCCAGTCGGTCTGCGCAAAGCCGGTGTGGCCGGCAACACAGATACCTATATATAACAGCTGTATAATTTTCTTCACCTCTGAACCCTGTTTAAGCTGGTAAACATAACGATTGAGCGCGACTTATGGGTGTGAAAAAATGTTAAATACTGGTTTTTGAGGTTTGGTACTGTCAGAATTTCAAGGTAAGTTTGCACCATTATGTTTAGCCGGTTGATCGCCATATTGCTTATAGGTTTCCTGGCAGCGGAGAATGTTTCCCGTCTGCTGGTATCGGCGGCATTTGAGCTGAACCGCACGTACATTGCAGGCAATCTTTGCGAGAACAGGGATCAGCCTCAGCTGCACTGTGACGGACATTGTTACCTGGCAAAAAAGCTCAAAGAAGCAGATGACCAGCAGAAAAAATCTGAAAAAGAAGCACAGAAAAGTCCCTATCATCCGGCATTCGTGACGGAAAAAATGGTGTTAACCGCTCCCTCCGGTGCTGCCGAAACGGCTCATGCGGCAGAGCGCCCGTTTGTACTGCCCCTAAGGGCCCGCAGTATCTTCCATCCGCCCCGATCGTAAACGGTATCACACGCTACTGTTGCGCAGATAAGTGCAACAACTGCAATGATTTCCCCGGTATACGATCCACATCATACAACAATCAGATGGACTATTTTAATAAGGTAAGGGTGCTATCCTTACTGTTGGCCCTGTGGGCATCCGACGTCTGTGCACAGCGTACTGTGCTCAGCGGACATATATACGATAACCAGAC
This sequence comes from uncultured Sphingobacteriaceae bacterium, assembly GCA_964546645.1. Classification (GTDB taxonomy): domain Bacteria; phylum Bacteroidota; class Bacteroidia; order Sphingobacteriales; family Sphingobacteriaceae; genus A37T11. The sequence goes on from CAZJKM010000133.1 coordinate 2,275, forward strand.
CCGTCAGCCCCTGACGGGCGTAAACATCCTGGACCAGGCAGGTCATATCGTTGCCCTGTCGGGCGACAACGGCTTTTTCAACATTGCCCTGCCACCCGCCGCCGGCCGGCTTACGTTTGCACTGATCGGCTATAAAAGTCACCTGTTAGAGGTGGTGCAAAGCCGGAATGAGTTGAATATCCAGCTGGAAGCAGATCCGGTGCGTTTGGATGAGGTGCGGGTGGGACTGAATAACCGGACAAACCGGCAAACGCCGGGAGCCGTGGCCCTGCTCACGGCAGATGATATCCGGCGGGGAAGCGGGGTATCCCTCCAGACCGCTCTTCATACCGTACCCGGCGTGCGGATGGACCAAAGCAACCTGTCGGACTCCCGTATTGCTATCCGCGGTAACGGCGTGCGGGCTCCCTGGGGAATCCGCGCGGTAAAAATCTATGTCAACGATATACCTGTGACCGAAACCGACGGCACCACCCGTCTTGAGGCCCTGGATGTCAGTAATATTGGCCGGGCTGAAATTATCAGAGGCCCTGTTTCCAGTATATATGGTGCAGGGGCGGCCGGAGTGATCAGCTTTCAGCTGCAGCGTGCTCCCTACGGGGAACGGAGCCAGGAGGTGTCGGGACTGACGGGCAGTTACGGTCTCCATCGCGTCGCAACGGCATTCCGCTCCGGAGGAGACAAAGTCAATAGCTTTGTTTCCTATGGCTGGCAGGAATACGGTGGTTTCCGGAGCCATGCCGGTGACATGCGCCGTTTCATGACCGGTAATTTCCAGTTTTTTCCCGGCGACCGGCAGATCGTCACGGTACTGGTGAACAGAAGTACCCAGCATGCACAGATACCCGGTGCGCTTACCGCGCAGCAAGTGTCGGCTGATCCGGTGCAGGCCAATGCCGGCAATCGGGAGAAAGCCGCCGGCAGGTATCAGAACTGGACGCGCATTGGTATCGGTCAGCAATACCGGATGACGGATCGTCTGACCAGCAGTACCAGCCTGTTTACCTATTTTTATGATATCGATCACCCCCTGCCGTTCGCTTATATCCGGAATTACTACCAGAGTTATGGAGGGCGCAGCCGGTTTACATATGATGCGGACTTTGCGGTCCTGCCGACTACCTTTATCGTCGGAGGGGAATTGAACCAGGGCCTTACCAAAGGACTGCAGTATGTGAATAACCAGGGCACGGAAGGGCCGATCACGAATAATACCGATTACCGGAATATCATGTATACCCTGTTCGCTCAGTCGGAAACAGCTCTCGGCCCGCAGACGCTGCTGACCCTTGGCCTTGGTTTTAACAGCCTCCGCTACGATGTGAGTGATTACCTTGCTCCGGAGAGGAGTGGCCTGAAACGTTTTTCGCCCAGGGCAACGCCCCGCGCTGCGATCAGCCACACATTCAGTGAGGCGCTGACGGTACATGCCGGTGTCAGTACCGGGTTTACCCCGCCAACGGGTTCGGAGATCAGGAATGCGGACGGGTCGGTCAACCCGCGCCTGCAGGCTGAACAGGCTGTCAACTATGAAATCAATGCCAAGGGTAACCTGCCGGGTTCCCGGCTGAGCTATGACCTGGCGTTATTCCGGATGGATATGCGTGGCGAACTGATCGCACAAACCGTGCAGCAGGGTATTGCCATTTATAATAATGCGGGGAGAACGGACCATCGGGGTGCCGAGCTGGCGCTGTCCTGGGAGGTACTGGCACCCGATGACAATGTCGGGGTAAGCCGGTTGAGACCGTATGCAGCTATTACCTGCTCAGATTTTTCCTTCGTGGATTACCGGGTGCTGGCCGCCGATAATACGGTTGCAGCTATCCATGACGGTAACGACCTGACCGGCATTGCTCCCTGGGTGGTCAGTGCAGGGGTAGATGTCGAGACCCGGGCGGGAATATATGCCAATTGCAGTTACCTATACAACGACCGGTTGCCGCTTGACGATGCCAACACTGCCTATAATCCGTCTTATCACCTGCTGAATGCCAAAGTAGGTTATACCTGTATCATCCGGAGGATCAGGGCGGAGCTGTTTGCCGGTGCCGACAACCTGCTGGACCAGCAGTACAGTTCCTTTGTATCGCTGAATGCGGCTGCTTTCGGTGGCGGGGAACCTCCTTACTTTAATCCTTCTCCCGGGCGGAACGTGTACGGGGGTATTCAACTCAGTTATCGGTTTTAGATTATGAAACATAACAGCTGTATATATATAATGGTGTTGCTTGCCCTGTATGCCGGTTGTACTTCGCCCGGCAGACAGGATAGGGAGGTCCGCACATTGGACCTGAATGGCCGGCCGGCCACCGGTCCGTACTTTACGGTTGACCAAACGGGGGTGTCCGTACTTTGCTGGACGGAAAAAGAGGATACAGACAGCCTGTACCGGCTGGCTTTCGCACGGTATGATACGGTTACCGGTAAGTTTGGCCAACCGGTGGTCGTTGCCGGCAGTGAAGGGCTCAGTACGTCACCGGAAAGCATGGGTAAAGTTGCCTTTAAGGAGGATGGCACAGTCGTCGCTGTATTTGCGAAACGGTTTATAAACGAAAAAAATCCATTTGCCGGTGCCGTTTACTATACGATGTCACGGGATGGGGGCGTGTCGTGGACAGAACCGGGTTTCCTGCATACCGATACCGCACATCATTATGGCCGTCAGTTTTTTGACATTGCCCGGCTCGCCAACGGAGAGGTGGGCAGCGTGTGGCTGGATGGCAGGGACCGTTCGGTGAAAGGCTCCACGCTTTATTTTGCCGCTACCGTTCCACTTGGGGGATTTGCCGGGGAAACGGCGGTCCATCGGGGTACCTGCGAATGCTGCCGCACGGACCTGATGGTGGACGAGGGAGGGACTATCCACGTTGCCTACCGCAGTCTGATGTATCCTCCGGAGCTGTTCGGACAGCAGGTGCGTGATATGGCGTATGTCCGTTCAGATGATAACGGCGGGTCATTTACGGAGGAAGTACCCATCAGCCGGGACCACTGGGCCATTGAGGGCTGTCCGCATACCGGACCGGCACTGGCGATGGCTGGTGGAAAACTTCACGCTGTATGGTTTACGGCTGGCGGAAAATCAGGTCTGTACTATGCTGGTAAAGCAGCGTTTGACAATGGCTTTGGCAACCGAAACTTACTTACATCCGGTGGTATGCATCCTCAGATGGCCGCGCTGGATGATGAATCGCTGGCGGTCGTTTACAGTGAGTTCGAAGCCGTCAGCCACGTTCATAATAAGACCCAGGCCCATGCGGATCATGCGTCACATAGCATAGTAGCTAACGGAGCATCCCGTATTCTGTTGCATAGGCTTACCAATAGCCAGCCAATGGAGCCTCTGGTTGTTTCGGATGGCCGGAGCTCCGGTCACCATCCTGTTATCACCACAGCAGGAGAACAGGTTTTGGTAGCATGGGTAGGGGTGGATGCCGGCCGGGAGGCTGTTTGGTACACCGTTTTGCGGCAGCAACAGCTCAGGACAGACTGACGTAAAATATAGGGAGGATACAGGAGAGCAGCATAACCAGGCGTTGTGTGCCCGTGACGCACATGTAAAGCACATGTGGAGCGCATATAAAGCACATGTGAAAACCGGGTATAGCATTGGTTTTTGTATGCGGTGTTTAGTTTTGTTGCCGGGTGATTGTGGGTTTTTCTTGTCAGGATAAAAGAATCTTTCTGATATTCAGTATTCTTATAAGTTTGTTTTGTTTTGTGTTTTGCAGACTCAAGGAAACTTATTACTTTTGCACCCCCACCACGGGAGGAACGGAGGCAGTTTCGGGAGA
>CAZJKM010000134.1:0-5881 GCA_964546645.1 uncultured Sphingobacteriaceae bacterium
TGCTGGCTGACGGACGGATGTTCCGTAAAGGGATCCGGCTGCGCAAGCGGTATCGTTGTGTGGAGGTCCCTACAGAGCGGATATACCTGTTCAGTCCGGTAGCGGAAGTGTATACTGCTGTCGCACAATAACCGATGGTACTGCCCCGCCGGTGCCGGGAAGATCAATAGAAAAAATCCTACAATTTTACTATTAGCCCTTAACAGGGAGTGGAAAACGGTTTATAAGAGGCAAATATATTGTATATTTGGTCAGCATGTTAAACGTCAGCAATCAGAAATGAACCCGGTTATGACCAACTCAACAAAAAAATTATTACTTAAATTAATCAGCCGCACATTATTTGTTATGGTATGTATGATGAGCCTGGCCGGTTGTAAGAAGCAGAATCCCGAACCACCGGCAGGTGAATATTACATGAAATTTAAACTGGACGGGGCGCAGAAAGACTACCGATATACGGTTGTTGCATATAAACATGAGCAAACTATCGACAACAACACCGTTTATGGGCTAAGTATAGCGGGCGTAACCGAACAGGGGGGTACTACTTCTTCTTTAACAATCAGTATTGCCACTATGAACAACGCTATTTCAAAACGGACCTACCAAGGCGAGGAAATAGGAGTAATATATGTCCCCTCATATAGTCAAGTGGATATCTCTTACGGAGCTGATGGACACCATGATAATTTTTCCATTACCATTGACGAAATCGATAGTCAGCATGTAAAAGGTAAATTTTCAGGAAAAATATCCCGGTCGGATGGTGGTGCCGGTCCGCAGCCCACAATTACTGAAGGTGTTTTTTACGCTCCAGTTTTTACAGATCAGTAAACAGGATCAGGCGTAAAAGCTGGAGGAAAAAATGTTAAGCATCTATTTACATAGACCTGAACACACAGGTTCCTTACATCCCTGAGCCGGGTTTTCAGCGTTCTTATAGTTATACTACCCGTAACAATAACCTCTTTATTTGCTCGTTACCTCTTTTTCCCCATCCCGGCCGGGAGTCCCGGAGTAGATCTGCCCCTGTGGAAGCTGGCCCAGCGGGCGTCCAGTATTCAGGTAAATCCGGCTGTAAATATTGGCCAGGTCCGTTCGCGGGTTCACCCGGTAGCCGCCGGCCCGGGTATCAATCTGTAAATAGCCTGCGTTCTTTTTGTCGTTCGTCTGGGGCACTACTCCTGACGGATCGTATTTCAGCTTCACATTGCCGCCGTTGCCATTAGGGAACGTCCGGGTACCGTTCGTAGCATCGTAGCCTCCGGCGAGCACAGATAACGAGCCGAGACTGCCGAAATGCACGTCGATATCCATGTTGGTACCGTTATTTTTACTGTCAGTTCCCGATATATAGGTCTGCTTGTCCATCTCCGCATAACCGATCCGTAGCTTTACATCCTTCATACCGAAGAATTTCAGATGGGCCCGGCTTTTCATGATAAGGGTATCGATGACCAATGTCAGGGACGAATCCTTTCCCCTGTCAACCGTAAATGTTTCGGTCTGCTTCCGTCCTATTTCCAGCTTCGATAGATGTTTAACGGCACCGCCCTGTGCGGCCACCAACAGCGCTAAGCAAGTTCCGGCAATTGTTAATGCAATCTTTTTCATACCTGTCCAATTTGAGCGATCATACGGGTTTTACGTTCATAAAACACTTTGACAAAAGAATTGTTTATAAGTTTAAGTACTTGCGGACAAAAACACAAACAGCGCCTGTCAGGGAATTTCCTGCCAGGCGCTGTTTGTTATCCGGTAACGGCAAGCCGCTACTTCATAATTTTAAACACAGCTGCGATGCCGATATAGCTGCCGATAATGAGCAGGATGTTCGAAATAGAGGTAAAAAGGAATGAATCCTGCAGGAACCGGAAAAAGGCACCCGCTAAACCTATTGCTACGGCTATAATCAGCGTGACGTAGTAATGCGTCTGGTTTGCGTTGTTATCCGTCTTTTTCGGAGCCCGTTCTGGTGCTGTAGTTGCCATAATATCGTTGTTTTAAAGCGAAGATATAAAAAAATTTATTATCCGTTTGACAAAGCGGCCGCACCGCTCACGATTTCCGTTAATTCCGTTGTGATCGCCGCCTGCCTCGCCTGGTTGTATGAAAGTTTCAGGGACTTCAGTAGTTCACCCGCATTATCGGTCGCCTTGTCCATCGCTGTCATCCGTGCGCCGTGTTCCGATGCATGTGAATCCAGCACCGCTTTATACAGCTGCAGTTTGATGGATTTGGGAATCAGCTCTTCAATGATCTGTTCTTTGGAGGGTTCAAAAATATAATCCGTCTCCGTTTCGTGCGCACTTTCCGTCTGTTCGGCAGGAGGAACAGGGAGTAACTGCTCAGAGGTCAGTATTTGTACAACCGCATTCCTGAACTGGTTATAGACCAGTTCCACCCGGTCAATTTCGCCCTCAGAGAAACGTTTCATAACCTCTTCGGCAATAGCAGCGGTATTTTCAAAATTCAGTGAGGAAAACAGATCATTCTGGTGCGTTACCGTATAACGGCGTTTACCATAATAGTCAAACCCCTTTTTACCGATTGCCAGTATCTCTACATCACCTTTTGCCAGTTGTTCGCTGTATTTTTCAGCGATCAGCTGGTTAGCTGTTTTAATTGCATTTGCGTTGAAAGCGCCAGCCAGCCCCCTGTTGGAGGAGACCACAATCACCAATACCCGGTGAGGCTTGCGGTCGGCCAGGTAAGGCGAAGCAACCGCCACACCGCTGGCCGAAAGATTGGCCAGGATATCTTTCAGCTTATTGGCATATGGGCGCAGCTGAACAATGGCATTGGTTGCCCGTTTCAGCTTAGCGGCAGAAACCATTTTCATAGCCTTCGTGATCTGCTGCGTGGAGCTCACAGAAGTGATACGGTTCCTTACTTCTTTTAAATTAGCCATATTTTTCGATATTAGACGCTAAACATTAGACAACAGACACTGGACTGGCTGCCATTTCACGGTCTAAAGTCTATTGTCTCATGTCTGTGGTCCAACTATTTAATACTTGCCTGCCAGTTCTTTCGCTACTTTCTCCAATACAGCGGTGAGATCATCGTTGAACTTACCGGCCTTCAGGTCGGCGAGGACTTCCGGATGGCGTACTTCCAGCTGCTGCAGGTACTCCGTTTCAAATTCCTTTACCTTATTAACAGGAACCGAACGGAACAGTCCTTTGATACCGGCGTAAATAATAGCTACCTGTTTTTCAACTGCAACAGGTGAAAATTGCCCTTGTTTCAGGATCTCCACGTTACGCACACCTTTATCCAACACGGCTTTGGTAGCTGCATCCAGATCGGATCCGAATTTAGAGAAAGCTTCCAATTCGCGGAATTGGGCCTGATCCAGTTTCAGGGTACCGGCCACTTTCTTCATAGACTTGATCTGGGCATTCCCACCTACACGGGATACGGAAATACCGACGTTAATGGCCGGGCGGATACCGGCGTTAAATAAGTTCGACTCCAGAAATATCTGGCCGTCCGTAATGGAAATCACGTTAGTTGGGATATATGCCGAAACGTCACCGGCCTGTGTTTCGATAATCGGAAGAGCGGTCAGTGATCCGCCGCCTTTTACGATATCCTTGAGGGATTCCGGAAGGTCATTCATTTCCCGGGCAATCTCATCGGATTGGTTGATCTTCGCGGCACGTTCCAATAAACGGCTGTGCAGGTAGAATACGTCACCCGGATAGGCCTCACGGCCCGGAGGACGGCGCAACAGCAACGAAACTTCACGGTAAGCAACAGCCTGCTTGGACAGATCATCATAAATGATCAATGCCGGCCGGCCGGTATCGCGGAAGAACTCACCGATCGCAGCACCTGCCATCGGCGCATAGAATTGCATCGGTGCCGGGTCAGCTGCTGAAGCAGCTACCACGACGGTATACGGCATCGCACCATTTTCTTCCAGGGTGCGAACGATATTTGCTACGGTGGAATTCTTCTGGCCAATCGCTACATAAATACAATATACAGGCTGGCCAGCCTCATAAAATTCTTTCTGATTAATGATCGTATCAATACATACGGCTGTTTTGCCGGTCTGACGATCGCCGATCACCAGCTCACGCTGACCGCGGCCGATCGGGATCATCGCGTCAATGGCTTTGATACCGGTTTGCAGCGGCTCGGTTACCGGCTGACGGAAAATAACCCCCGGAGCTTTACGCTCGATGGGCATCTCATAGGTTTTCCCGGTCAACGGACCCTTTCCGTCAATCGGCCGTCCCAGCGTATTCACCACACGCCCCAGCATACCTTCACCTACGTTGATCGAAGCAATGCGGCGGGTACGCTTAATAGTATCCCCTTCCTTGATCTCATCAGAAGCCCCCAATAATACCACGCCCACATTATCTTCCTCCAGGTTCAGTACGATTCCCTGAAGACCGTTTTCAAACTCAACCAACTCTCCTGACTGAACCTGTGTCAGGCCGTATATCCGGGCGATACCATCACCTATCTGCAATACCGTACCGACCTCTTCGAGCTCGGTTTCTGTTTTGAAGCCTGACAACTGCTCTCTCAGGATTGCCGAAACTTCATCTGGTCTTACGTCTACCATTTTAATTTATTTATAAACTACGTTATGTTCCTATTATTATATTTTAAACTCTAGACGAGTGCTCTTTCTAACTTCTGTAAGCGCCCTGCTATACTGGCATCCACCTGCCTGTCACCTACCGTCAGTATAAAGCCGCCGATCAGGTCCGGTTTCACTATGTTCTCAACGATCACTTCACCACCTGTATACTCCTTTACCAAAGCGGCCACTGCTTTTTCATTTTCAGGGGAAAGTGGCTCTGCGGAAGTTACCTTTGCCTTTACAATATTCTTTACTTCATTGTACTCGCGGATAAACTCCTGCGCCGTAGCGTATAAAATACCCGCGCGCCCCTTCCGTACCATGATATTAAAAAAAGCGGCAATGGACGGGTGAATGATCGCACCGAACAGGCTGTTCAAAATATTGCGCTTCTTATCCTGTTTAATGATCGGATTTTTGAGCACAGCCTGTAGCTCCTTATTTTGTCTCAGGACAGCGATAAACTGTTCCATATCCCCCTTCACTTTCTCCAGAGCATTATTCTCCTTGGAAAGGTCAATCAGCGACTTAGCGTATCTGGAAGCAACTTTAAATTCTGACATAATGATCAATTATTCAATCAGCCGGGGCTAATTGAGTTTTACGTCTTTTAATAATTCGCCGACCAGGGCTTCCTGTTTTTGTTTATCTTCAAACTCTTTGGACAGTACTTTACGTGCAATATCCAATGAAAGTGCTGCCACCTGGCCTTTTATTTCAGCCAGGGCAAGTAATTTTTGATTGTCAATTTCCACGCGGGCCTTCTCAATCAGCTTGGCGCCTTCCTGCTGTGCACTTACTTTTGCATCGCTGACAATCTGATCCTTCAGCTCCCGTGCTTCTTTCAGGATATGATCACGTTCTGCCCGCGCCTCTTTCAGCAACTGTTCATTCTCATTGGTAAGGCGTGCCATTTCCTGCTTCGCTTTTTCCGCAGCATCCAACGCATCTTCAATAGAGCGTTCCCGCTCGCGCAATCCGGCAAGAATAGGTTTCCACGCAAACTTACGCAGCAGCACCAGTAACAATAAAAAGGCAATCAGTGTCCAGAACACTAATCCATAACTTGGATTACCAATATCAAAACTCATATTCAGTTTGTAAATTTTCTATCTTGTCATTTTCACTTAAGGGGCCGGGCACATCACCAACCGTCAGGTGCCCGGTCCCGTTCAGTAACTTACGCAGGGTTGTTACCCATCAAAGCAACTACGATCGCAAACAGGGCAGCACCTTCGATAAGGGCCGCTGCAATAATCATAGCGGTCTGAA
>CAZJKM010000135.1:0-3785 GCA_964546645.1 uncultured Sphingobacteriaceae bacterium
CGCATCAGGAGCGCGCGGTATTTGTTGAAAACGGCGGATTTGGAGACAAAACCCATATACCTGCCTTCTAAATCCACTACAGGCAGGATCCAGACATCTTCCTTATTCATTTTTTGCATGACCATTTCCATATTAGCGTCCATTTGTACCATATCGGCGGGCTTTTCAGCTAATTCAGCCATTGTTTTTTCCGCCTTTTCCGGACGCTCGCCCAGTAGAATTTCAAACAGCCGCTCACTGTAAATAATACCTGCCAGCTTGCCTGTATCCGCTACCACAGGAAAGATATTGCGTTTGGTATGGATGATATCGTGCCGGCGGTCTGCCGGGCGCTCATCCGGTCGCAGGATAGTAAAGTTGCGTTCCAGTACGTAACGCAACTTCATCATGCTTAATACCGTCCGATCCTTGTCCTCATGTGTCAGCAGGTCGCCTTTCTCGGCCAGGGCTTTTGTATAAATGGAATGTTTCAGGATAGCGCGGTTGATGAGATAACAAATCGCCGTCACCAGCATTAACGGTACCATCAGTGCGTATCCTCCTGTGATTTCGGCGATCAGGAAGATCGCCGTCAATGGAGCATGCATAATGCCTCCAAGGGCACCGGCCATCCCCACAACGACAAAATTTGCTACATTCAGCTCAATGATACCCGTGAGGTTGATGCCGTAAGCAAAGGCAAAGCCCAGGAGTCCCCCCATGACCAGGCTTGGTCCGAATATTCCACCGTTTCCGCCACCGTTGAGGGTGATTAATGAAGCCAGAGACTTGGCAAATGCCGTAACCAGTGCGTAGGCAACGATCACGATGCCCGTGTATTGGTAATCAGAAAAGATGCTGTTGGTCAGGAGAGAATGATGATGGCCATTCAGTATCTGTTGTATAGCGAGGTAGCCTTCACCATAGAGCGCGGGAAACAGAAAAATAAGTATCCCCAGGCTGACTCCGCTGAGTACCACTTTTTGATAGGGATTTTTAATGTTGGAAAACCATGTTTTTGCCCAGGCAGATAGTTTCGCGAAATATACCGAAAAACCACCTATGGCAATGGCGAGCAGGATATAAAAGAACAAGGCTTCCACCGCCCAGTCGTCTGTAGCCAGATAGAATAGCGGTTCGCTGTATAACAACCTGGAAACCACAGCTGCGGTCCCTGCAGCCATCAGCAGGGGGATGAAGACCGGTATTGAAAATTCGGGTAGCAGTACTTCGATAGCAAAGATCATTCCGGCTACGGGACTGTTGAAGGCTCCCGCAATACCGGCCGCCGCCCCGCATGCCAATAGCATGGTGACCTCCCGATAGTTGAGTCCGAAGAAGCGACCGGCATTGGAACCGATAGCCGCCCCGCTGTAGGCAATGGGGGCCTCCAGCCCGGCGGAACCGCCGAAACCGACCGTCAATGCACTGGTAAGGATCTGCGAATGGATATTGTGGGGTTCAATCCGGCTTGATTTTCGGGAGATTGCATAGATAATAGGCGTCATGCCATGCTCAAACGGACTCCTGCGGACAAACCTCTTTACATATAATACGCTGAGCAGAATACCGATCAGCGGGAAGAAAAAATACAGATAGTACTTATATTGCCACTGTACGTCGTCTTGCAGGAAGGCGGCGATGGAATGAGTCAGCCCCTTCAGTGCTGATGCCGCCAACCCGCCGATGATCCCGACCAGTACCGCCAGTATCACCAGAAAGTTCCGGTTGGAGATCTGCTGCATACGCCATTGATTCAGTCGGCTGATGAGCTGTCGTAAGTGCATGTCCATATCAGATAGCTCTCGTGTTATCAAAAAACAGAGTGAAGTCCCAAAGGTAATGTTTTTCGTTTATTAAGAATGAGTGTCCCCCCGTGACGGGATTTGCAGAAGAGGGGTTTTGCGTTTATATTTGCGTACATCAGCAGGCAGACCGCGATAAAGCGGGGACCTGCTGGTCGTTATGACAAAGCCTGGGTAATGAAAAGATATACAAGAAGACAATTTGTTGCTGCGGCAGCAGCGGTGCCGGTTGTGACCGGCCTTTCAGGGCCTGTTTCTTTAACAGGTGTGCAGGGATACGCGGATGCACAGCATATCCGAACCGGTCCGGATGATGAAGTGCTCAGTGGGGGGCCTACCTACAGGGAAATAAATAACCGTGTATACGGTGCCCGACCCGATGAGCGGGGTGCCATAGGAGGCATCGACTATCGGCAGATTTTTACCACCGGCGACCATGTGGTCAATCATGTGGACGAGCTGATAAAGGCATTGGGCAGCGCAAAGTCCGGAGAAGTGGTGTTTATCCCTTCAGGAACCGTCATCGACCTGACCACGCTGATCTATATTGAACAACTGGTGCTGGAAATACCGCCAGGAGTTACGCTGGCTGGAGACCGTGGCCACGAAGATTCCGAAGGAGCACTGATCTGTAGTGATGCATTCAAAACTCCCGTCATCATCCGTGCGGCTGGTCCGAATGTGCGTATCACCGGACTGCGGATACAAGGGCCTAACTCCAAGCGTCATATGGAACATCACCGCCGGTCGTTTGGATCCGGTGGGCACGGCAGTGGCTATTATTATAAATTCCCGGTTTCATCGGGCGTCAGCACGTCGTATGATAATTTTCAGGTGGATAATTGCGAGCTCTCGGCTTTTTCACATAGTGCGATCCGGCTAACAAAAGGCACTAACCACCGTATCCATCACAATTACATTCACCACTGCCAGTACAACGGCCTTGGATACGGCGTTTCACATGCGGCTGCTTCATCGCTGATTGAGTGCAACCTGTTCGATAGTAACCGTCATTCCATCGCCGGCTCTGGTGTTCCCGGTTGCGGATACATCGCACGGAACAATGTGGAATGCGGCGTATCCCTGAGTCACTGCTTTGACATGCATGGCGGAAGGGACCGGAAGGACGGTACTAACATTGCCGGTACCTATATTGAGATCGCCAACAATACGTTCAGGGCTCCCCAGTATGCCGTGGTTATACGGGGTGAGCCGGAAGAATCCTGTGTGGTGACACAGAACTGGTTCCCGGGACACACGGAAGCTGCCAAAGTGGTTGGCGGATATGAGCGGACCCACGTGACGGACAATCTGTACGGCACGGGGAACGCAACGGTGAAATAAGCGCTCCGGTGTGCTTACAGCACACCAAACGTGTAACCCCGCGTTTGCCAGTGCTCAATGGCCCGTGGCAGCGCATACAATACTCTGGAAGCCGCTTTAATATTATCGTGAAAAACGACAACTGAGCCGTTGGTGGTGTGAGTGAGCACATTTTTTAGGCATTTTTCCGGAGATAAATGGGGATCAAAATCGCCGCTCATTACGTCCCACATGATGATCTGGTAGGTGTTTTTCAGCAGCCGTAACTGCGTTTTCTTGGCCCGGCCGTACGGCGGACGGAACAGGCGGGAGTGAACCAGGTCCTGGCAGGCCTGCACGTTGCTTAGGTAAGGACCGTCGGCCGTTTTCCAGCCGTTCAGGTGGTTGAATGTATGGTTACCAATGCTGTGCCCCTCCGCGGTCAGCCGCCGGAATAGGTCAGGATGCCTGATGATGTTCTCTCCGACGCAGAAGAAGGTTGCTTTCACACCATAGGTTTTTAATATATTCAGTATTTCCGGTGTAACATCCGGTATCGGTCCGTCGTCAAACGTCAGAAAAATGGATTTTTCGGCGCGGTTGCGGTGCCAGGTGGCATAAGGGTACAGCCATCGCAGTAGTGCCGGTGTTTTAACAGGGTATATCATCATCCGTTCAAGGCTGCTAATATACACAGAA
>CAZJKM010000135.1:3885-5563 GCA_964546645.1 uncultured Sphingobacteriaceae bacterium
GTGTGCGTTGCACAGGAAGTGATCTCCGTAAGGGAAGCCATCAACCGGGCGTTGGAAAATAATCTTCAGGTAAAACAGGCCCAGTTCCAGCAGTCACTTGCTGAACAGGACCTGCGACAGGCCAGGGCAAACTTTTATCCTACCCTGAACGGCAGCAGCGGCGTGAGCAGGAGCTGGGGATTGTTGTTTGACCAGACTTCCGGCCGCTTGCTGAATCAGTCGGCCACGACGGCAAATGCCAACCTGAGCAGCACGGCCATCCTCTTTCAGGGAATGCAGCGCGTCCATCAGGTGAAGGCGAATAAGTATCAGCTGATGGCCGACCAGAGTAACGTAGAGCGGGTAAAAAATGACCTGATTTTGTCGGTTGTCACCACGTATCTGGAGGCATTGACCAACCAGGACCTGTTTACGGCCAGTGAACAGCAGTTGGCGTTGTCAAACGAACAACTGGCAGCCATGAAAGTGAATTTTGAAGTCGGAAATAAGACGCTCGCCGACTTGTCACAGGCACAAAGCCAGGTGGCTACTGATGAGCTGAACGTAACGACGGCCCAGAATGCGTTTGACCTGGCGGTACTAAACCTGAAGCAGCTGATGGAAATGCCGGCATCGCATCCCATTGCACTGGAAAAGCCTTCACTGCCGGATGTTGACCAGCTGGTAACGGCTTACCAGCCGGACGAGGTCTTCAACACGGCGGTTGCCCGTTACCCGGATGTCAGGTACGCTGCATGGAATACATTGGTGGCAGAAAAAATGATTACCGTCCAGAAAGGAGCTTATTATCCGACACTCTCGGTGTCTGGTGGTATCGGAACCAGCTATTCTTCGGAAGCCCGCGACTTTATCACGCAGATGCTGCTGCCTTTTGATGAGCAGCTCCGGCGGAATACGGCCCAGTCGGTGGGCCTTAACCTGCGGATACCGATCTTCAATAACCTGACTACAAACATCGGTGTCAGGAAGGCACGGATCCGTCATATGCATGCGCTGACCAATGAGCAGCTGGCTAAGAACAATCTGAATAAGGTAATTCACCAGGCGGTGCTGGACCTGCGTGCCGCCCAGAAACGGTATCATTCGGCAGAGGTGGCTTTTCAGTCGGCCAGGGAAGCTTTTGAAGTGATCCGGCAACGGTTTGAGGTAGGGCTGGCCAATGCGGTGGAACAGTCAACTGCCCAGACCAATAGGAACCGGGCTGAGTTTGATGTGATACAGGCCCGTTATAGCCTGATCTTCAGGAGTAAGGTGATCGATTTTTATCTCGGTAACACCATTGAACTGGATTGATCTATTGTTAAGACATTATACAAACCATATATGGGAAAGAAAAACAACACGCTGAAATACCTGCTGATCGGAGCAGTTGTGCTGCTGATTCTGGTGATTATCGCCAATAAAGCCGGCTGGATCGGGAAGGGTGGGATAACGAAAGTGACGACGGAGGTTGCGGCTAAGCGGACCGTCAATGAGCTGGTGTCAGCCAGTGGGAAAGTGCAGCCGGAACGGGAGGTGAAGCTGAGTTCCGAAGTGTCCGGAGAAATAGTAGAGTTGGCTGTTAAAGAAGGGGATGTGGTGGAAAAAGGACAGGTGCTATGCCGTATACGGCCGGATATTCTCCAGTCGGGATACGAGCGGGCCATCGCCTCCCTGAATGCACAGCGGGCCAGCCTGG
>CAZJKM010000136.1:0-5370 GCA_964546645.1 uncultured Sphingobacteriaceae bacterium
CACCTCCTGATCATGAAAATATCCTTTCTTTTCCTGTTAATTATCCTATGTGCCTGTCAGTCCCACCGACAGCGGTATGCCGTGCAGCGCGACAGTATCTATCTGCAGAAAACGGACTCCCTGACAGCGCTGAAAAAGCTATGGATACAGGCTGGCAACCGGCAGCAGTCGGATCAGCAAACCGCCTCTGAAACACTGATTATTTTCCCCCTGGGCACTGTATCCTATCACGCGGACAGCGGCTTCCGCGGACAGGCCGCAGCCATCCTGGTACAGCATGCCCGCAGCCTAAGCCGTGTGCAGCATGCGGACAGCGTGTTACTCGGACTGGAATCACGGACCACTATTACTAACCAGGCCCGGGAAACCTATACGGCCCATATGGAAAAGGAATCCGTGACGGAGCGGGAACCGGCTTCCGGCTTCTCCTTCCGCTGGCTGGCCATTGCCCTGCTATCGGGCTGCGTGCTGATTGTCCTGGTCGTATTCCTGCGTCGTGCACGCCCGAAACCGCACTATTCCGGGAAATGTATAAAATAGAGGATCAGGATACCAAACATTCCGATCACTCACCCGCCAAATGAACGATGGATACCTGTGCCTGCAGCAAGGACCGTCAGGTGTTCACCATCCTGTGTGATCTGAGGGGGTGTCCAGCCACCTCCGGGATCGCACCAGAATACCCACCAGCGCACCCCGGTACCGGTACCGAGTGTCGCTGTGTGCGTCAATGTCAGCGGCCCCCGGCTGCCCGGATGGCGATTCAGGCCGGATGGAACAAACGGGTCGGAAACGGTCCCTAACCATAAGGCAGACGAACCGTCACTCAGCCGTGCCCAGCCTGCTGTAAAGGTCCATGCGAGGTCAGTGTCGCCGATCCAGTGGGTCTGGATCCCGGTAGCCGGGCGAAGGGAACGGAACCGGTCACGTACGACAACCATCCGCCCTGCACCGGGAGCCTGCCAGATATCCCGGTGTACGGAGGCATCACCGGGCAGTCCCGTATAGCAGGGAGTGAGATGAATACCCGTGTGTTGCCAGCCGTGTTCATCCGTATCCACACCCATTAACTGGCCGGCCGGCGCCTTCTGTGCCTGCCCATCAATCACCGGACAATTGTGTGCCGCTGTCCCGATGGTATAATCCCGTTCCTCGCCGGGCCGGTACTGCTGGTATCCCGGATCGGTAATCCAGAACCGTTGCTGCCAGCCGAGGACGAGATGCCCGCAGTCGCGGTGCAGGTGTGACATCCTGCTGCGGGGAACACTCACCACAACGGCAAGGTCAGCGGCCGACCAACCGGTACGAAGAGAGACGGCACCGGGGTGTTCATGCGGTGCGACAGCGGGTACCGTTAAGCCGGACCCGAACAGGCCTGCGTGTTCCCTTGCAGCTGATAGGGCAGCAACAGGCAGCCGGTTTGCCGGAATATGTACGAGCAGCCACGCTGCATCGCGCCACCCATACCAGGCGGCGAGACGCACCAGGGCCGTGCACCAGAAATTCATCTCCGGCTCCACATCCCCGATCGGGGCATGTACAGCAGGCTGCCCGGGGAGCGTAAGATCGATCCATTGGTTTGCCAGACTCCGGAAAGTATCCTGATGTTGCTGTAACAGTTCCGTACGGGATGGCAGGCCGGCCATCCACTCGGTAATATGGTCCATCAGGTAACCGTCATAAGCGGTACCTTCCGTATGGAATTCCTTTCCGGTACGGTAGCGGCACCAGGTGTGCAGCACGGTAGCCGTTTTCTGCTCCATCACCCCGGCATGGGGGCTGTTGAGCACACGGGCGAGCTGGGCGGAACGAACCAGGATAATAGCGGGGATATTGTGTAATTGCTGGGGAGTAAAATCGTCGCTGTGATTCCACTGTTTCTGAAACCAGGGCCAGACATCCCGTTCAACCAACGCGGTGGCCGCCAGTCGTGTTTGCTGCAGCAGTGCGGCATCCCAGCCGGTGGTGTCTGCGAGGGCAAGGGAAAAACAGGCGGCGATATGAGCCGTAACCAGGCTCACCTGGCTGCTGGAGCCTTCGATGAACCGGTCCCATCCGGCCAATGCCGCCAGCTCCTGCTGGAGCAGCATTCCTGCATTGGAATCCTTGTCACGCCGCCATGCCATATGCAGCCTGCGCCAGCGGCTTTCCAGGTCCCACGACAACCAGGTCAGCCACGGGTATACGCCTCCGGTGATGCCCACTGGTAAACCTTGGTGGTTCGGGCGCTCCGCCACCGGCAGCCGGAAAGTGAGGGTGTGTCCGATGCGGTAATAATAAACGTCCAGTTCGGAGCGTTTTTTTTCGTATGCCACGCGATCAAGCACCAGTCGCCGGAGGTCACGCTGACTCCAGGGCTTATCTGAGCGAAACGCCGTACCGGCTGAAAAGGGCGTCGTTGTTGCGGTGTCTCCTGATCCACGAACCATCTCCGGCAGGCCTGCCACGAGTCCCGTACCGGCGACGGACGCATAGCGGATAAAACGTCTGCGATTTAATTCATTTTCCATTCGCAATTTCTTTTTAGTTGATGCTGGTTTTCTTAATGGGACGTCTGCAAACGAAAGCGGACTTTTCCGTAACGTATTTTTTCGGATTTGAAGATACCATTTTTGGGCGGAATAATCCGATTTTCTTTATATACTTTTTTTGCGGTATGCTGCGGTATTTGAATATATAATTTTCCGTGCGTACATTCGGCCCGGAATCCGGCTGAAAGGCAGACGGCCATATAACAGGACCTTCATATGAAAAAAAGCATACTTTTCTTTCTTTTAACTACCGCATCCTTCGCAATGTCCTATGCGCAGACAGCACCATCCGGTGAAAGGGCGTCATGGGGATATTTCCGTCTCGGGATCAATCATCTCGGGAAAGAACTTTCAGCGGACCTGACGATGAAAGAGAACATACTGGCGGGATATTCCGGAAACAAAACGGGCTATGTGTTGGAGTTCGGCCGCAACTACTACCTCCATAAGAAGAGCCTGTGGCCCCGGTTCCCTACAAAGATCGGACTGGATTGGACGCAGGTGTCTGTTACATACAATAAGCTGGATTTCTCGCAGTTTGTTGCGCAGGATCTGGAAGATGGCTATACGATAGACCGGAAGTCCTTTTCGTCCATCACCGCTTCCTCCAAATTAGGGCCTGTGGTATCTGTTAACGTTATCCGGAAGCTGGTGGTGGATGTCCGGGCACAGGTAGCGTATACCGTGCACGCGCACGTCGTTGACTATGAGGCGGACAATGGAAGTGAGGTAAAGTACCTTTCCTTCATACGGGAGCAGGAGGAAGGCCCGGGTGAAGGTGATCCCGAACGTTCCTTTTCGCTGGGAAGGTTATTCCATACCGGATGGCGGCCTTCCTATGGTTTGACAGCCCGCTACGGTGGGATTGGTGTGGCAATAGATTACCTTGCCGGGAACCTGAACGCCGGATACATCTCCGATGAAGGGGATGGAGAGGCAAAAATAAAAGCAGGTGCCGTACAGTTTAAACTGAGCCTGAAACTATAGGCACGGCGTGGGGTACGATGCCACATTTTTTTAAAAAATTCGCTGTTATTTGCTGTACGCGCTCATCTTCGCCGTGCGGCCGGCCGAAGTGGGAATGCGGAGCCACAAAACCGGGTGTGTTGGCAAGACCTATCGACCAGTAGATCGTAGCAGCGTTGAAAACCCAGTTTCCTTTCGGACCGGGGTAAACGGTGGCCGTATAGTGGGAAGTGGCACCTCCGGCATTGATGGTCTGCCCTTCGGCAATAACCTCCAGTCCGGGTATGTCTGCCGGATCACCATGATGCTCCCAGCCTACCAGGCCGGGTATCCGGTCGCCTTTTTTCATACCGGTATGCTCAAAGATCCAATGGTCCGGACGGCTGACCATCCAATCAGCCGACCCGTTGAACGGATACACCGTTCGTGCGCCGATGAGTGTATTCTCATTGGGCCAGGGGTGCGGTTTGAAGGGCCCCATGATACCCAGGGCTTTTTCGTCCTGCCGCAGGCCCCCGAAACGGCCGATCCGGCTCATGACCCGGTTGGGTAAACCGTTCGGCACGGGGACCGTGGCGGACCTGCTGCCTGAAGTGGCGTCCAGACCGGATGCCTGGTCAACACTGGAAGGGGCCACACGGATGGCCGACTCCAGTTCAATAACCCACATCAGCGCATTGCCCGATAAAAAGGCCGCACTTAACCCGTTGTCTACGGCTTCCTTCACATGCTTAAACATGTCATATGTCCAGTATTCATCGTGCCCGACAGACAGGAAGCAAGAGACCCGGTCGAGGCCGCTCCGGTCGGCATGGGTATCGGTGTTTGCCCAGTAGGTCACATCATATCCATGCTTTTCAAGCCAGTAACACAGGGGGTATTCCCAAAGGAGGAATTCACCGGAGCCCTGCGACAGCGGCTGTTCCACCACCTGAGGGTATTTCCCGAACGGCCGGTCGTAGCTCACTTTTGTCCGGCTGCTGAGGGGTTGCTTTGGTGCATCACTGTCGTACAGTGAAAATTCATCCGGCCACTTGTTATAGGCCTGCCAGGTGGTATCGCTGGTCTGGAAGAGGATGTCTGCCTTCCGGTCGTCACGAAGGACAAAGATGAGGTAGCTTTCATACCGGTGTGCGGAACAGGAAAGTTTGCCGAGGTAGACACCGCTGACCCAGTTTTCCGGAACGGTGAATGCTGTGGAGCGGGCCCAATGGCATATCCGAAGCCGGTGTTCGGAGACGGGCGGATCGGGCTGCGGTTTCACCGGAACCGGTCCTAACCGTTGCATGAAGCGGCCACCTTTGCCGCCGTAATATCCCATGCGGTAAAAGTCAATAAAAACGTCCGTCGGTACGTTGGCATTAAGAAAGATACCCAGTGTTTCCCCCGCCCTGACGCTTATCTGGGAACAGTAACCTTCCAGCCATTTCGATCGGAATGGCTCGGACCGGACATAGGTGAGCTGCCAGTCGGTAGTACCGGGATGCTCGTTTTCACGGGCGATTAATCCGTTTTTCGCAGGTGCGGTGCCGGCCGTGCCTGCCAGCGGTGCCAGAACACCTGCTATACCCGCTCCGGCTGCTTGCTGAAGCAGTTTCCGGCGGGTGAGATGGTTGGATTTACTTTTCATTGATCGGGGGTTGTATGTTCCGTGGGCTCATGCTTTCTTTTCGCTTTCAAAGATAGTGATTAAGCACGAAAAGCAGGTTACCTTCGTGTCATTACGCGAAGACCCTGAAGGTATCGGGGATGCTGCAACCGTACCCTGCCGGAAAGGGCGGTTTATCCGTCAGGCGGCCGGCATCACTTCGGTTACCCGTTGTTGCCACCATGCAGCCAGTTTACCGATAACAATGTCTCCGCCGAGATAGAA
>CAZJKM010000137.1:0-5367 GCA_964546645.1 uncultured Sphingobacteriaceae bacterium
AAAAGCGGATCATCAATAAACCTGAAATCAGCGACAAAGATACTAAAAGTAAAGAGAAAGGCACTCCTGAAGAGCATACCTTTCTTCCTATTTACGGGGCTTTATTTTCCTCCGACGAAGGATCATTCAGCTGACCGGCAAACAGGATGAGCCCATTTCCTTTTTCACGGATTAGGAAAAGGAAGGGACGGTCGAGCGTCAATTGATGAATCTGCGGCATGGAGGTAAGTTCGATACCCACTGAAGTAACTGCAGCTGCCTCTGTTCCTTCTTCATGTACCTCGATAAACGACTTATGTTTTACTTCACTGATCTGCAGTCGTCCGTCCGGATTGATACCGGTAAAATCAGCTGTTCCGCTGAATGCAATGCCCAGTCCAAGATCAATCAGCTCGTCATTCAGTTTATTCTCATAGCTGAATTTGAATTTCGGCACCCAGAGATTCGTCAGAACAGGGCTGAACTGACTCTCCCAGGTATTCCAGACCCCATCCTGATTTAACAGTTCTATCAGGTCCGCCACGGTTGCTCCGGCCGCCGGCAACAGCATAACCATACTGTATTTGTCATTACCATACGGAAGTTCCACACCTGAAACCTCGTTGTTACGGAGCACCCTGAAACGATGCTCCACATTCATAAAGTCGGTCTGTAACGGAGTGCCGGAAGGCCTGTGAAAGGCCACTTTCCGGGTTTTGCTTTTATCAAACTTTTGCTCCCAATCACCTTTGAAGTAAATCGCATTGATCAGATACATGACCATATCACCGGGTATCTCCTCTATGATCTTATCGATCTTTCCGTGGGTTTTCTGGTCAACCCACCCGTTGATCCTTTCCGTTGCATCCGGACTGCTGAAGTCAAGCTCTTCTACTGTTGCACTGAAGTAATCGCGGTTAACGTTCAGGAATCCGGGCAGCACACTGAATCCTTGTCTGTACCAGATAGAATTAGCGATATCGAGTGTTGTTTTCGGGTCCAGTGCTGGCAGCTCTTCCAGTAATTTTTTATAATAGCTGTTGACCTCTTCATAGTTCAGGTTGCCGAAACCGAGCACCTGCTTAAAGGCTGCCTGGGTTTCGCCATTTGCACCATTGGCGGTCATGCCGAGTGCTATACTCACACTAAGCGGGGAAATCAACGTATTCTGCCCGTCAGGCATGGTTCGGGTCGCCCGCTGCAGGAGAGAGAATGTAAACAGGTTATCCCGTGTTGCTTTCTGTTTCTCCGTTGCTGTCAGTATCAGGTCCTTAGCCGGCCCCAACGGTTTATCGTCGCGCGATTTATTACAACTACTAAAAGATTGTAGCAACAGACAAGCTGCAACAACCGGCATACAAAAAAATGAGTACGTTTTTCTCATGATCAGGCTATTTTAAACAAATTCACTGCATAACCTGACGTCCGCACGGCATAAAATGCTACAGACCTGTTACTTTTTGTTTGGCACTGTCCAGAAATAGATCGTCGACCCGTCAATAGTTTCTGTTTTCTCAGGCTGCCAGTCTCCCATATCAAAGGCATGCGACACAATACGGGTACCCGGCTTTAACTGTTTCAGCAATTGTGGCCGTAATTTCAGATTGACAGAAGGAAGGAGATACAGGGTTACGACGGTGGCTTTACTGAAATCAGTTTCAAACAAATCGGCCTGAATAAAGTTCACCTTATCACCTACGTCAGCCTTTTCTGCATTTTCCTTGGCCTCTTTGATCCGTTGGGGGTCAATATCTATTCCCGTACCGGTGGCCCCGTATTTTTTGGCAGCTGTAATCACAATCCGGCCATCACCACACCCCAGATCGTACAGCACGTCTTTCTTATTCACATTGGCCAGTTTCAGCATGGCATCCACCACTTTCTGGGTTGTCGGCACATAAGGCACATCCAGTCTGTCCGGTTCCTGTGCCCACGAGGTCGCCATAGCGCACACGGCTATCAGCAACGTGAGTGTCATTTTTCTGATCTTCATACACTTTTTATATTTGGATTTTAACTGATGGAATAACATTGCTCTGATTATTTTGTTTGTACTTCAGGTGATTGTTTTTCTTTTCCGGCGAATAGAAGTAATACAATACCGGCTGCCAGTACGCCGATACCTACCCATGCACCGGTACCGGTGTAGACCAGGCTTGAGTATAAAAGCCCTGCACAGGTAATACAAAACAATAACGGTAGGACCGGATAAAGAGGTACCCTGAACGGGCGGTTTCGCATCGGATCCTTTCTGCGCATCACAAAAACAGAAATTCCTACCAACAGCAGGAAGAACCAGAATACGGGTGCGGTGTACTCCACAATCGTTTCAAAGCCATTCCGCGTAAGCAGCCCCAGGCTTACAAGGGCCAGGGCGATGAGGCCCTGCCAAATCAGCGCGTTAATAGGTGCAGAGGTACGCTTATTCCATTTGCCCATGGATGAGAAAACACGAAAATCCCTGCCGAGCGCATAATTGGACCGGGCACCGGTAAGAATAGTCGCATTAGCCGACGTAAGGGCTGCGATAGCGACCAGCATACCAATAAGGCTGACCGCCCCTTCTCCCCAGGTATGTCGCATCAGGTCGGCTGCAACAGCATCAGAGGTGGCCATACCCTGATGTCCGAGAATGCGGAGATACGCTATATTGATCAGGAGATAAATAGCTGTAATCAGTATAATACTGACAACCATAGCTTTGGCCATACTTCGGGGGCCCGATTTCATTTCTGCGGATATATAAGCGGCCTCGTTCCAGCCGCCGAAGGTAAGCAAAACAAATACCATCGCCATTCCCAGAGAGGTGGTCATCGTACCGGACTCCTGGCCTACAGTTGAAAGCGCTGTATCATTAGGGGTAAAGAACAGGCCCGCAGCAATAACCATCAATACCCCGATAATTTCCACAATGGTCAGTAACTTCTGCGTTCCGGAACCAAAACGGATACCCAGTATATTGATCAGCGTGAGCAATAGAATGATGCTTCCCGCATACCAGGCTGCACCGTACGTGCCCAGCGGATAAATTTGTGCCGCATAATCACCAAAAATGTATGCAAGGAGCGCAATAGACCCGGTCTGTATGACACTCATCCGCGCCCAGGCAAACAGAAAAGCCAGCTTTTTACCATAGGCTCGCGAGAGGAAGTGATAATCTCCCCCGGCATGCGGGTACGTGCTGGCAAGTTCCGCATAGCTGAATGCACCGACCAGGGAAACCAATCCCCCCACAACCCACACCAACATAAAGGCCACGTCACTTTCCGTATTGGCGGCAACCAGGGAGGGTAGCCGGAAAATCCCGGCCCCCACTACAATACCCACGATAAGCGCAATGGCGTCTGTCAGATGGAGGGTTTTCCGGGGCTGATCTTCTGATCGGGCAGCAACTGTAACGGCCGGATTCACTTCCGGATACGATGTTTCTGTCATGCAGGGCGGTTTTGTTTTAATTAAGTATGGTCAAATAACATATCATGTATAAAAATGTTTTTAAAACGCATTTCTGCAAAATACACTTTTTTTTTATTCGACACTAAATACACTAAGTTTGTTGCAATGTCCATATCCATGGCAATGCCCGTGCTGATCGTGTTGTCGGCATGCGGTCCGTATTTTTTTACAGAGGCCTGGAGTCTGACTGTGGAAGAGTGCTTTTACCTGATCTTTCCGGTTGCCTTGCTGCTGTGCATACGGATATTCAGGTGGAACATACAACTCACTGTACAGACATAACCGGCAATCAACTTACGCTATAGACTACCTTATATTTAAAACATCTCACACTTTTATGATACTATTTTTCAATACCGTAAGCTATAACTTGCTTTTATAAACCCATCTCCGTAAGTTTACATTACTAACTTAATGTAGCGTGTTATGAAAGCAGTAGAATACCGCTTACCTAAAGAATTCGATAAATCGTTTATTGTATTTACGGAGAAAGGCACCTATTTCCCCTGTCCATGGCACTATCATCCTGAATACGAGTTTGTACAAGTCAAAAAAAGTACCGGCAGAAGGATGGTAGGTGACCACATCGGCCACTTTGACGAAGGGGATCTGGTATTTATGGGTCCTGCACTGCCTCACGTTTGGGTGAATGACCCGGCTTACATTCAGGGACAGGCAAACGAAGAAGCTGATGCAGTGGTCGTTCATTTTGTGGAAGACTTTCTGGGTAATAACTTTATCTGCCTCCCGGAACTGGAACCACTCCGGAAGGTGCTCGATCTCTCGAAACGCGGTCTGGTTATTAAAGGAAAGACTAAAAAACAGATCAATCAACTGATGAACGGGATGGTTCATGAAGGAGGCCTGAAGCGGCTTTCTTCCCTATTCTCCATGTTTGATATCCTTGCGCATAGCCAGGAGTATGAACCATTGGCTAGCCCCAATTACATGGAACATACAAAAGGTTCCTATTCGGATCGCTACAGCAAAATCACTGATTATATTCTACGTAATTTTCACCGGGAGATCACATTGAATGAGGTGGCATCAGAAGCGAGTATGGCGACCACGACCTTCTGTAATTTCTTTAAGGAACACTACCGCATGACGTTCGTGGAATACCTGAATACCATACGGATCGGCCATGTATGCAAGCTGTTGGCCGACAGCGACAGCCCGGTAGTCAATATTGCTTATGAATGCGGGTTTAATAACCTCGCCAATTTCAACAGGCAGTTCAAACGGCTGAAAGGCATGTCGCCAAGTGCGTATCGGAGAACACTGGAATTACAGACGGCTTAACGTGTTCATTGTTTGGTTATCGTCTGATATCATATGTCTTCATTCGTTTCAGCCGGGGTGTCCACAATGTAATTCAGTTCAGTTACCCCGATAGAAAATTGCCTGGTATTCAATAATTTCAGTTTTATTTTGTCTTTGACATCTGCAAACAAGGGAATGCCTTGTCCAAGAATAATAGGGTTAACAAACAGCCAGTAGCCATCAATTAAGTTCTGCTGAATAAGTGTATGTGTTGCGGTCGGGCTGCCAAAAAGCAGGATGTCTTCACCTTCCTGTTGTTTTATTTCATTTATCCTGTCCGCAAGGTGGTCGCTGATAATTTCTGTATTCGTCAAACCCGCGTCTTTCATTGTTTTTGATAAAACAACTTTGTGAGCCTTGGCATACCATTTTGAATGTTCAATGTCGTGCCTGGTCGCTGTGGGCTTGTCTCCTGCGGTAGGCCAGTAACTTTCCATCATCTGATAGGTTACCCGTCCATATAATGCGGTATCGCTTTCGCTTATCCGCTTACCGACATGATCAAAAAGTTCTTGATCAACTTTAATCCAGTCCATTTCCCCATTCGGTCCTGCTACAAAACCGTCAAGCGATAGGTGCATAAATGAAATTATCTTTCTCATATAGTTC
>CAZJKM010000138.1:0-5263 GCA_964546645.1 uncultured Sphingobacteriaceae bacterium
TCAGTCTGTGCTGGACGGAAAAGATACATTGGCTTTATTGCCTACCGGTGGCGGAAAATCTATTTGTTTTCAAGTGCCTGCTATGGCTAAGGAAGGAATCTGTATTGTTGTTTCTCCGCTTATTGCTTTGATGAAAGACCAGGTGGAAAACCTTATTCAACGTGATATTAAAGCCAAAGCTATTTATTCGGGCTTATCGTATTATGAAATTAATCTAACACTTGATAATTGTATTCATGGCGACACCAAATTTCTTTATCTGTCGCCCGAACGGCTGAAAAGCGACCTGGTACGTGAACGTATCAGACAAATGAATGTGAATTTGCTAGCTGTTGACGAAGCGCATTGTATTTCGCAATGGGGATATGATTTCAGACCTGAATATTTACAAATTGCAGCTATACGCGAATTATTGCCGAAAGTACCAGTGTTGGCTTTAACGGCATCAGCAACACCCGAAGTTGTAAATGATATCCAAACACAACTCCGTTTTACTAAGCGAAATGTTTTTGTAAAAAGTTTTGAACGTGCTAATCTTTCCTATGTTGTCAATCGTACAGAAGATAAGCTGAATAAGCTCATTCATATTTTGTCACGTGTAAAAGGAACAGGATTGGTATATGTACGTAATAGAAAAAAGACACAAGAGATTGCATCATTCCTCAATAAAAACAGTATCCGTTCCGATTATTATCACGCAGGATTATCGCATCAGCAGCGTGTGAAAAAGCAGGATGACTGGATTAAAAACCGTACACGAATTATGGTTTGTACCAATGCTTTTGGAATGGGTATTGATAAACCTGATGTGCGGATTGTTATTCATTTTGAAATTCCCGATTCACTCGAAAGTTATTATCAGGAGGCAGGACGTGCAGGACGTGATGAACAAAAATCCTATGCTGTACTGTTATATGATAAACCTGATGAACATGAAGCGTTAGACAGATTGAAGTTAAGTTATCCTGAAACAGCAGAAATAACAAAAGTATATAATGCACTTTGCAATTATTTCTCAATGCCTGTTGGCGGAAATCCTGACCGAAGTTTTGATTTTGATATCATAGATTTCTGTGAAAAATTTAAGCTGCAACCTGCCTTGGTTTATACTTCGTTAAAAGCACTGGAGTTTTGTGATTTGCTGGCACTGAGCGAAAGTTTTTATGAACCTGCAAAATTGCGTTTCCTTTTTCATCATAACCAGTTGTATAAGTTTCAGGTAGAAAACCCGCCTTACGATAATTTCATAAAGCTGTTATTACGCAGTTACGGTGGGCTGTTTGACCAATATGGTATTATTGATGAAAACGCATTAGCCAAACGTGGAAAAACAGATGAAGCAACCGTTAAACAATTCTTAAACAAGTTGCATCAGTTACAAATAGTGGATTATCAACCACAAAAAGATAAGCCGCAGATTACTTTTCTTACACAACGTGTTTCCAAAGAAGCTTTGCCTGCCCTGTTTAAAACTTTACTTGAACGTAAAAAAGTAGCAACAGCCAAATTACAGGCAATGCTTAACTATGCCAATAATGATACGGTTTGCAGGAGTAAAAAGTTAATTGCTTATTTTGATGAATACGGAACAAATGATTGTGGTGTGTGTGATGTATGTTTGCAACAAAAAAAGATGCAACTGAATGCGCCGGAGTTTGAAACCCTGATAGAGCAGATAAAACAGCAATGTGTGTTTAGTCCGCAGCAGATTGAGCAACTGGTAGAAAACATGAAGCCCGTAAAATCTGAGAAAATAATAGAAGCAGTGCGTTATTTGCTTGATAACGATAAATTGCACTATAACGAACAACAACAACTGGAGTGGAAGAACTGAGAAAGAAAATCATATTTACGGTAACTAACGATTTGAGTTATGACCAGCGTATGATACGTATTTGTACCACGTTGGCTAATGAAGGTTTTGATGTGGAGTTGATTGGCAGACGAAAAAAGAATTCGACTCCTCTGCCTGATAAAACCTATAAGCAAACACGATTGTTTTGTTGGTTTAGCAAAGGCAAACTTTTTTATATAGAATATAACCTACGCTTATTCTTTTTTCTGCTGTTTAAACATGCTGATATTTACTCGGCAACAGATTTAGATACCATTGTTCCCAACGTATTGGTTTCAAAAATAAAAAGTAAGAAAATCGTTTTTGATGCACATGAATATTTTACTGAAGTACCGGAAGTAACACATCGTAAAACTGTAAAGAAAATATGGGAAATAATTGGCAAATGGTTCGTTCCTCAGGCAGATTTATGTTACACCGTATCTCAAAGTCTGGCTGATATTTTTTCAGTGAAATATAACAAGCCTTTTTATCTTATCAGAAACGTTCCGTATGCGTCAACTCATCATGTATCATCCGGTATTCAACATCCACCTGTTATTTTTTATCAGGGCGATTTGAATGAAGGGCGTGGATTAGAACAAGCCATTTTAGCAATGAAAAATCTTGATGCCGAATTGCATATTGCAGGAGATGGTCTGTTGTTTGGTAAGCTAAAACTCATGATTGAAGAAAATAACCTCAAACAAAAAGTATATATGCTGGGTTATGTTCATCCTGATGATTTGAGTAAGATAACGGCAAAAGCAACTATTGGATTAAATGTATTGGAAGCAAAAGGATTAAGCTATTATTATTCGCTAAGCAATAAATTTTTTAATTATATACAAGCCGGAATCCCACAATTATGTGCCAATTTTCCGGAGTATCAGCACATCAACAGCCAATATGAAGTAGCATTGCTTGTCGATTTGCACGAAGATAATTTGGCTGCTGCTATGCAACGTTTACTTTCCGACAGGGAACTTTACCTAAAGTTAAAAAACAACTGTGTTCTTGCAGCAGAACAATTTAACTGGCAACAGGAAGAACCATTATTGATAAGTCTATACCGTGCACTCTGACCAGCGTTTACATATTGTTTCATTCGACAATCCATATCCGGCAGATTATGGAGGAGTAATTGATGTTTTCTATAAAATAAAACATCTGCATGCATTGGGAGTAAAGATTGTTTTACACGCTTTTGAATATGGCAGACCGCCACAAAAAGAACTCGAAAATTACTGCGAAAGGGTTTATTATTATAAACGTAAAAAAATCGCCAATCCGTTTTTAGGATTACCTTATATTGTTGCATCACGCAGTAGTGATAAGTTGCTCCAACGTCTGCTGGAAAATGATGCACCCATTTT
The DNA here is from genome assembly GCA_964546645.1 of uncultured Sphingobacteriaceae bacterium. Classification (GTDB taxonomy): domain Bacteria; phylum Bacteroidota; class Bacteroidia; order Sphingobacteriales; family Sphingobacteriaceae; genus A37T11. The sequence continues at coordinate 3,211 of CAZJKM010000138.1, forward strand.
GTTCGAAGGCTTGCACACCTGTTTATACTTAACTCACCCGCTGCTCAAACAAAGAAAAAAACTGGTTCGCATGCACAATATAGAGCATGATTATTATCAGAATCTGCGTGAAGTGGAAACATCACTGATAAAACGAATATTTTTTAATCATGAATCCAAACGTTTGCTCAGGTTTGAAAACGTGTTGCATAAGGCTGACCATATTTTAGCCATTTCAACAAATGACACAGCTTATCTTTCTTCGAAGTATAAAAATGTAAAGTATATCACAGCATTTCATGCCAATGATAAAGTAACGGCACAAACAGGAAGAGGAGATTATGCTTTGTATCATGGAAAGCTGAGTGTGGGAGAAAATGATGAAGCCGCAAGATTTTTGGTAGAACAGGTATTTAATAAAACAGATAAACCGCTTTATATCGCAGGTTACAACCCCTCTGATGAACTGAGGCGATTAGTTGAACAAACAACCAATGTGAAATTGTTTGATAACTTAAATACCACGCAAATCTCACAGATGATTGCAGGAGCACAGGTGAATGTATTGCCTACTTTTCAGTCAACAGGTATTAAGCTGAAACTGATTAATGTGTTGTATCAGGGAAGATTTGTAGTAGCTAATACTGCTATGATTGAAAATACAGGCTGCGAAAAAATGTGCAGCATTGCCAATACACCTAACGAGTTTTTGACACAGATAAATACATTGTTCAGCAAACCCTTTTCAAGTGTAGAAGTGGCAGAAAGAAGCAAATTGCTTGCGGATTTATTTGATAATGCATCAAATGCCAAACAATTGGTTCAGTTGATTTAACTTATTCAATTATCTTCACCCCGAATTTTAAAGCGTGAATTTTCCATTCTTTATAGCGAAACGTCTTTCAACCGGCAAGCACAGCGGTACATCACAACTGATTGTACGTATTGCTGTTGCAGGTGTTGCATTAAGCGTTGCCGTAATGATAATTTCATTTGCCATTGTAAAAGGTTATCAATACGAAATCAGCAATAAAATAACAGGCTTCAGTACGCATATTCAACTCTCTAAGCTCGACCTCAATAATTCTTTCGAAACCATTCCTATCATGACGGATACGATTATGGAGCGCATGATTAAAAAGGAAGATGGCATTAAACACATACAACGGTTTGCCATAAAAGCGGGAATAATTAAAACAAAAGATGAGTTTCAGGGAATTGTACTGAAAGGTGTTGAAAACGGTTACAATTGGCAGTTTATACAGCAATATCTTACACAGGGAGAAGTGTTACAATTTCAGGATTCGGTTGTTTCCAACAGTATTTTGATTTCTCAAAACATTGCCGATAAAATGAACCTGAAAATCGGTGACGGTGTGGTGATGTACTTTGCACAAGAACCTATTCGTGTAAGAAAGTTTACTGTAAAAGGAATTTATAAAACAGGCTTTGACGAAATGGATAACCTGTATGCCTTTGTAGATATTCGTCAGGTACAAAAGTTGAATAATTGGTTTGAAGGAGCTATCAGCGGCTATGAAATTTATATTGATGATTTTAGCAAACTGAACCAGCGTGCTGCACAGGTTGTCAATTACACACCGTTTAATATTGAAGTACGAACAACAAAAGAAATTCATCCCGAATTATTTGACTGGCTTAACCTGCTCGATTTGAATGTAATTGTCATTATCGTGTTAATGGTTGTTGTTGCGTGTATCAACATGGTTACAGCTTTGCTTATTTTAATTGTGGAACGCAGCAATATGATTGGTATTTTAAAAGCACTTGGTGCACCCAATAAAACCATAGGTTCAACTTTTATTTATATGGCGTCTTATCTTATTTTGTTTGGTCTGCTTATCGGTAATATTGTGGGTATTGGGTTGTGTGTATCGCAGCAATATTGGGGATGGTTTAAGCTGTCGCAGGAAGCGTATTACCTGAGTGAAGTACCCGTTCGGTTTTCTATTACAGATTTATTGCTCATTAATGTAGCCGCATTTGTAATATGTTATCTGGTGTTATTACTGCCTGCACGTTTCGTAAGCAGAATTACACCTGTAAAAGCTAT
>CAZJKM010000139.1:0-5128 GCA_964546645.1 uncultured Sphingobacteriaceae bacterium
AGTTGATTATGAACTGCGCGGCTGGTTCATACAAAGATGGTCATTTGTCAGGACAGTGGAAGTGACTTTAGTCACAGCTACAGGTTGCTGATAAATGCCATGAATTCCGTATGGGAATAGTCAGCTCCGCCTTCATGGCGGAAAACGATTTTTCCCGTCTTATCCAGTACAACGGTGGTTGGTATGGCGTTCCCAAGCATTTCGGGAGGGATGGGGCCATTGGGCACATACACGGGCAGGGTATAGGTATTCCTATCCATAAAGGCCTGTGATTTTCCGGCATCGCCATCCATATCCACCATCAGGAAAACAATATCTTTCCGGTCGCTGAGCTTTTGCCGGAGCGTGTTGATAGAGGGCATTTCAGCGATACAGGGCGGACACCAGGTCGCCCAGAAATTAAGGAACACCACCTTCCCTTTCAGTGATCCGAGCGATACGGTATTGCCGTGAATATCCCCGAAAGTGGGGGAGTTGTCAGCAGACAAGGAATCCGTCACCTGCGTTTGGTCACCATTACTTGTGTTTCCTAACCAGGTAAAAGCAACGATACCGGATACGACCAGAACAATAATGCCGGTAACCAGTAGTTGTATACTACGTTTTTTCTTCATATTTCCTGTTATTATCTCCCCTGAAGGTGTTGAATAATAAAGCGCCCATCAGCGCACCGTATAACGTACTGTTCAGGGGCTTGGAGGTAATAGGGCAGGTGCCTGCCGTGCAGCCGATGTAATAGTAATATGCATATCCCCCGATGGCACCCAATACAATGCCTGCGGCGGTGAAAAGCAGGGTGGAATATTTTTTCATAGCTGATTAATGTGGAAGGTGATCCCGTATTTTTCCGTATACCCACGTTCCTGCGATCGCACTGAGCAATACCACTGCGACGACGGTGGCTCCGGTGCCGATTTGTACAAACAACGGTCCCGGACAGGCTCCGGTGAGGCCCCAGCCTAACCCGAAAATCAGGCCGCCGTAGATCTGGCCCTTGCTGAACTTTTTCGGAGTGAAAGTAATGGGTTCGCCGTAAATGGTTTTAATATGGAATTTTTTAATCAGCCATACCGAAACGATGCCCACCACCACCGCTGAACCGATGATACCGTACATATGGAACGATTGCAGGCGGAACATTTCCTGGATACGGAACCAGCTGATAATCTCTGCCTTGACAAATATAATACCAAAGAGGATGCCTATGAAGAGGTATTTAAAGTTGTGATACCATGCATGCTGCAGGTGCGATTCATTGACACACATGGTGTCTTGTGTGCGCACTTCAAAATCTGTATCGTCTATTGCTGAATGGTTCATTTTTTTAGCCTAAAATGATTGGAAGAAATATGTTTGCCATCAGAAACCCACCGGCCATGAAGCAGATCGTCGCGACCAGCGACGGCCATTGCAGCATACTTAGTCCCATAATCGCATGGCCGCTGGTACAGCCGCCGGCGTAACGTGATCCGAAACCGACCAGGAAACCGCCACCGATCATCATGGTGAGGCCCTTTACGGAAAACAGGTATGACCAGTTATACAGCTGTTTGGGTACCATGTCAGAAAAGTCGGTGATCCCATATCCGGCAAGCTCGCTGATGAGGGCCGGGTTGACGTTCACCGGCTCAGGGTCAGCCAGCCATAAGCTGGCAATGACACCGCCACCGAAGGCACCAAGTACGAAAATGAGATTCCACAGTTCTTTTTTGTAATCGTATTTGAAAAACCGGATACCGGAGGGGAAACAGGCGGCACAGGCATGGCGGAAGTTAGCGGAGATGCCGAAGTGCTTATTCCCCAGAATCAGCAGGGCCGGTACCGTCAGCCCGACTAACGGGCCGGCTACGTACCATGGCCAGGGTTGTTTGATCAGTTCTATCATGTTTTGTTTCCAGTTCTTATTGCTTATAACAGTGTGGTTGGACAAATGTAATCACTTGTTGCAAATTTTCCCGACTCGCTGATGGACTTAAATCCACCCTGAATGTCAATCAGGTTTTCATATCCCCTCGCCCGCAGGATGGATATAAACATCATCGAACGGTATCCCCCGGCGCAGTGTACGTAGTATGTTTTATCTTTGTCAACTTCACTCAGGCGTTCGTTGAGGTAGTCCAAAGGCACATTCTGTGCGCCAATGACGTGTTCGGAGTCATGCTCACTCTGTTTCCTGACATCGAGGATCGCCAGGTGAGGGTCAGATTCCCTGACGCGTGCCAGTTCATCCACCCCGACGGAAGTAATCGTGTCGGTTTCCCGGCCTGCTGCTTTCCAGGCTTCGATTCCGCCCTTCAGGTAACCGACGGTATAGTCGTAGCCTACACGAGCCAGCCGGGTGACCACTTCTTCCTCCCGGCCGTCATCCGCTATGATCAGGATACGTTGCCGTATATCGGGAATCAGGGCACCTACCCAGGGAGCAAAATTGCCATTGATACCAATATTGATGGAATTAGGAATGAAACCGTTGGCAAACACCTGCGCATCGCGGGTATCCAGCAGGATCGCATCCGTTTCATTGGCAACCGTTTCGAAGGCAGCAGGATCCAGGGCCTGGAGTCCGCGGTTCAGTACGTCATCAATGCGGTCGTATCCCTGAATGTTCATCAGCACATTTTCGGGAAAATAAGCAGGGGGAGGTGTCAGACCTGTCAGCACCTGTCTGATGAATTCATCCCGGTTCATATCCTGCAGGGCGTAATTGGTTTTCTTCTGGTTACCCAGCGTGTCGGTCGTTTCCTTACTCATGTTTTTACCGCAGGCAGAGCCGGCGCCATGGGCCGGATAGACGATGATGTCATCAGCCAGGGGCATGATTTTATGGTGCAGCGAATCGTACAGGTGACTGGCAAGTACATCCTCCGTGAGTTCGGCTTTTACCTTCTGTGCAAGATCGGGTCTTCCCACGTCACCGATGAAAAGCGTGTCGCCTGTAAAAAGTGCGACATCTTTCCCGTTTTCGTTCGTCAGCAGGAAACACGTGCTTTCCAGGGTATGCCCCGGTGTATGGATCACCGTGATGGTCACATCTCCCAGTTGGAGTTTTTCACCGTCCTCCGCCACATGGGCCGTAAAACCAGGCTGAGCGGTGGGCCCGTACACAATAGCGGCCCCGGTTTTTTCAGCCAGATCGATGTGGCCCGAAACGAAGTCGGCATGAAAGTGCGTTTCCAGTACGTACTTAATTGTTGCACCATCCTTTGCTGCCCGTTTAAGGTACGGCTCTACTTCCCGTAACGGATCAATAATGGCCGCTTCGCCGTTGCTTTCGATGTAGTAGGCGCCCTGCGCCAGACATCCGGTGTAAATCTGTTCGATTTGCATAGCTATTCGTATTTATTGTTTAATTTCTTTGTTATGATACAAAGATAGCGGATATGAGTTTGAGCGTTTGGTGACTTCCATCACGTTTACCTGACAGGGTTAGTAAAAAAGTTCATTAATGATAATATAGATACTCATTACGAGCACAAACCAACCGAAGCCTTTTTGCAGCTTGTGGCCGGGAACTTTCCGGGAGGCGGCATTTCCTGCATAGAATCCCAGGACCGCCAACCCGGTCACGATTAGCAGGAACTCCCAGTTGATGGGCATGTTGGCTACGTCTCCCGTGAACCCCAGCAGGGATTTTGCGGCAATGATCAGCAGGGAGGTTCCGATGGCCTTTTTCATGGAGAGTTTACTCAGCAATACCAGGGCCGGGATGATCAGGAATCCACCCCCTGCGCCAACCAGTCCGGTGAGTGTACCTACCAATATTCCCTCCAGCAGTATCAAAGGATAATTGTATTGTATTTCCGCATCGTCAGGGCAATCCTTACAGGGTTCTTTCCGGATCATGGAGATGGCCGCAGCGAACATCATCACGGCAAAAAGCAGCATGATGGCCATCGGTTTACTGAAGATTAAACCGCCTGCGGTGAAAATGGGATCCGGTATAGCGGGTACCAGGAACATGCGTGTCACGTACACGGCTGCAATAGACGGAATCCCGAACAGTACCGCGGTTTTCAGGTCGACGAGTCCTTTCCGGTATTTAGGCCAGGCACCTAACAGGCTCGTGGCTCCTACAATGAACAGTGAATAGGCCGTGGCGGTGATGGGCGGGATACCAAAGAGGTAAACCAGTACAGGTACGGTGAGGATAGAGCCGCCCCCCCCGATCAGGCCGAGGGCAATACCGATAAATAAGGAAGCGAGATATCCAAAAATGTCCATCTGAGATTATTGAATCTTAATGCGTGCAAAGATCAGAAGAAAAAGGGCTCCTATCAGTGATCTGAGTCACACAACCACATCCACCTGCAACCGTTAATCCAGCAGTTGGATGGCATTCCGTTTCAGGATAACCTTACCATGCTGTTCCATTTTCTTCAGCAGCCGGGAGATCACTTCGCGCGAAGAACTCAGGTCCTGGGCAATCTGCTGGTGGGTTGTAACCAGTTCGGTGGACTCCTGCTGTTTGCTTAATTTCTTTAAATAATACTCCAGCCGTTCATCCATACTTTTGAAGGCAATATGGTCAACCGCTTCCAGTAGTTCCTCGAATCGGGAGCGATAGGTTTCCAGCACAAAATAATACCAGGTCCGGTAGGTGCGCATCAAATCATCCATCATCGTAATAGGGATCAGCAATGCGGTTGTATCTTCTACGGCAGTGGCGAGTATTTCACTTTTCTCCTGCTTGGTCGCGCAAATCATGGAAAGTGCGCAGGCTTCTCCCGGTTTAAGATGGTAAATAAAAAATTCACCGCCGTCATTGCCTTCCCGGTATAATTTCACCAGGCCGCCGGTAATCAGCAGGGTCGATTTGAAGTACTGGCCCGTCTGCACCAGTTGCTCACCCGCTGGAAAGGTTTTTATATGGCAGTTTTCGGCCAATACCTTCTTTAAGTCTTTTTCAAACTGTCCGAAATGCGACTCAAGTTGCTCTGATATGATGGCTTCAGTCTGGGGTTTGTTCATACAGCAATGAATTTTTACCTGTAAAGGTACGTATTTGGGAAGACGTTTGCGGGAGTATGGGTTGGATACGTGGAAAAAAATGAACGAATCGCAGCAGCAGGGGGGCATAAACCGGGGAACAATTTTTTAGACTGGTATGGACGAAGTTTTACCGTTGCGG
>CAZJKM010000140.1:0-5110 GCA_964546645.1 uncultured Sphingobacteriaceae bacterium
TCATGGTGTGACAGGAAAAGCAGCCATCAACCGGCGAACCGAATCCGACGAGATCACGGCTGAACTGCGCGGCGAACGACTCCGGCGAGAGCAGGGTGCCCCGGCCGACGCCCGCCATACTGGCCGCCATGTCGGCGATGGTGGTGGTCTGAATCGCGCCACGTGTGATGGTCCAGCTGGGATTCCAGAACGAGGACTCTTCGTAGAAACGCTGGTCATCCGGGATCTGCAAAACCTCGCGACGCTCGGAAGAAAAAGCGTGGAGGACCGGTTCGGGAATCTCTGGGGTGTACCAGTTGCGGGTTTCGGTGAGACCCAACGGATCGAGCACCTTCTCCTGCATCAGCACATCAACCGTGGAACCGGTCGCCGCTTCGATGATCAGGCCCAGCAGCACGTACTGGGTGTGGGCGTACTCCCAGTTCTCACCCGGAGCGAACAGCCGGGGTTGATCGAAGCTGTATCCCAGCAACTCTTCCTCGGTGAAGTTGCGGAAGGGGTCGACCTGCTCGGCGGTGGCGAAGTCGGTGCTCTGCACGTAGTCACGGTATCCGGCCGTCATGTTGAGCAGCATCCGGATCGTGGCGGTGTTGGCATCCGGCAGGTCCGGCAACCATTGGTCGATGGTGTCGTCGAGGGCAAAGACGCCTTCGTCGACCAGGATCAGGACCAGGGTGGACACGAGGGAAATGGCGACCGCCCCGTTGCGGAAGTGCATGTCAGTCGTCGCCGGAACCCCGGTCATCGATTCCCCGAACGCAAGCGAGGCCAGCACCTCATCACCTTGCTGCACATGGACGATCACCGCTCGCAGGTCGAGATCAGCCGTGAACCCATCGACCATGTCGGTGATCGTTGCCTCCAGGCTGCCGCTGGCTGGTGTCGCCGCTTGGTGAACGGCTCCGGCCCTCCCCACCACGATCGGGGCGAAGCTCGCCGCCAATGCACTCCCCGCCCCGTACCGGGCAAGCGATCGACGGGAATACTGACCCACTGCGCAAGTGCCCATGCCGGTGCTTCCTTCCATGTAAAAGACAATGCGGCCGCCATCCCGTCGGATGACGACCGCAACGTTCGTGTCACCCCCAGCCCCGTCCGACTCCCCAGCGGTCAAAGCATGACGCCGGGATCGTCTGTCCTCCACGGTGGACGGCAGCGTCGCGCACCCATTTACGATAGCGATCCTGGACCTCCACGTCATTGTCCAGGCGTCCCAATCATCTATCCGTTCGTTCCATCATGGCGGAGGTTTCAATGATTGACTTGAACGAGAAGATCGTACTCGTCACCGGTGCTGCCGGCGAAATCGGCAGCGCGACAGCACGCACGCTGGTCCAGGCCGGCGCGCGACTGGTACTGCACGATATCTCGGCCAGGTCGCTGGAGCAGCTCGCGACCGATCTGGGCGACCGTGCGGCAACCGTGGTGGCCGACCTGAGTGATCCGCTGTCAACCGGCCCACTGTGGACAGCAGCCTTCAATGCATTCGGGCGAATCGATGTGCTGGTGAACAACGCCGGGATCTATCCAGCTGCACCGCTCGACCAGCCGCTCGATCAGTGGATCAAGGTATGGGAGCGGTCGCTGGCAGTGAACCTGGTGTCGCCAGGTGCGCTGACCCGGCACGCCGTCGAAGCATTCAGCGCCCAACCCCGCGGCGGAATCGTGATTTCCCTGGCCAGCCGGGCCGCCTTCCGGGGCGAAGATCCCGATTACTGGCACTACGCCGCCGCCAAGGCCGGAATCGTGGCAATGACGAAGACGATTGCCCGCCACTACGGTCGCCAGGGAGTGACCGCGTTCGCGCTGGCTCCGGGCTACGTGGACACCGCATTCAACCGAGTCACCGACGATCCCGACATCGTGGCCAAGGCCGCCGAGCAGACCGGACTGGGCGAAGTGGCGATGCCGCAGGATGTGGCGAACGTGATCGCCTTTCTCGCCTCTGGGTTAGCCAAGCACATGACCGGCGCAACCCTCGACATCAACGGCGCCAGCTACGTCCGTTAGGCGCCAAGTCCTGGCCCCGCACTCTTTCCGCCGGAGCCCCCCAGATCACCGCCCCGACCCTGCGCAAATGGGCATTGATTGGGTAACGCACCACCACATGATCCTGCCTCGGCGGGTTGCACTTCTGCAATACCCCCGTAGAATGATACGTATCAATGTGCAGTTATACGTATCGGTCGCCCCTGTCCAACACGGCAAGACGCCCGCCGAAGGTTCTACATCCCGATGGTTTCAGGCCGCCGGCCAACCCAACGCGAAGTTGCTCGCCTCGCCGGCGTTTCGCAGGCGGTCGTCTCTTATGTCCTCAACAACGTCCAAACCGTCTCCATCGCCCCGGAAACCCGCCAGCGCGTGCTGGACACCATGCGCGAGATTGGCTACGTCCCCGACAACACAGCCCGCAGCCTGCGTTCACGCAAAACCTGGACCATCGCCACCATCATCCCCGACATCACCAACCCCTACTATCCGGAGTTCGTGCGCGGCGTGCAGGACGCCTGCCGGGCAGCCGGCTACGACGTTCTGGCTTTCAACACCGATGGCGATCGCCATCGGTGTTGAAAGCCAGAACGTCGTAGCCGGCTGCCCGGCAGGCGTCCTGCACGCCGCGCACGAACTCCGGATAGTAGGGGTTGGTGATGTCGGGGATGATGGTGGCGATGGTCCAGGTTTTGCGTGAACGCAGGCTGCGGGCTGTGTTGTCGGGGACGTAGCCAATCTCGCGCATGGTGTCCAGCACGCGCTGGCGGGTTTCCGGGGCGATGGAGACGGTTTGGACGTTGTTGAGGACATAAGAGACGACCGCCTGCGAAACGCCGGCGAGGCGAGCAACTTCGCGTTGGGTTGGCCGGCGGCCTGAAACCATCGGGATGTAGAACCTTCGGCGGGCGTCTTGCCGTGTTGGACAGGGGCGACCGATACGTATAACTGCACATTGATACGTATCATTCTACGGGGGTATTGCAGAAGTGCAACCCGCCGAGGCAGGATCATGTGGTGGTGCGTTACCCAATCAATGCCCATTTGCGCAGGGTCGGGGCGGTGATCTGGGGGGCTCCGGCGGAAAGAGTGCGGGGCCAGGACTTGGCGCCTAACGGACGTAGCTGGCGCCGTTGATGTCGAGGGTTGCGCCGGTCATGTGCTTGGCTAACCCAGAGGCGAGAAAGGCGATCACGTTCGCCACATCCTGCGGCATCGCCACTTCGCCCAGTCCGGTCTGCTCGGCGGCCTTGGCCACGATGTCGGGATCGTCGGTGACTCGGTTGAATGCGGTGTCCACGTAGCCCGGAGCCAGCGCGAACGCGGTCACTCCCTGGCGACCGTAGTGGCGGGCAATCGTCTTCGTCATTGCCACGATTCCGGCCTTGGCGGCGGCGTAGTGCCAGTAATCGGGATCTTCGCCCCGGAAGGCGGCCCGGCTGGCCAGGGAAATCACGATTCCGCCGCGGGGTTGGGCGCTGAATGCTTCGACGGCGTGCCGGGTCAGCGCACCTGGCGACACCAGGTTCACTGCCAGCGACCGCTCCCATACCTTGATCCACTGATCGAGCGGCTGGTCGAGCGGTGCAGCTGGATAGATCCCGGCGTTGTTCACCAGCACATCGATTCGCCCGAATGCATTGAAGGCTGCTGTCCACAGTGGGCCGGTTGACAGCGGATCACTCAGGTCGGCCACCACGGTTGCCGCACGGTCGCCCAGATCGGTCGCGAGCTGCTCCAGCGACCTGGCCGAGATATCGTGCAGTACCAGTCGCGCGCCGGCCTGGACCAGCGTGCGTGCTGTCGCGCTGCCGATTTCGCCGGCAGCACCGGTGACGAGTACGATCTTCTCGTTCAAGTCAATCATTGAAACCTCCGCCATGATGGAACGAACGGATAGATGATTGGGACGCCTGGACAATGACGTGGAGGTCCAGGATCGCTATCGTAAATGGGTGCGCGACGCTGCCGTCCACCGTGGAGGACAGACGATCCCGGCGTCATGCTTTGACCGCTGGGGAGTCGGACGGGGCTGGGGGTGACACGAACGTTGCGGTCGTCATCCGACGGGATGGCGGCCGCATTGTCTTTTACATGGAAGGAAGCACCGGCATGGGCACTTGCGCAGTGGGTCAGTATTCCCGTCGATCGCTTGCCCGGTACGGGGCGGGGAGTGCATTGGCGGCGAGCTTCGCCCCGATCGTGGTGGGGAGGGCCGGAGCCGTTCACCAAGCGGCGACACCAGCCAGCGGCAGCCTGGAGGCAACGATCACCGACATGGTCGATGGGTTCACGGCTGATCTCGACCTGCGAGCGGTGATCGTCCATGTGCAGCAAGGTGATGAGGTGCTGGCCTCGCTTGCGTTCGGGGAATCGATGACCGGGGTTCCGGCGACGACTGACATGCACTTCCGCAACGGGGCGGTCGCCATTTCCCTCGTGTCCACCCTGGTCCTGATCCTGGTCGACGAAGGCGTCTTTGCCCTCGACGACACCATCGACCAATGGTTGCCGGACCTGCCGGATGCCAACACCGCCACGATCCGGATGCTGCTCAACATGACGGCCGGATACCGTGACTACGTGCAGAGCACCGACTTCGCCACCGCCGAGCAGGTCGACCCCTTCCGCAACTTCACCGAGGAAGAGTTGCTGGGATACAGCTTCGATCAACCCCGGCTGTTCGCTCCGGGTGAGAACTGGGAGTACGCCCACACCCAGTACGTGCTGCTGGGCCTGATCATCGAAGCGGCGACCGGTTCCACGGTTGATGTGCTGATGCAGGAGAAGGTGCTCGATCCGTTGGGTCTCACCGAAACCCGCAACTGGTACACCCCAGAGATTCCCGAACCGGTCCTCCACGCTTTTTCTTCCGAGCGTCGCGAGGTTTTGCAGATCCCGGATGACCAGCGTTTCTACGAAGAGTCCTCGTTCTGGAATCCCAGCTGGACCATCACACGTGGCGCGATTCAGACCACCACCATCGCCGACATGGCGGCCAGTATGGCGGGCGTCGGCCGGGGCACCCTGCTCTCGCCGGAGTCGTTCGCCGCGCAGTTCAGCCGTGATCTCGTCGGATTCGGTTCGCCGGTTGATGGCTGCTTTTCCTGTCACACCATGA
>CAZJKM010000141.1:0-4963 GCA_964546645.1 uncultured Sphingobacteriaceae bacterium
TTTCTGGTATTGCCGGAAACAAACAACCTGAAATTCATTATCCTGCTGGATGACATCATCCGGTATTGCCTGGACGAGCTGTTTTTTATTTTTAAATACGATCGCATAGATGCCTATACGATACAGCTGACCAGGGACGCGGAATTGGATATGGATGGTGATGTTTCCGGTAAATTTATAGACGTATTGGCTAAAAGTCTGCAGAAACGGGCAAAGGGCAAACCCATGCGCCTGCTTTACGACACGGAGATCCCGTCGGATATGCTGACTTATCTGGTAGAAAAAATGCAGCTGGAGCCGGATGCGCTTATACCCGGCAACCGTTACCACAACTTCCGGGATTTTATTCGCTTTCCTAATGTTGGCAGTAATGAGCTGGAGTATAAGCCGATGCCTCCGCTTCCTGTACCCGGATTGGACCTTGCGAAAAGTATATTCAGCCAAATGGCGCGACGGGACTTCCTGGTTACCTTGCCCTACCAGTCATTTGATTATATCGTCCATTTTTTGCGGGAAGCAGCCATTGACCCGAAAGTAACCGAAATCAGCATTACGCTCTATCGGCTGGCTGAGAATTCCCGTGTAATCAATGCATTGATCAACGCAGCGGCTAATGGCAAAAGGGTCAATTGCCTGCTTGAGCTGCAGGCACGGTTTGATGAAGAAGCCAATATTTACTGGAGCAGGAAGATGGAGGAGGGGGGCGTATACGTCAATACCGGGATGCCGGATTTTAAAGTGCATTCCAAAATTTGCCTGATCAAACGCAGGGAAAAAGGTCGGTTCGTTTACTATGCCAACCTGGCCACCGGTAACTTTAATGAAAAAACAGCCGGCGTTTATTGCGACCATAGCTTATTTACGGTGCGGAAAGAGATCACGGCTGATTTGCGTAAACTGTTCCGTGGATTGGAAAAAAAAGTGTTTTATACCGGATATAAATCCATTCTGACTGCCCCCCTTGAGCTGCGGAGCAAGTTATACCTGCTTATTGACCGGGAAACAGCGTTCGCAAGTAAAGGCCGGCCGGCTTATATAATCCTGAAAATGAATAGCCTCACCGATGAAAGGTTCATCGAGCGTTTGTATGCTGCAAATAATGCGGGCGTGAAAATTGACCTGATCATACGGGGAATGTGCTGTCTGGTACCGGGTATAAAAGGAGTCAGCGAACATATCCGTGTACGCAGTATTGTGGACCGGTTTCTGGAACATGCACGTGTCTGGATCTTCGGAAATGACGGGAACGAGCGTATTTACCTGTCGTCAGCTGATATGATGCCGAGAAACCTGGACAGCCGGGTGGAAGTAGCGTTCCCGCTGGAAGACCCGGAGATACGGAAAGAGGTGAGGGATATGATTGATATCCAGTTGAAAGACAATGTAAAGGCAAGGGAGATCAATGCGGACAATGACAACCGGTATATCCGTGATGGGGAGAAAAGGCCTTGCCGCACACAATACGATACGTATCAGTACCTGAAAAATAAAACCTGAGCATGCTACGTTACGCCGCTATTGACATCGGTTCAAATGCCGTCCGACTGCTGATTGCAGATATCATTATCAACGGAAAAGCCGTTTCATTTAAGAAGAATACCCTACTCCGGGTTCCATTACGCCTCGGGGATGATGCCTTCCTGCATCAGTATATATCTCCCGGAAAGCAGGAAGACCTGGTCAGAACCATGCAGGCATTCAGGGCCCTGATGGACGTTTATAAAGTGAGTGAATACATGGCCTGCGCCACTTCGGCCATGCGGGAGGCGGCAAACGGAGCAGAGGTTGTCAATCAGATAAAAGCGACAGGGATTGATCTGCAGATCATTGACGGGAACCGCGAAGCCGCCATTATATACAACAGTCATACCGGTGTCGGGCTGGAGAGCGGTACCTGTTACCTGTATATTGATGTAGGCGGCGGCAGTACGGAGTTGTCGGTTTTTGCGGATGGCCGGCTGATTGCTTCGCGGTCGTTTAACCTGGGCACGATACGCATCCTGGACAACCAGGATAAGGAAAGTACGTGGGACGACATGCGCAGCTGGCTGAAACAGCAAACATCGCGCCGCCATCCTATCATTGGTGTTGGTACGGGCGGAAATATCAATAAAATTGCCAAAATGCTGAGTGATAAGGACGAAAAGGTCCTTACGCTGAATCAGTTGAAAGAAATGTACCGTTACCTGAACGGTTTCCCGCTGAAAGAACGGATCCGTGTGCTTGGACTGAAAGAAGACCGTGCAGACGTCATTATCCCTGCCTGTCAAATTTTTGTCACCGCCCTTCAATGGGCGAAAGCTAAAAAGATCATTGTTCCCAAAAGCGGATTGGTTGACGGTGTGATACAAACACTGATCGACCGGAAGTTCGGGAAAAACGGGCGTGTATAGCGTTAAAACTTCAGCTGTTCTACTTCAGCTGCCGTCTCTTCTATTTTTTTTCGTAATTCTTCCTTGAAGCCGATGAGCCTGTCAGCGATCTCCGGCTTCGCGGTAGCCAGTATCTGTGCAGCCAGTATACCTGCGTTTTTAGCTGCATTGAGGGCTACGGTGGCGACCGGAATCCCATTCGGCATCTGCAGGATGGACAGGATGGAATCCCAGCCATCGATGGAGTTGGAAGATTTGACGGGAACCCCGATCACCGGAAGGTGGGTAACCGATGCTATCATACCAGGTAAATGGGCCGCCCCGCCTGCCCCGGCAATAATTACCCTGATTCCGCGTCCGGCGGCATTTCGGGCATAGGCAAACATCCGTTCAGGGGTCCGGTGCGCAGAAACAATACTTACTTCAAAAGTAACCCCAAGCTCTTTCAGGACGGCAACGGCCTCCTGCATGACGGGCAGGTCTGACTTACTGCCCATGATAATACCTACTTCCGGATAAGCTGTTGTTTCCATACGGATTGAGAATTTAGCTGTTATGCAATGACTTTTATCAGTTGTTGTATATTCCTGGCGTTGCGGATAGCTGTTTCACGGTTTTCATGGATCACACATACATGCCCCATTTTCCGGAATGGCTTGGTATACTTTTTACCGTACAGGTGCAGGTACACCCCTTCTGTGGCCATCGCTTTTTCCACTCCTTCATATTTTGCCACTCCCTCGTAACCGGCCGCACCTAACAAATTGATCATTACCGCATGCGAGCGGGCAGACGTGTTACCGGGAGGCAGGTTGAAGATGGCCCGCAGGTGCTGCGCAAACTGCGACGTGAAATTCCCTTCAATGCTTTGGTGGCCGCTGTTGTGCGGCCTTGGGGCTAACTCGTTGACAAGGATTTCCCCTTCTTTCGTCAGAAACATCTCGACGGCCAGCAAACCGATGATCTGCAGGTCTTCCGCAATCTTGATGGCCAGGTTCCCTGCCCGTTGCTGCACATCAAACGGAAGCAGGGCAGGGGACAGCAGCAGTTCCACCAGATTAGCTTCCGGGTTAAACTCCATTTCCACACAGGGGAATACGCTGGTTTCACCGTTATCATTGCGTGATACGATCACCGCTATTTCCTTTTCAAAGCCAATCCATTCTTCGATGACACTGGGGGCATCAAAAGCGTGCTCCAGATCATTTTCATCGACGACTTTATAAACACCCCGGCCATCGTAACCGTCCCGTCTTAATTTCTGAATGTAGGGCAATGGCAAAACCGCTTCTTTCAGGCCCTCCCTGGACGAAATAAGCTGGAAAGAAGCGGTCGGAATATCATTCTGCTTGAAGAATTGTTTCTGCAATCCTTTATCCTGGATGAGCCGGATGACCCGGGCCTGGGGATATACCAGCACACCTTCTTCTTCCAGTTTTTCCAGCGCATCGACATTGACTTTCTCTATTTCGATGGTAATCATATCCACCTGCCGGCCGAACTGGTATACGGTGTCAAAATCGTTCAGTGCGCCCTGGACAAACCGGTCACATAAATTCCTGCAGGGGGCATGTTCATCCGGATCAAGCACATGGATACTGACGTTCAGATTAATAGCTTCCTGGATCAGCATACGCCCTAACTGGCCGCCTCCCAAAACGCCTAATCGCAGCTCGCCATAAAAATTTTTTGCCATATCAGGAATTAACTTGTTGTTACTGTTTTTTGTTCCGGCGTGCTGAGTTTGTCTGCCAGCAGGTGTTCTGTCTCTATTTTTTTCTGAAGTTCCAGGAAAGCACCGATCAGTGCTTCCGGACGCGGTGGGCACCCTTGTACATAAATATCGACCGGTATGATACGATCCACCCCTTTCACCACATGATACCCGTGTTGCCAATACGGTCCGCCGCAATTGGAACACGACCCCATGGATATCACATATTTGGGCTCGGGCATCTGTTCGTACAGCCGCCGGATACGGTCGGCCATTTTAAAGGTAACCGTGCCGGCAATGATCATTACGTCTGATTGTCTCGGAGACGGGCGGGGAAATACCCCGAAGCGGTCCAGGTCATAAGTCGCAGCCATCGAACCCATCATTTCAATCGCACAGCAGGCGATACCGAAGCTGACCGGCCACAACGAGGACAAACGTGCCCAATTGAGGAGGTCGTCCAGTTTGGCAACCACCACTCCCTGGCTTTCTATTTTTTGGGTAATACTCATGATGTCCCTCCCGGTTTCCTGAATCGTGGTGTAAAGGCCGGTTTAGCAGTGGGAGTATCCTGCCTCACTGCTGTAGCGCTTTCGGCCGGTAACGCTTCGTCCTGACGGATAGGTTTTGTCTGATACACCTCCGCATTCAGTTGGTGGTATGCCGATGCGGGTATCGCTACCCGGACCGTCGGGATTTGAGGTTGCGGCCTGATCCAGTCCAGGTCACCTTTTTTCCACACATATAAAAGCCCGATCAGCAGTATACCTATAAATATACCCATTTCAATCAATGTAAACCAACCCCATCTCGCATCTGCGGCAACCAGTCCGGCCTGTCCGAAAACCGTTGCCCAGGGGAAAATAAAGACCATCTC
>CAZJKM010000142.1:0-275 GCA_964546645.1 uncultured Sphingobacteriaceae bacterium
TGCCTTTTATGGGTGGCGGTATGCTTAAAAACACCGAACAGCTTTTTATCCAACGGAATTTTATCTACCTTGAAAAAATGATACAATGCGGCCTGGGCAGCCCAGCAGATATACAGGGTAGACGTAACATGCGTTCTTGCCCAATCAAAAATAGTTTTGATTTCATCCCAGTAGGAAACCTCCTCAAATTTCATCATCTCTACCGGGGCTCCGGTAATAATCATCCCGTCGTAATAATCTTCCGCAACTTCGGAAAACCCTTTATAGAATAACTC
>CAZJKM010000142.1:285-4939 GCA_964546645.1 uncultured Sphingobacteriaceae bacterium
TGCCTTTTATGGGTGGCGGTATGCTTAAAAACACCGAACAGCTTTTTATCCAACGGAATTTTATCTACCTTGAAAAAATGATACAATGCGGCCTGGGCAGCCCAGCAGATATACAGGGTAGACGTAACATGCGTTCTTGCCCAATCAAAAATAATTTTGATTTCATCCCAGTAGGAAACATCCTCAAATTTCATCATCTCTACCGGGGCTCCGGTAATAATCATCCCATCGTAATAATCTTCCGCAACTTCGGAAAACCCTTTATAGAATAACTCCAGATGCTCCTCCGGTGTATTTTTTGGAGTATGCGTATCCAAACGGAGAAATTCAATCTCCACCTGTAACGGATTGTTGGATAATAACCTGATAAAATCTGTCTCCGTAGAGATCTTCAACGGCATCAGGTTCAGGATAATGACACGAAGCGGGCGGATATCCTGCTCATTCGCCCGCAGGTCACTCATTACAAATATATTCTCTTTGGTGAGTAGTTCTATCGCTGGAAGATTGTCTGGTATCTTTACTGGCATGCCACGTCCCCTCTATGTTGATTCACAGACAAAAATAAGGATATTTTTTGGGTTACGGTTTTTTGCCGCAAATTTTCATCCGCCCTGCATATACCGTTTCATCGCCTGCGGAAAATCAGCAAAGGCCACTTCAGGCTCCTCAATCTCAGGTGCCCACATCTTTTCCCATTCAAAACTATAGTAGCCGCGATACCCTCCTTTTTGCAACGCACCCAGTGCTTTCGCCAGTGGAACATCACCTCTGCCGAGCAGCTTATGCGTAAGCTTCTTATTGATATACGTTGCGTCCTTTACATGGACGTGATCAATATAAGGCTTTAATTGGCGGTAAACCTCTTCGGGATCTTCCCGCGTGATCGTCCACATATTACAGATATCCCATATCAGGCCCGTTTTAGGATGTTTGGCCTGCCGCATAATTTCCAGAACATCAGCTGTCTTTACCACATCACCGTGAGTTTCCAGCAGTACTTTCACCCGGGTACCCTTCGCGTAATCAGCCAGTTCCACCAGTCCCGAACTGATCAGGTCTTTCGTTTCCTCCACCGTCTGCTCTTTGGGAAACCGGTTGGGGAAAACCCTTACATAGGGGCATTCCACCTGAGCGGCCAGGTCAATAAAGCGTTTTCCATCATCCAGTTGCTTTTGCCGTTCTGCCGGATCTTTAAAGTGCAGGGTGGCAGATGACCCCAAGCCGGTGAAGACCAGCGCATGCTCTTTCATCATCGCCATGGTGGCCTTCCTTGCCTGCTCAGTACTGAATGCAGGGGTTTTCGTCAGATCTATTTCGCGCTGAATGCCCCTTAACTCAATACCGCCATAGCCATGCTGCACGGCAAACGCTGCGGCCTGCTTCAGATCCCAGTCCGGACAGCCGAGGGTAGAAAAGGCCAGTTTAATTTTTTGCTTACGCTTCGCGACGGCCGGCAGGGCAAACCCCGCCGCCAATAACAATGAGCCGGTACGGATAAAATCTTTACGGGAATACGTTTTATGATTATTCATGATGAAATCTTTACTATGAGAGACACCTATTAACGATCTAAAGTAGGGGCATTTTTTGAAATAAAAAAATAAAATACAGGCACCACATCCCATTCATTAAAATTCAAGTGACGCAACCCGTTCTGACTCCAGGTCGCTTTCGTACATCACCCTGCCCTTCCCCTCTCCGATCAAAACACCATCTGCATTATTAATGTCGCCTACATTGATATACGCGTATTTGAGATTTTTCAGCGTTTGCCCTTCTTTTGTTGCAGAAATGAGAAGCGCCAGCTTCACGGAATACTTATCATGCTCGGCTCCTGTGGAGAGGTAAACGGTGAAATGATTACCTGAGCCCGAAACAACCGCCTTACCAAGTGTTATGAAGTTGCTAAACTGCGATCTGATGCGAAGCAGGACACTGAAATCGTTCCCCTTGAATTCACTGAACCCAATCTTTTCTCTGTTCAAAGATGCCCCTATGATATCCGTTGTGATATTGCTATTCAGGAGTTTCAGGCTGTTGCATTCATAGAAACCGGCCAGGTCCGGCGGGTTCACTCCTTCATAAACAACCATTCCCAAACCTTTCAGAATACCCAGGTGTGCCTGCGAAATAACCTCCGTTATTTGTTTTTTCTGCAGTTCCTCAGGCTTTTCCTGCTTATCTTTTTTACAGGCAAGCATCGTGAGGATTAGTACGAATAATAAAACAGGGATTTGTTTAGCTCTGTACATTGCTCTTTTTTATAGGGTTATCTTTCAAATGTACAAAAGGAGAACATAGAAGCAAGCAAAAAAAATGAGAATTTGTTAACTTACGACACAAACGGTTACTGATAATGGGTTTAGGAACAACCAAAACAACTTGCAGGAGATCAGACCAGGATCATTACCTGCTGATATTGCCAATCTATAAAGCGAATAAATAAGTGCCGCAACTGATACGCAAAAGGTAATAGTTCGTATCTTTGGATTTAAAGGAGCAATAAAGAATTTTTAACTGAATATTCACTTGTAATCATATGAGGCAACGATTATTACCCATCTTACCCCTTACGCTGGCAGGAGTACTTTGCTTTACATCATGCGGGCCGGGAACTAACAGGGCGGACAGCGATAAGCCGGAGGTATCAGCTGGCATGGATGTTTATGATGCTGAGACACCAAGTGACATTTTAAAAAAATACAGCGGGCGTTATTCCGTACAGATGAAAAACAATGCTGCTGGCACCTCGTCAGAGTTTTACGAACTTAAAGAAGATGGTTCTGCTACCCGGATCTGGGTTAATGCCGGAGAAACATCAGATAAAGCAGGCAAATGGGCTGTAAAGGGTGACAGTATCATCATTTCTATTCAAGGCAATACCAGTCTGATCAATGAAACCTTTGTTTTAAATGCAGAGGGAGAATATGCCGATGATTTAACCGGAGCCAGGATTTTAGAGTTAACGCAATAATCCGGAACAAGGGGTGGGGAACCCGGCTAGTCCGGTTTTGATTTGCTTTCATTCGCTAAATTACGGATATTCGCCGCAATTGGTTACAGCATATGTGGCTATATATACACCTATTAAAACCGTGTTCCAAGCACATAGCAGGATTAATAAAGATAAATTTAAATACAGTTGTTCATGATAAATAATTCGACTTTTTTGAGGTTTGTACTGGTTTTTCTGACCCTGCCTTTTCTTTCCGTCTCCTGTGCAGACAAGGGAGATGATAATAAGGAAGGCCCTCCTTTAGCACCCTCTATTACCAGCCTGGCCCCCGAGAGTGGAAAACCCGGTTCTGTAATTACCATAACCGGAAGCAGATTCGGAACGGATAAATCCAAAGTGAGCGTGAGGTTTAATACAACCAATGCAACGAATATTATTTCCGTTACGGATACGAAAATAGAAGTGCAGGCACCTTCGGGATTTTCGAGTCAGACGGTACAGGTCGAGGTATTGGTATCAGGGGTAGCGTCGGGTAGTAGTAAGGCATTCCGTTACCTGGATATGACACAGCCTTCGGTTACATCGGTAACCGCTACCTGTTTTACGGGGTCTACGGTTATTATTGCAGGTAACAACTTCGGTGTAACCAAAGAAGAAAATATTGTAAAATTCAACGATGTAGAAGCAACCGTTACGGCCGCCACCAAGACTTCCCTGACGGTAACTGCGCCCCATTTGGGGACTGCCACCAGTGCTAATATTACGGTAACCAAGTTCGACATGGTGTCAAATAGCCGGAGTATTACTGTGGATGCAGACCAAAGCAAAGTCTCCACATACAACTGGATCACGCATACGGCAAGAGCGGGTGTTGTCTACAAAAAAGGCGAATTTGCCTTGTTTGGTTCAACTATACGAAGGATACATATTTTAGATGTTACACTTAATGGTACCAATACATTGGGAATAGGGTTTAATACCACTAACAAAAGTACGGTAGCCATGTGTAATGACTATGGTGCAATAGCCGGTATCAATGCCGGGTATTTCCCCATGTCGGGAACTGTCGACAAAGATCCGTATATACGGATCAATGGGGATAAGGTTCAGGATGGCCATCTGGGTGTCAGTGTGCATTTTACCAATGCGGCCCTGCTCATACACAACAATGTGGCATCGGTAAGAAGACTGGGGATGAGTGGCAGTAACCTGAATCAGGTGGCCGCGGCTATCCCTGTTTCGGAGGCAGCGCATGTGATCGTGAGTGGGCCTATGCTGATTACTGACGATGTGATAGATATTGTGAGCCCGACGAATGCGCATAATACGTCGTCTACCGCAAGAACCGGATTGGGCGTATCGGCAGATGGCAAACGCGTGCTGATGGTGGCTGTAGATACCGGAAATGGCTCTACAGGTGTGACCACTCCACAGTTGGCTAAGATTTTACAGGCCCTGGGGGCTGTCAATGCCATAAACTTTGATGGCGGAGGCTCGACGACGATGTTTGTCAAGGATCATGGCACCAATGGCCTTGTCAATATCCCAAGCGGAGGAGTGCAGCGGTCGATCAGAAGTGTGGTTTATGTGAAGTAGAAATGTATGATAAAACTTCGCTTGCTTTCCAAGCAGGATGCAAAGGAAAACGGATGCCCCAAACAGGCATCGGCAAAGAAAGCAGCACTACCTGCAATC
>CAZJKM010000143.1:0-4880 GCA_964546645.1 uncultured Sphingobacteriaceae bacterium
CAGTCCCCCCCTGCTCTTCGGCGCTGATCAGTTTCATCAGCCTGGTGCTGCTTAAAAGGGACGAAAGCGTCCTTTCCTGGATACCGCCAAACATGCTGACGGGGTCTGTAATTCCTATTCGCTCGTTAATGGCAGGACGGCTCAACCATAACGGCGTGGTAAATACGTGCCTTTTCAGAAAGTCCATCGCTTCAACCTGCATAGCTTTGGGGACAAACGCATATACTGCTCCTTCCTGTTCGACGGTTTTCGGTGTCTCATAAATACCACCGATGTATTTAGTAACATGCCCCATGTACCGCATAAACTGGTTACCCACTTCTTTATAGAGTTCCCCCAAAGTGGTGTAGTCCCGGTTATCCTGCCGTGTCCACTCGGGAAGATTATCCATCACCCGCTTCAGGTTCATAATACCATACTCACTGGCCTTCATGGCATTGTCGCCCAGATCTTCATTCTGGCTGCGCGGATCGTTCGGATTGGTTTCCGTCCCGAACCATAACAGCGGATTCTTGTTCTTCTCAATTACCCACTTATTGAGGTGTGCCCGTTCTTCTTCCGCACTGCCGAATTGCGGGAACAGGCGATATCCCCACTCGATGGCCCACTCGTCATACGCACCGATCCGGGGGAACAGGCCTTTCTCACCGATGTTATCTTCCGGCTGCGCCACATAGTTAAATCGCGCATAATCCATGATACTCGGGGTATGCCCATTCGCTTCCACCCATTTTTTGTTGCGCAGGTTCTCCACCGGTACCATTCCCGAAGCGCCGAAGTTATGGCGCAGCCCGAGTGTGTGCCCCACTTCATGGCTGGAAACAAAACGGATGAGCTGTCCCATCAGTTCATCACTGAACTCCATTTGGCGTGCCCGCTTATCCGACGGGGATGCCTGGATGAAATACCAGTTGCGCAGCAGCCGCATGACGTTATGATACCAGTTAATATGGCTTTCCATGATCTCTCCGGTACGCGGGTCCGCCACGCTTGGCCCACTGGCGTTCGGGATGGAGGAGGGCTTATAGACAATGGCCGAAAAACGGGCATCTTCCAGGCTCCAGGTACTGTCCTGCTCTTTTGTTGGTGCTTCACGCCCTACGATCGCATTTTTAAAACCAGCCTTTTCAAACGCCTTCTGCCAGTCGTTCACCCCCTGGATGAGATAGGGTACCCATTCCTTCGGTGTGGCCGGGTCGATGTAGAAAACAATCGGCTTCACGGGTTCCACTAACTCACCCCTGCGATACCGTGCCATATCCTCCGGTATGGGCTCCAGGCGCCACCGTTTAATCATGTTTACACGCTCCACACCTTGTGGGTCCTTATCAAAGTCGGTATAACCAACGGCAAAATATCCCACCCGGCTATCAAAATAACGGGACTGCATGAGGTTTTCAGGCAGCAGCACCAGTGATGAGTTCAGCTCCAGGGTAACCGCACCGCCCGACGGGCCAACGGGAGGGGTGGCGGCAGGTGCCGCCGCTCCAAACGTAATACCGCTCGAACGGCCATACGTTTTCACTGTTTTGATTTCCGTATTAATGGGATAGGTATGAACGCTCACGATGTATGATTTATCACCCTGCATCCCGCCGACCCGGAAGGCTGATTTCGCACCCGACGAAAAGAACAATATATCGTTATCACCTTTCAGGAAATCAGTGACATCAATAACGGTAGCCGTGCTGTCTTCCGAAAAGGCCTTGATATCAAACGCTGCCGCGATCGGTTGTACATTTGAATTCATGACAGCACGGTACATCGACGTCGTGGAGTCACGGGAGTATTCACTGAAAGAGATCTTGCGGAGAAAGATCTTATCTTCCGGTCCCTTCTCAAAGCGGATGACGGTTTCATTGATCTGGTCACCCGCATAGCCGCTCATGCCGGACCGCATATCTGCTCCAGCCTTGGAAATCCGTGATACCACCAGTATTTTCTTATTCATCACACCGCTTCCCAGCTCAAAAAAGTAACGGTCCTCTACTTTGTGGACCGTCAGCAAACCCGTTGTCGTTTGTGCCTTTCCTGTAATAACTTCTTTATAGGGTTTTATTTTCGGTGGCTTTTCCGGCTTCTTCGGCTGGTCTGCTTTCTTGGTGGTATCAGCAGCATTTTTCACCGTGTCCACTGCCGGTTTTTGTGCGAATGCAAGGTGCGACGCCGCACTGATGAGCACCGCAATCAGGAGGTGTTTGGTAATGATCCGCATACAGAGGAAATAATTTAGTACGATATGTTCAGTTAATTGATTGTTAAGTGCTGCGAATGTATCACATTTACGTGATCCCTGTCACGTCCGGCATTGTAACAATATAGTTATTATTTGCCTGCGTAATAGGATTGTCCCAAAATAGTAACTTTTTTCAGATTGCAAAAATTCCTATGGGGTACAATTGTTGTATGTACCTTGTGACAGTGTGGTCCCCTGATGCCCGTTTGCTGGCGAACCCAGGCAAGTCAATATCGTCGTGAATGCGCTGTGCAAGGATCAGACCTATCACTGGTTTTAACATTCATGAGCATGTGTTCGGGGAGCTGAGGGTGATCACGTTTCTGAATGTGGCCGCTCTTTAGGAAAAAACGAATAGATCCGGTGAAAACGAACAAAAAACCAACGATTTTTTTCGGGAAACAAAAGTCTGGTACAACCTGTTGTTTATAGTGTCCCAACGCAATAACTATGTGGCAGAAAACAGAAAACAACAAACTTCATCGTTCTTTTGAATTCAGTGACTTCTCAGCAGCATTTGCATTTATGGTACGGGTAGCCCTGCTGGCCGAAACACACAACCATCATCCTACGTGGACCAATGAATGGAATAAAGTGGATATCTGGCTATGCACACACGATGCCGGACATGTCATAACCGAGAAAGACAGGGAACTGGCAGCAGCTATTGACGAGCTGCTGGCTTAAGCCAGCACGTCCTGCCACTCTTTAACACGCTGAAAGGTGACCTTGGCAAAGGGACACAGCGGGATTACTTTTATTCCCCGGGCGCGTACATACTCCACGAGTTTTTCCTGCAATTTTCTGCCAATCCCCTGCCCTTTCAATGATTCGTCCACTTCGGTATGGTCAATGATGATCTTATCCGGGCCACCATATACATAAACCATTTCGGCCAGTACCCTGCCGCCCGGCGCATAATAAAACGCGCCTTTCTTCCCGTCGTCGCGGTGTTCTACCGTAATTTCTTCCATGACATCATATGATTAATTTCCTGCCTCACGACACCTCCAGTCCGGCTCTTTTCAGCAGCGCTTCGGGTTGCGGTTTCCGGCCCCTGAAAGCAACATACAGTTCCATCGGGTCTTTGGTGCCGCCGCTGCTGAGCAGCTGTTTAAACTGACGTGCGGTATCCGGATTAAAGATACCTGTTTCTTTAAAATAGGCAAATGCGTCCGCATCAAGTACCTCGGCCCATTTGTAGGAATAGTATCCGGATGCGTACCCTCCCGCGAAAATATGCGAAAAGGACGGACTTTGTGCCGTATGAGGGACAGCCGGGTATAGCTGAGTTACGGCTGTAACGTCTTTTTCAAAGCGTTCAACGGAATCGCTTTCTCCGAAACGTCCGGTATGGTATGCCATATCCAGTAAGCCGAAGCTGAGCTGCCGGACGGTTTGATAGCCTTCCATAAAATTGGCGGAAGCCACAATCTTATCGATCTTCTCCTCCGGCAACACGTCACCGGTCTGGTAATGCCGGGCAAAACTGCTTAAAAATTCTTTTTCATAACAGTAGTTTTCCATGAACTGCGAAGGCAGTTCCACAAAATCCCAAAATACGTTGGTGCCGGACAGACTTTCGTACGTCGTTTCTGCCAGGATACCATGCAGGGCATGGCCGAATTCATGGAACAGGGTAGTTACCTCTGTGAAAGTGAGCAAAGAGGGGGTTTCCCCCACCGGACGGGCAAAATTGCAGACGATCGATATATGCGGCCGGTAATCCGTACCGTTCTCCCGGTATTGTCCCCGATAAGACGTCATCCACGCACCGGGCCGTTTGCCTTTGCGCGGATGCCAGTCTGCATACAGCAGTGCTTTATGGCGTCCGTCCTCCAATACTTCATATACCGTTACTTCTTCCTGATACTTCCCGATATCGCTGCGTTCCGTAAATGTCAGCCCGTACAGTTTTTCAGCTGCTGTAAAAGCAGCACGGATCACATGGTCCAGCGAAAAATAAGGCTTCAGCTCCTCTTCCGAAAACCGGAAGCGGCTCTCCCGCAGTTTCTCTGCATAATAAGCGTGGTCATAAGGCATCAGTTCCTCCACCCCGTCGGCAGCGGCAAGTGCGCGCAGCTCTTCCACCTCCTTCTGTGCAAACGGCTTCGCTTTTTTCAGCATATCTTCAAGAAAGCCTGTTACCTCACCCGGCGATCCGGCCATCCGTTCCTGCAACACAAAATGGGCGTGCGTGTCAAATCCCAGCAGGCTTGCGCGCTGTTGCCGCAGGCTGACGATCCGCCCGATCACCGCTTCGTTATTGTGCTCATTATCCTGAAATGCCTTACGTGCGTTGGCCAGGTACAACTCTTTCCTCCGCTCCCGGTTGTCTGCATATTTCAGAAACGGCATCAGGCTCGGGAACTGAAGGGTAAATACCCATCCGCCGAGGTCCCGCTGCTGCGCTTCTTCCTTCGCAGCGGTCCGGATCGATCCGGGTAAACCGGCCAGCTCTTCCTCATCCGTAATATGCAGTGTGTAGGCATTGGTTTCGGTCAATACGTTTTTGGAGAACGTAACGGTCAATCCCGACAGCTCCTGGTCAATAGCGCGCAGTTTTTCTTTATCTTCATCAGACAATAGTGCTCCGTTCCGGGTGAAACTCTGATACGTTTTATCCAGTAAACGGGCCTGCTCA
>CAZJKM010000144.1:0-4878 GCA_964546645.1 uncultured Sphingobacteriaceae bacterium
TTGTTGCTGCTGATTCTCCGGGCCGGTACGTTTGAATCAGGATTGTTTAAAGAGGTGGTGCAAAAAAATATTGGAAAGGGCAGGCTGAGTATGCTGTTCACTAACCGGGAGCGCTTTCTGCGTTATGTCTACTGCCTGCTGATCGGCCTGCCGATCTGGTTTGTGGTGGGTATTCTGGTGACACAGGCACCGGAGTTTGGCAAGGCGCTTGGTGCTCCGGTTGTGCTTAGTGCCGGGAAGGGAATTTTGTTTACGTACCTGGGCATTTCGCTGGGTGATGTTTTTGCCGGGCTGCTGGCGCAGGTAACGAAATCCCGTAAACTGGTGGTGTTTATCTTCCAGTTGCTGATCGTCATCAGTTCGGTGTGGTACCTGAGCAGTACAGGTATCACCGAACAGCAGTTTCATTGGGTGGCTTTCTTTATGGGACTGGCCGTGGGTTACTGGGCAACATTCGTAACCATTGCTTCCGAGCAGTTCGGTACCAACCTGCGTGCTACGGTGACCACTACGGCACCCAATTTTGTGCGCGGGGCGCTCATCCCAAGTACTTTCCTGTTTGAGTTTTTTGTGCACCGGTTCGGAATTATTACGGCAGGGTACATCATGGTGTTTGTTTTATCGCTTATTGCGGTGTTCGCACTGACCCGGCTGAAAGAGAGCTTTAATAAAGATCTGGATTATCTGGAATATTGAATTGGTTGATTGGTTGATTCGTTTATTGGTTTATTGGTTGATTAGTTTATTGGTTTATTGGTTGATTCACCACTAATGCTTTGATACTAATCCACAAATCCACTAATCAACCAATCCACTAATCAACCAATCCACAAACCCACTAATCCACAAACTCCCTAATCCACAAACCCACTAATCCACTAATCCACTATTTTAAAATTCAATTATAACTCCTACATTTATACCGTGTATTATAAACTTCAATTAAAATCTAATGGAAAATCAAGAATTTAATCAGGGTGACGAGCCGGTATTGCCGGTACTGACGGTCAATTATCTGGCGGCGGGTTACCTGCGTGAAACCGCCCGGTGGGCAAAACTGTTGGCCATTATCGGCTTTGTGATAGCTGGTTTAATCGCTATCATGGCCCTGTTTGCAGGTACCCTGATCAGTACATTGGGGATGTTCACCGGGTCAGGGTACCTCGGACCTGCTGCCGGTGTCATAATGACTGTTTTATACCTGCTGGTAGCGTTGCTGGTATTTATCCCCGCCTTGTACCTGTTCCGGTTCTCCGGCAAAGCCACCGCTGCCCTGACGATAACGAACGAAGGGGGCTTTGCCGAGGCGATGATGAACCTGAAATCGTATTTCAAATTCAACGGTATTGTGGCGATTGTGGCACTCTCTTTTTATGTGCTGGCACTGGCCGTCGCACTGATCTCCGGTATCATTTTCAACGGAATGATGTGATCCGGCTGCTATTTGTCCCAGCGGATATTCAGTCCGGCACAGAATAAAAATTTGCCGTCACCAAAAACTGACGGGATCCGGCTTCGGTAATGGTCATTCAGCTCGTCCATCAGACGGGATGTCACAAAATTGGCTTCGACGTTGACGGGAATTTTGCCGTCTGTCAGCCGCTGGAGCGGAATATGGCCCCCGAATCCCCACGTAAAACCTTTTTTACGGGGAGTGGTTACGACAATCTCATCCGGGTCTGCGGAGGTTTCCCTTGTTTCACTGTAATAGCCGATGCGAAAGGAGAGCAATTTCATGAACCAGGCCTCTGCTCCTACACCAACGGCCGAGCTGAATTTATGGTCGGTATAGATATGTTCTTTGTGTTTCAGAAAGTTCTGGTACTGCAGCCGCAGGGACAGGTCCAGTATTTCGGGTGATTCCGCAAAATACTTTTTACCTTTGGTAAATGCCGCTGATGCGGGAATGGAAAAACTGTAGGCGGCCCCTACACGGGCAATAATGGGCATGTCCCTGTAATTCAGGAATTCTCTGTGCCGTTGTTCTACCTTTCCGTTCATCAGTGCATTGGTCAGGCTCATGGCAACGCGCAACTGTTGGTTGTCAATCCGGTCGTGTTGGATGAAATTCACGTCACGGTCGTAAATAGCACCTACGTTCACGATGGATTCGCGCAGCGTGATAGTGTCATCTACGGCGAGCTCCCGTATAACGTTACCGGACACGCCGATATGCAGGCCCTTGATCACTTCATATCCCATAAGCAGCGAATAGGCGTGCAGCTTGAATTTGTCGGTCTCGAAATTCCTCAATGCGATACTTGTGTTCCAGTATGTTTTCTGGTCGATATAAGAAAATTTGGACGCACCGATCGTTAGTTTCGGTAACACCCGGAAGCTGGCGCCGATAAAAGGGTAGATGGCTTCGGGGTGCCATGGCTGTCCCTTGGCATAATTCAGGTGTACGTCCAGCCGGGTGTTGCCCGGACTGATCGTGGCCGGGTTGTAGAACGAGGTGCCGATGCCGTCTACGGTCAGACTGGTGTAACCCATGGCCTGCGCCCTTGCACTGGTCAGGTGTCCGTTAAAAAGCCCAAAGAAATGGGAAGGATTCATATATACATACTGGCCCAGGAGGGGACCGGGGGCAAAAAGAAGGATGCTAATCGCGACGGTTTGTATCACAAAGCGGCCGGAACGTAAAAATGAAAAAGTCATGCAAGAACTGTTTATGTGTTTAACAAGTTGGTCACCGGTTACAATACCGGTTTATGTTATATCAACTAAACAGCAGAAAGGTGAACAAACGGTCAGGCAGGTTGCAACAAAAAAAGGGTGACCATGCCGTCACCCTTTCCATAAAAAAAATCAGCTTTCCTTATTGAGCCAAAGAATCAACCGCATCCTTTGCGGCAGCTCCGATGGAATCGATCGTATCAACTGTGTTTGCAGCGATGGAGTCGATTGCATTTTCAACTGATTCAGCAGCTTCTTCTGTCTTTGTGCCGGCATTGTTGCAAGCGGCAGCACCGATGGTCAAAGCTAATCCCAGAAAGCCTAATTTAAATACATTTTTCATGTTGTCAATTTCTAATTTTATACAAACAAATTTGTTTATTTACACCTTTATACCCGGTGGGATGAAAAGGTAACCCACCCAATGAAAAATAAATGACAGCGATAGTTGGAAGAGCCCCTCTGTGTTTTCAGTTTGTTTTTCTGCCGGCACAGGTAGTTGTCCCGGCCGGCTGGTGACCCGGACACCGGGCTCATCGTATACCAGAAGTTCCGCTGTGAAAATAAGCCTGAAAGAATTGAGTAAGAATTGAGTCTGTCATTTCTTTCGTTAACCGGTCCTCATTTCATTTATTTGTCCTGCCTCCTGCTGAACGGATGATCAGCCGATGCGGAGATCGTTATAACAGCATCTGGAAATCCATTCATCCGGATACCGGAACATACCGGTTCAGCAGGTTTTTTACCATATATGACTGATCATGCGTTGTCCTCGTATAATTGATAGCAATTGGCTCTGCCTGGTGCCCTTCATCGGCCTGTTCGGCTGTGTGCTGCTGCCGGATGACTTTTTCACCGGTACCGGAATCGGGAAAACCGTTGGCTTCTATAGTGTCGTTGGCCTCATTCCCCTCGCCACCGCCTGGTCATACCGGAACAACCGGCAGCCGGTGAAATACCACCTCATTGATCTGCTGCTTTTTGCCGTGGTACTATTTACTTTTTCGATATCGTACCTTATCCACCGGGAGGTCAACAACAAGATGGTCCTTCTGGTGCTGTTGCTCGTCCTGTACTTCAGCTTCCGTATTTTCCTTGTACAGCGGTCCGTCAATCTATATGGGCTGACACTGGCTTTTATGCTGACAGGACTGGCGGAGGCCGTATGGGGGCTGTTGCAATTAGTTGGCTATGCCGCTTCCGGGCACCGCCTGTTCCGGACCACCGGATCTTTTCTCAATCCGGGACCCTATGCCGGCTACCTGGCCATGGTTCTCCCTGTCGCATTGTATTACGTCCTGCGGAACCGCCGGCTGGCAGCGATGCCATCTGTCCGAAAGGCGGGCTACTATCGCTTTCGCCGGTGGATAGCGCTCGCTACGCTCGTAAGCATACTGCTGGTACTGCCGGCCACCATGAGCCGGGCCGCCTGGCTGGCCGGCAGTACAGGCAGCCTGGTGGTACTATGGCTGTACCTGTCGAAGGTTCACCAGCCGGCATCGCAGGTCATCCGTGCGCTGAAACGGTCAAAAGCCCGGTTAGCCGGCCTGCTGGCAGCCGCTGCTCTCCTGGCAGCAACCAGCCTGGCAGGGATATATTACCTGAAAAAGGACTCTG
This sequence comes from uncultured Sphingobacteriaceae bacterium, assembly GCA_964546645.1. Taxonomy (GTDB): domain Bacteria; phylum Bacteroidota; class Bacteroidia; order Sphingobacteriales; family Sphingobacteriaceae; genus A37T11. Next base: position 4,294 of record CAZJKM010000144.1, read on the forward strand.
CCGACGGCCGTCTGCTGATCTGGAAAATATCGGCGGGTTTTATCGACTGGAACTGGTTCGGGTGGGGGCTTGGGTATTTCCCGGGAACGTACGGAAAAGAGCAACACACGTATTTTGCCGCGGAGCGCGGCACGGAACAGGAGCAGTGGGTAGCCGGAGCACCCGAATATGCCTTCAATGAGTTTCTACAGATTGCCATTGAAATGGGCCTGTTCTCGCTGATCCTGCTGCTGGCAGCACTGGTTTGTGCGGTGGTAACGGCGATACGGGGCAGGCGGTTTGCGGTGGTGGGGAGCCTGGCTGCGCTCTGGGTATTTGCCGGCTTGTCTTATCCATTCAGTATACTGCCCTTTGTCGTGATGCTGGTTTTCCTGATGGCCGCCTGTGTATCCCTTCCGTATGAATTCGATCCGGAGAAAGACGACCCGTACGAACTTTTCGAATACCACGTCCGGCACCGGTGGAATGGTTATACCATCATCGGTATGCTGGTACTGACGGGCATTTTTGCAACGTATTACGTATGGAACCGTTATCCGGTTTACAGGGCGCATACCGATTGGGCGCAGGCGCGTCTGTATTATC
>CAZJKM010000145.1:0-4843 GCA_964546645.1 uncultured Sphingobacteriaceae bacterium
AAAATGCTATAAATCGACCCTTCTGTACAGAAAACTCCGGATAGCTCTGACAACAGCTTCAGGTTCCTCTTCCTGCGGAAAATGTCCGCAAGTCTCGAGTCTGATCGTATTTGAGTTGGGAAAGCCTGAAACAAATTTGTATAAGTAATGCGGTTTGATTACCGGGTCTTTCATGCCCCAAACAAATAATGCCGGTTTGCCGGAGATGTTGTGTTTTTGATCCCAAAGTTCCTGAAACCAATCCTGGTCGCTCACCAGGGATCTGGCAAATGCCAGCGTTCCGTTTCGTTGGGTTCTGTCGGCAAACGGTCGGGTGTATTGCTTTAATAAATGCTTTGAAAGCTTGCGGTCACCAAAGGATTTTGGCAAGATGAATGCTGGCGAGAAATTGAGATAACGATACAAAAACGGCAGCAAAGGGCTTTTCAGCATGTTACTCATTCTGATATAATCAGGGTCGCTCTTGCTACTCCATAACCAGGAGTTTAGAATGACTAAATGCGTTATTTTTTCAGGATGCCGGATAGCGAAGTTCAATCCGATTGGTGAACCAAAATCGTGAACAACTAATGTGATGTTTTTTAACTGTTTTTCAGTAATAAACCTTTCAAGTGTTTTGCTATGGTTTTGCGTTGAGTAATCATAGTGTTCGGGTTTGTCAGAAAGGCCGAAGCCGATGTGGTCAATCGCTACACAGCGAAAATCCGGTTTTAGCATTTTGATGATGTAACGAAAATCAAAGCTCCAAGAGGGCGTTCCGTGAACGAATAGTATGGTTTCTCCGCGTCCTTCATCAATGAAATGCAGCTTATGCCCGTTGATATCAAAGTAGTTTTTAGTGAACGGGTATTCCGATGTATCCAGCCAATGATTTGCCATACCAAATGTTTGTGGTAAAGTTCGTAATGGTTCCGGAAACAAATCTTGGTCTACACCAACGTTCAGAATGTTACTTTGTTGAACAACTTACTGAAATTAGTAGGATCCATACCCAGGTAAGAAGCAATGTATTTGTGAGGCACAAGCTGTAACAGGTGCGGACTTCTTTGGCAGAAGGTTTTGTATCGTTCTTCCATAGTCTGTGAATGTAATTCAATGTGTCGGTTAATCATGCCCGCCAAAACAAATTCAGTTATTCGTCTGAACAACCGTTCCAATGGTTGCGATTGGTCAAACAACTTTATGAGTTTGTCATAAGTGATATATTCCAATTCGCTGTCGGTTAAACAGGTCAGAAAACAGGTTGAGGGAATTTGAAACTGGAACGCTTCGGGAATGGCACATAAATTCGGAGCGTAGGTAAATGCAATGGCGTGTGTTTTGCCGTCTGCGTCAAAGTAGGACATTTGCACGCCACTTTTCACAAAATAAAGTTCTTTCTGAACCTGTCCTGGAACAGTTATAAATTCTCCTTTTTTGAAAGTCCTGGGTTTAAGTTTTTCAACCAACAGTTCATAATCTGCCATGTCTATGTTGTGAAAAAGGTTGAAGTACTCGTATCGTTCCATGAATCATATTGAGCTTGTTTAAACTTTATCCTTTGGTCTGCAATTGTGCATCCTCCGCCTACTCTTCAGCTGTTTTTGGGCCCGTAGTAACCAGCTGCGCTCCCAAACGAGCCTCGTTTGAACAAAAGAGGCATCAATTTCGTCATCAAAAATAAAGTTTAAACAAGCCCGTTCAATGGATTTGTAAAATTATCAAAAAAATTCTCCAACCCGTCAGCCTTTGCCATTCCGTCTTTACACTTCTTGTCTTTGGCTTTTTTTCTTTTTCCCGGCTTTTTCCTTTTCCATTGCCGATTTCTTTTTCGATGGAAAAAACTGAATCTTTTTCTTGTATATACAAGCCGGATACCTATATTTGGCTCTGGTAATTCTTTTGGCTGATTATAAAATGGAAAGAAGAAATTTTATCAAAACGGCTGCATCGCTTTCCGCGGTGACGATCCTGCGTCCGGACACGGTTTTTGGATCAAAGGCCAATTCCGCGATCCGTCTCGGCTTTATCGGTTGTGGCAAGAGGGGCACCGCTGTGATTTCATCCATGTCAAGGCATGCCAATGTACATATCGTCGCACTGGCTGACCTTTTTGAGGATCAGTTGCAGGCTGCAAAAGTCAGGGTGGACCAGCTGAACGCCGATAAAGGCTTTTCCGCCGTCAAAAAGTCCAACATTTACCGGGGCGCAAAAGCGTACCTGGACCTGTTACATGATAAAGACGTGGACGCTGTGCTCATTTCATCCCCCTGTTACACGCATCCGGATTTTCTGGAAGCAGCAGTGGCCGCAGGGAAGCACGCCTATTGCGAAAAGCCAGCGGCCATGGATGTGGCAGGATGCCGGCAGATTGAGCAGCTGGGACACCGGCTGAATGGTCGGCTAAGTATCGATATCGGTTTCCAGGTGCCGCATGCAACCCCCTATGCGGAGATGGTAAGCAGGGTAAGGCAAGGTGATATCGGCCGGATCATCAATGTGCAGCTGTATTACCTGGCATCGGCACTTCCGCTGAAGCCGTATAAAGACATGTCCTATGATGAAGCTCGCATCCGCAATCAGTTTCATTTCAGGGAGTTGTCCGGAGGGACATTGCTGGACCAGGGGATCCATATGTTGGACCTCTGTAACCAGGCGCTGCAGGCGCATCCCGTCAGTGCTTATGGTACCGGAGGCCGCCTGGGCGCGGAATCGTTTGGCAACGCATGGAATCACTACCAGGCGATCCTGCAGTACCCCGATGCGATTAACGTAAGTTACCACTCCACCCAGCTGGGCGGAAAGTTTGGTGATGTATGTGCCCGGTTTATCGGTACAAAAGGGATTGCAGAGGCGCACTACAGTGGCGGAGTGTTTATCAATGGTGAAAAATCGTGGGACTCCGGTGTTGCCAGGAGTGCTGCTGAGGTAACGGCGGAACAGCGGGCGGCAGGGGTATTTTTATCCTCCCTTCATGACGCCGATGCGAATAAACATAAAAACTTTATCCATAGCATAGAAACCGGAAACCACTTGAATGAAACACAACGGGCGGTGACGTCCACGTTAACTGCTATTTTAGCCCGCAATGCAGCGGAAGCGCAGGAAAAGATAACCTGGGACCAGCTTCGCTTTTCAAATGAAAAAATTGATACGAGACTGGATTGGTCGCAGTTTGGATAAAAAAAGCCACCTTTGAAAAGCTTTTTATTACTGAAATGTTGTTAATTAAATATTGATATGAAGAGAGTACTTGTTCTTTTGATTTGTTTTTGTTGTTCTTCTGTGCTTTTTGCACAGAAAGGGAAGTCCATTTTCAATGGTAAAGATTTGTCCGGATGGAATATACATGGTACCGAAAAGTGGTATGTGGAAAAAGGGGAACTGATCTGTGAAAGTGGCCCGGATAAGGAATATGGCTACCTGTCCACCACCCGGAAATACAAAAATTTTATATTAACCCTGCAGTTTAAGCAGGAGGCCGATGGTAACAGTGGTGTGTTTATCCGCTCGGACATTGACGGGATCAAAATAAAAGGATGGCAGGTGGAGGTGGCTCCGGCGGGGCTGCACACCGGTGGCATTTATGAATCCTATGGCCGGGGGTGGTTGATCAAACCAGGAGCGGAAGAAGAAAAGGTACTCCGGCAGGGTGAGTGGAACACGCTGAAAATACGTGCGATGGGAAATGAGATCACCAGCTGGCTGAACGGGGTGCAGATGGTTCACCTGGACGATGCGAAAATCGGGGAAGCCAACGGGTTCATTGCGTTGCAGATCCATTCAGGCGGAGGGATCAAAGTGCGGTGGAAAGATATTCGGGTTAATGATCTGAAATAGTGTGAGTTATGTTGTACCGGGTTACGCTGGTCGGGTATCGCGTGAAATATTGACCTTTGGTGATGACCTGCAGTCCATTGATAATGAATTGGGCAATAATCACGCGGTCAACCGGAAAATGAATGAAGGTCAAGAAGCTTATTTTTGATCAATGACAGGTATTACCATGCATGATTTACCGATGGGCTTTAAGAAGAGCATGTGTGCACTGACGGCGTTGCTGTCCCTGTTCAGTTCGTCATCAGCGCAGCAAGCGGCAGAACTCCCGGTAAAACTGACTGTTGCCACGTATAATGTGGGACATTTTAACCAGGGTTGGGCCGGAGGGTTCCGGTTTATGGGAGCTCCTGAATATGGTAAAGAGCAAAGGGAGAAAACAATCCGAAAGGCCATGATCCCCTGGCGGCACTGGATCGGGGAACAAAGTGTAGACATCCTCTGCGTTCAGGAATGGAACACTTATTTTGATACAGACAGCCTTTTTAATGCGGAAGAAGAATTGTTGAAGCCGTATTATAACAACGTTTATTTTGGAAGAGAACATACGTGGATCCATAATGGTATCGCCACGAATTACCAACTTTCTAATCTTCGCACAAAGTATTCCTTTGGTGATTATTACGCCCTGATAGGAGACCTGGTGATAGGAGGCAAGACGATAACGATTCTATCCACACATATACCCTGGCAGAAGGATTGGCATTTGCCTGCATTGGATTCGCTGATCAATGATTTGAAGCAGTTGGAGTATTTCATTTGCTTTGGTGATATGAATGCGACGGACAAAGAACAAGTACGCTTTCTGGAAGCCGGATTTAATATGGCGAATGGTGGGGCTCAGGGATGGTTCAGTACCGCTGGTGGTAATAATACACTGGCAGGCAGGAAAGGCGGCTCCGATATGAATATAGACAACATCATTACCAGCGGAAATATAAAGATATTCAAGGTGTCCGCTCCGTATACCGGATTAAATGACGCAGATCACCTTCCGGTCATTGCAGATATAGTGATCACTGATCAG
>CAZJKM010000146.1:0-4798 GCA_964546645.1 uncultured Sphingobacteriaceae bacterium
ATGCTTTTTTCCACTTATCACATACGCGCCAATCGACAAAAAACGCCTGCTTATATTGCAGCGCCGCTTTCTGCGTACTGTTGTCCACACCGAGGTTGCTTACTTCATTACGCTTAAACCGCAGCTGGATTTCCCAGCGTGGCATGTCGAAATAAACCAGTACATCAGCCTCGGGATACAGCAGTGCCGCACCCGGACCGTACAGGTAAGTCACCGTATCTTCCTGCTGGCTGATGAGTTCCCGGGTAGCCGACACCTTCGCTTCATCAAAAAAATCACGCATACCCAAACGGGTCATGTAGCCGAATACCTCATCGTCCGTCACATCCGGATAGATCATTTGCCGGATATACGCTTCCTCATGCATGCTCTCTTTTGTAAAAAAGAACCGGCCCGGCAGGTTTTCTTTCAGCATGGGAATGATGTCGTCATCATTGACTCCCTGGTAACACTCCAATGCCACGACTTTCTTCCACTTATGGATGCCCGCCAGTTTCCGGCCGATGGCCTCGCAGCCGGCTATCCACCCCTCCAGGCATTCCCCATCACTTCCGTCAATTGGTATGGTTGGCCATTTATCATAACTTGAGCTATTCAGCATGTTATTCGTATTTTATACTTTTATTTTAATCACTAACCAGTCGTCCTTTTAAACGGAATGGTGCAATCCGAAAACCACCCCTAAAATTCCCGCATCACTCAGCAGTTGCGTCGGCCTGATTTGCACATTGCCCCAGGGACACCAGGCATGCCGCTGTACCTTTTCCGTTATATAGGGAATAATGTCTTTCTGGCTGTTCATCACGCCACCGCCCAGCACCACGACTTCCGGATCATAGGCATGAATCAGGTTAATAATGCCGGCCGACCAGATATCAAGACACTCCCTGCGTAAACGGAGCGCAAAGGCATCCTTATTTTTTGCGGCTTCAAACAAGGATGCGAAATCAGTTATCGCTGAAACCAATCCTTCCTCTTCCCTCTTCCGGATCATCGCCGCCGTTCCTTCCAGGCTCCAGGTGGCGCCATACGCTTCCACACAACCCAGATTGCCGCAGGTACATTTCCTTCCGTTGTATTGTATCGAAAAATGGCCGCCTAAACAACCCGCCTGAAAGTGCTTCCCCCGGAGCAGCCTGCCTTCCACGATTGCCGAAGTGCCAATACCCGTTCCAATGGTCATCACTACCAGGTTATCCGTATCTTTCCCCGCTCCGTACTTCCATTCACCAACCGCCGCCATACGGGCATCGTTATCCAGAAAAAAAGGCACATCCCAATTGGCACGCACCCATGCCGCTAAATCAATTTCCAACGCGTCATCATACTTTCCATTGGTCGATAGAATCCGTTTTGCCTGAGGGTCTACCAATCCGGGAAATGCCAATCCGATCCCATTCAAATCCCTGTCGGACAAACCGGCCTCGGATAGTAATCCGTCAATTTCCGCCCGGATAACCGTAAGATACTGCTGTAACCCCTGCACCGACTGCGCCCTGATGATTTTTTTCCTGATCACTTTGTTGTCTGCGACGACCCCTACCTTGATACGGGTCCCTCCCAGGTCTATACCGATGGAGTATCCTCTTCCTGTACTCATCGGATTTCCTGAATAAGAGGCCGGTCAATCAATGCCGGGGAACCATTGTCATTGATCAGTATTTTTGAAAATCCGTCCCGGCTGATACTTTCATAATCGTATCCGGCATCTGCAGGCCAACAGGCACCGAAAGACAAGATACTACTCCCTGTATTGGCCGTACGATGGGCTATTCCGGCATCAATATAATGAAGGCTTCCCTGATACATCCTTTCTGCCCGGGTACTCCGTTGCCGATCCATCAGTATCAGCATCCCTTCCCCTTCGATACACCAATAATATTCTGCCCTGTCAGACAACTGGTGAAAATGCCCCCTCGTCATAAAATATTCATTACCGACAGTACCTGGGTGAATATAAGTAATACCAAAGAAAAGGCCCCCCGAGGTACCCTGGGGAACCGGGAGATAAGACGCTACTTCATAAACCACCCGCTCATCGGGCAGTTGCCTGCCCGATGCGGCATCACTAAAAATGTCTCTGACGTCCTTGATGGTCTTGACCGCTTGCTCCACAGCATTCCCGGTTAAAAACCGGCCATCATAGCCGACCGGGGGAGGTAGAAAATGATTCATATGCAGCTATATTTTATATTCATGTTACTTCTATCTTAAAAAAACAGGGTAGGCATTCTTTCCGCACGCAGCACATCCATCAGCAACGGCATAATACTTTAATGGTGAAACCATCTTATGAAATGAAACCCAGGTCTAACGAAAGATCAAAGCTATACAAGAAAAACATAAACACAAAAATAAATTTCAAATAATATAATAATTTATTTATAATAAGCATATTATATTAATAAAATATACATAACAGTACATAACAGTATATAGGGCATGCAGGGTGTCCGGGCTTTCAACTTCAGATCTTTTTTATAGCTTTAACACTTCAAATCAAACCGGATGACAGATTTCATTAAAGTAACACCTGACTCTTCAGTACCTAAATACAAACAAATCGTCTATTCCATATGCGATGCATTGGAGAGCAAGATGTTAAAGAAAGGCCAGAAAATTCCTTCCATCAACGAAATCTGCCGGAAGCATAACCTCTCAAGGGATACGGTCATTACCGCATTCAATGAGCTTCAGGCAAGAGGTATTATTACATCCAGGCACGGCAAGGGCTATTATGTGGCAAAACCACTGGCCAGCCAACGACATCGTATTTTTTTGCTGTTCGATAATTTCACACCCTATAAAGAAGAAATTTACACCGCATTCCGGGAAGAGATCGGGCACAAAGGCACCATCGAAATCTACTTCCATCATTTCAATCCCAAAGTATTCAACAACCTGATCCAGGATGCTATCGGAAATTATACGGCCTATGTCATCATGCCCATTCCCAGCATAACGATGGCTCCCATCCTGGACCTGATCCCAGCGGATAAACTATATATACTGGACCGTGGAAAACGGCTTTTCGGGCGGAAATTTCCTTCTGTGTGCCAAAATTTCAAAGAGGATGTATATCATGCGCTCTGTTCAGGTTCAGATTTGGTCAAAAAATATGAAAAACTGTCCATGATCTTCCCTGAACCCAGCAACATTCCGCGCGATATTAAAAGAGGGTTTGAACGGTATTGCAAGGACACGGGCATCCAATACGAGACCATCAAGACATTTTCAGCTGACCAATTAAAAAAAAACAATGCTTACCTGATTTTCGACGATAAAAACCTGGTCAAACTGGTACAGTCAGCTCAGGCATTGGATTATATCCCCGGTCGGGACATCGGTATCATTTCTTACAATGATACCCCTCTGAAGTCCGTTGTTGCGATGGGTATCACCACCATTTCCACGGATTTTACCGCCATGGGCAGAAGCATGGCCGGCCTTGTCCTCAATAAGGAAAAAAAACACCTCCTCAATCCATGCTTCCTGATTAAGAGGAAGTCACTCTGAAGAGAATATTTCCAAACCGGATACCTGTCTTCGGCTCCGGGCAGATAAATACTGTCACCCGTTCAGAAAAATAAACCTCTATCATTTTTACTGTTTTTATATTACTTTTACGTACATATACATATAATTTAAGATGACAAATGACCGTATTCACCTTAAATAATGGCAATTCCATCCCCGCAATAGGGGTCGGGGTGTTTCGTGTAGCAGACGCCAATGTTGCTTATGATACCGTACTTACCGCACTGTCCGTCGGCTACCGGCACATTGATACGGCTATGATCTATGGCAATGAGGAAGCGGTAGGAAAAGCGATCCGGGATGCAGGGATACCGCGCAGCGATATCTTTGTAACCACCAAACTCTGGAACGACGACCAGCGATCAGGCAACGTAGACGAAGCCATCCGGCTGAGCCTGCAAAAACTGGGCACCGGATACGTGGATCTTTACTTAGTCCACTGGCCGGTGAAAGAGACCTATGTCAGCATCTGGAAAAAAATGGAAAAGGTTTATCGCGACGGACGGAGCCGGGCCATCGGTGTCAGCAACTATCATCCGCATCACCTGGAAGATCTGCTGAAAGAAACGGACGTTATCCCGGTCGTCAATCAGATCGAATGCTACCCTTATTTAGCACAGCAGGACGTGGTTACCTATTGTCAGGAGAAGAACATCATCCCGCAGGCATGGGGACCACTGGGGGCCGGCAAGTCAGATATTCTCAGCAACCCCGTAGTCACCGCCATTGCGGCCGCCCATCACCGGACGCCCGCGCAGGTGGCACTCCGGTGGAACCTGCAGCGCGGCGTGATTGTGATCCCGAAATCAGTACATAAAGACCGGCTGGTTGAGAATCTGTCCATTACGGATTTCGAACTAAGCCCGGAAGAAATGCAGCAGATCACCGCGCTTAACAAAAACCTCCGGCTGGGTTCAGATCCGGACACCTTCACCTTTTAGCGTTGGACCGGATGATATCCGTATAGTTTTAAGCGGATGGGCACTCCTTAGCATGTGTACGGCCGCTTGCGGCATGCATGCGCCTTATCGTACGCATACAATGGTCTGCCGTAGGCGCACAATAGCCCGCTGTATGTATACGGTGTCTTTTTCGGACCTTGCCGATAACTCGTTATTCAAGGACTGTTATAATAATTACATTCAAGGTTTTAAAAACAGAAATGTAAGGGAACTGCTAAATGAAGTTATAACTGATACTTCCGGTTTCCAATTCATCAAATAGCGGACAAAAAAGTCTGCACTTGCTTTTATGTAAATTT
>CAZJKM010000147.1:0-4716 GCA_964546645.1 uncultured Sphingobacteriaceae bacterium
TAATGCCGGTATTGGCAGAGTCCGCAAGTTTATATTCCATTTCCAGCTCAAAATCTGCGAATTGCTCTCTGGTAATAATATCGCCCCCTTTTCTTCCCGGCAAGAGGACCAGCTCATTCTCTTGTACAACCCATCCCTGCTGCGGGAACAGATCCCCATGAAGCGAACGCCATCGGATATTCGGGTTATTGCCATGAAACAGCCACTCCCAACCATCTTGTTTCCCTTGTAGAGCCAGCATACCGTCCGCATACCTCCTTCCGAATTCGGACGCTGAGGGACTGTCAAAATGTGTTCCGTCACCTTTATGCCACAGCCCTTCTGATGACACAACCGTAGAAAACGGGATCTTTGCCGGCAACTGTATCAACTGCTGGTTAATCAGGTCATATCTTTCCCGGTACCTCGCCAGCTGTCCTACCACAACCGGTAATTGGGGGTTGCCGGTCTCCTTTCTGACACGATCAATCAAACGCTGCAAATTATCCAGATAGACCGCTGCCGACTGCTTATTGCTATCACCTTCTCCCTGATGCCATATTACCCCTTTGATAACGCCATATTTCATGGACTCCTTTATTCTTGCGAGAGCATCATCATATGGATGGGTCCGGGTTACACTGTCGACGGCACCCGGAACCCATTTTGAGATAGAGGTTCCGCCTACCGCACAAGGGACCAAGCCAATGGTAACATGGGGATATGCTGATGCCATGCTGATGCCGAACGTTAACCCGGGACCTACCCCTGCCGCTTTGGGCTTATCAAAGTGCAGCGGATGTGCCGCCGGTACCCATTCGTTCTCTTTTGTAAGCAGGACGACCCGCTCGTGCCCTTGTTTTTTATAATAATCTGTCACTTTACCCCGGCCAGCCATATTTGATTGCCCCATCAGGATATATATATGCATGTTGGTGTCGACCTGCTGAGTGAGTGCGCAAACCGGTGTAGCGAGCATCAGTAACAATGCAAATAATCTGGTCATCATAATTTATTTTTATATTGTCTATGCTGTATGTTTGCTTTCAGCACGATCCCGAAATCAGTATAATGCTCGTAATAGTCATACATCCACAGGATAAATAGTTCTTTCTTTTGCGCAAATAACATCTGCTGGCAAAAAAATATCAGACCAACTACAAAACCTGCGTGTTTCATTGTTTTCTTTTCAACTCCAGGTAATTCCCAACCACGGTAACGTACCCGCTAAATACCTAAATTAATAGCGGAATTCCAAACATTTTCGGGATTTTAACAATGACAGCCTTAGCACATTACCGTTTTGCAGCTAATTTTTATAAAAAGAATGATTCTCCTTTGTGATGATGTCTATAGGCATAAAATGCTCTTTCTCGACAGCAGATGAAAGCACCAGGTGATTAAACAGCGCCATAATTCCCTTATAACCCTGCTCTTCGGGCTTCTGACAAATAAGGAACTGTATGGTCCCCCGCTTCAGGTTTTCTATATTATCCGGCAGAAAATCATAGCCCACTAAAAAAATGTTTTTTATGTTTTTAACATGAAAATAGTGTGCCACTGCTGATACCCGGGAATTGGTTACAAAAACAGCTTTTATATCCGGATGATCCTTAAACACTTTTTCCAAATGCTCGTCTACGGAATGTTCATCCGTTTTCCGGATATCAATTTTTACGATCTGATTTCCTTTCCCGTTATCATTGAAATACGCCCTGAAACCCTCTTCCTTACGCAGTAAATGATGGTAATTATCTATTTCCTTCGAAATATTAACAATCAGTATTTTCTGGTGCGGTAAGCCAAAGCTGATCAGCTGTGCAGCCTGGTATCCGCTGTGCCAAAGGTGCGGTCCGATATAACATAGGTTATCCTGCCCGGGGATATCTGAATTAATAAAAACATATGGAATTTTTTGCTTTTGGCATTCTATGATAAAGGATATCGACTCGTCTACGAACGACGGCGCTATCAGGACACCGTCAACCTTGCTATCAAGAATTTTTTTTGCCTGTGCTTTAAATGTTTGCTTGTCGTTGAGATCAAAGAAATATTTTTGCAGTAAAACCCCGTATTGCTTAATCTCATCCACGGCCCGCTCTATGCCACTGAGAGGAGCCTGCCAGAAATCGGTTTCCTTGGATTGAGGTATCAGGATAGCCAAATGATTGACTTTTTTGGAGGCCAGCCGGCTTGCAAGGATATTCGGTTGAAAATTGATTTCTTTGATAATTTCGTTGATCCTCTGTTTAGTGCTCTCAGACACCCCGGATCTGTTGTGGATGACGCGATCCACAGTAGCAATAGAAACATTGGCCCTTCTGGCTATTTCTTTTACTCCCGACATTTGCTTGCCATTTTTATTTTCCATGCTAGAAATACACGCTGACTCTTATTATTGCTTATGCAAATATAAGAAATGTAACAATTTTAGTTGTATTTCTCACGCAATTACGCAAGGATTGCCCGCACAGGCTATCATAGGACGGTAATGAATGCCGGATAAATGCCTAATAACATCGTCACTATAACGGATATAGCCAAGACCGCCTTATAGTACGGGTTAACAACAATAAGCTGGCGATCGGCAGGTTTAAAATACATCGCGACAATCACCCGGAAATAGTAAAAGATACCTATCGCAGCATTGATGATTGCCAGACTTACCAATACGATATGGTATTGAGCAATCACACCGGAGAACATCATAAACTTACCAATGAAACCTGCCGTAAGTGGTATTCCGGCAAAAGATAACATGGCAACAGTCAGCGCCAAAGCCAGAAAGGGATTTTTACCTGCCAGGCCATTAAATGATTCGAAATCCTCGCTACCATGCGCTCGCTTTACGAGGATCAGTACGGAAAATGCAATAACAGATGCAATCGAATACGCTGTCGCATATAGGAACATGGCATTTGCCGCATCCGGCCCTGACGCTATAATAGCAAACAATAAATATCCCGCATGCGAAATACTCGAGTAGGCAAGCATACGCTTAAAACTCTGTTGCACAACAGCGGTTATATTGCCAATGAACAAAGTAGTAATAGCCAGCACCTGCAGAACCGGCTCCCAAAAGTCCTGCAAAGGCAGGAAACACGATAAAAACAAGCGCAGAAAGCCGGCAAAAGCAGCTGATTTCACTACGGTGCTCATGAACGTGGTAATGAGAATGGGCGAGCCGTCGTAAACATCCGGCGTCCAGAAATGAAAAGGTGCCGCACCTACTTTAAACGCAAGACCTACAATCAATAACAATACGCCTGTATATAAAAGCGGGGATACCTGCGTGCTTGCCGTTATATATTCCCGGATATCCGCCAGATCAAATGAGCCGCTTGCCCCGTAAACAAGTGTGATCCCGAAAAGCAGGAAGCCCGTCGAAAACGCCCCCATCAAAAAATATTTTAATGCTGCCTCATTGGAAGCGAAATCCTTTTTACGGATACCCGCCAGGATATACAGGGCTACTGACATAATCTCTATCCCGATAAACAGCATGGCAAGATTATGGAAAGAAACCACCAGTAACCCTCCGATCAAAGAAAAAAGGATAAGCGCATAATACTCTGCTATATGACCACTTATATGATCAAAATAACCCTTTGAGAGTACCATTATCAATGCGGTTATACTAACCAGAAGCACTGAAAAAGAAATAGCAAAATGATCAAAAAGCACCATTCCGCTATATAGCGGTGTGGCATCCTGATTCCAGTCGGCGATATACAGCCCCCCCGCGGCAACCAGACCAAGCAATGAGATGGGCAAAAGTGCTCTATTGGCCTTAAACAAACCGAGATAAAGTACCAGGATAGCTAATAGAGACAGTGTAATAATTGCACTCATTTTTTTGCGATCGTTTATTTTAAGGGAACCTGATTGATTAAGTTAGTAACGGCTGCTTCAGAAAGATGCAGTAACGGCTGGGGATAGACACCTATTGCAACAATTAATACCACTATAATAACCAACACCAGTTTTTCGGTACCGGCTATATCGCTGAAATGGGCAGTGGCCTTATTGCTTTCTCCCAGCATCAGTTTCTGGTAAAGCCGAAGCATGTACACCGCGCCCAATATGAGGGTAAGCCCTCCGAAAACGGCAAACCATACGCCATATTCATAAACCCCAAGCAACAACAGAAACTCACCGATAAAACCATTGGTTAACGGTAATCCGACCGCACCCATGACGATCACCAGAAACGCGATAGCCAGCTGTGGCGCCGATTTGGCGATCCCTCCGGCTGCCTGTATATCGCGGGTGTCTAAACGCCGGATAACAATGTCCAGCACGAAAAACAGCCCCACTACGTTAATACCATGATTAACCATTTGTATCATCGCCCCCTGTACTCCCTGTACATTCCAGGAAAACACCCCTGCAGCGATAAGGCCTACGTGCGCAATAGAGGAATAAGCAATTAAGCGCTTAACATCCTGTTGTTTAAAAGCAATAATGGATGCGTATACAATACCGATCACCGCCAGTATCATGGCTACATTGCTATAAGCAGCCACACCCAAAGGCGCCACCGGTATCAGCCAGCGAATAACGCCATAGATCCCCATTTTCAGCATGATGCCTGCAAGCAGCATCGTACCGGCAGTAGGTGCCTGCGTATAGGTATCCGGCTGCCAGGTGTGAAACGGGAATACAGGCATTTTAATAGCAAAAGCAACAAAAAAAGCCCAGAAAACCCAGCGCTGAGCAGGAACATCCAGAGACAGG
>CAZJKM010000148.1:0-4432 GCA_964546645.1 uncultured Sphingobacteriaceae bacterium
CCGGTACATCCTACCGTTTCGACCTTCCATTGTCTTGCCCGTGTCACCATCGACGGAAAATCTAGCGATTTGTCACATCTGAATTTGGGGACAGACACTCGCCAGTTTGGTCCGGGCGTCGTCCACCTTCATTTGCCAGTCGACGCCTTTCTGCCGACGGTTCACGTCGCTCGACCAAGCCGTCGTTTCTCTCTGTAGTGTTCGAATGTCGCCAAAACGACGGCCGGTCACGCACTGCCTTGTCATCGCGCTCAGTTCGTTTTCCGCGATGTTCAGCCAACTGCCGTGCCTGGGCGTGTGGCGGAACGCCAGGCGACGGACCAGTTGTCTGGCCCGTTCGGGCTCGAACACCTGGTAAAATGCGCCTTTCGTGTGCGTGTTCAGGTTATCGCATACCACGATCACCGGGCAGGCCTGATCGTACGGCCGGGCGTAGGTCTCCAGCACCTCTTCCATCCCCGCGACAAACTCGGCGTCGGCCTCGGGAGGAATCACCCGTGTGCGTTCGACGAACCGCACCTTCAATGATGTCGGTTACGCCGCCATGCTGTGGGCATGGATGAAGACAAGCTCAAGACGGCGGACGTATGGCGGGAACGGATCGTGGCGTGGCAGGCGAGCGGGCAGACGGTGCGCGGGTGGTGCGAGGAACACGGCTATCACGAACACGCGTTCTACTGGTGGCGGGCGAAGTTGGGCTTGTCGCCATTGCCGCGGAAGCGACGTCGATCGCCGAAGTCGGTGCGGTTTGCGGAAGTGGTTGTTGAACGGTCGCCCACGGGGATCGAACCGATCCATCTGCGCTTCGGCGGCGGGCGAGAACTGGTGTTGCCGGGGACGATGTCGGTGACGGAAGTGGCGATGCTCGTGCGTGCGATTGAGGGCGTGGCGTGATCCCCTCAACTTCGCTCGGGACAGGCCGCACGCAGGGCGTTCGCATCTGGCTGGCGACCGAACCGGTGGACATGCGGCGGTCGTTCGACAGGCTGGCCGAGCATGTGCGGACAGTGTTGCAGGATGATCCGATGGCCGGGCACCTGTTCGTCTTTCGCAATCGGACCAGTGAGCGGGTGAAGATCCTGTGGTGGGACCGGGACGGGTACGCGCTGTACTACAAGCGGCTGGAGCGCGGGACGTTCCAGTTTCCCGCCGTCGGCGAGAAGGCGGTCGCGATCGATAGTCGTCGGCTGATGCAGTTGCTCTCAGGATGCGCGATCGATTCGCGATGATTTTCTGATTTTCGCGGCACGCCGGATCTTGCGCCCTCGGGCCGGTTGTGATACATCCCCGCGCGTGGCTGACGGTGTTAACGATCTTCCTGACGACCCCGCGGAACTGAAGCAGATCATTGCTGAGCGTAACCGTGCAATCGCCGTAATGAAGCAGCAGATCGACGCGGAGCGACAGCGGCACAAGGCCGAGATCGACACCATCCTCCGCCGCTTCTACGGCCCGCGATCCGAATCCTTCGACCCACGCCAACTGCTGATCTTCGGCCTGCAGATGGCGGAAGACGTGCCGGTCGACGTAAGCGTCGTGGAAGCCGAGTCGGGCGAGACGCTGGTCACACGCCGGATGATCAACCGCCACAAGCACGGCCGGGGCGTACTCCCCGATCACTTGCCGCGTATCGAAATCATCCACGACCTGCCCGACGACCGGAAGCCCTGTCCGTGCTGCAGCGGGCCTCGATCCTGCATCGGCAGTGAGGATAGCGAGCAACTGGAGTTCATCCCCGCGTCGTTCAAGGTCATCGTCCACAAGCGGATGAAGTACGCGTGCAAGGCCTGCGACGCCGACGCCAAGGGCGCTAACATCACCATCGCCGACAAGCCCGAGCAACCCATCGACAAAGGCCTGCCCGGGCCGGGACTTCTTGCCCACATCATCGTCAGCAAGCTCGGCGACCACCTGCCGCTGTACCGCCTCGAACAGATCTTCGAGCGTCAGCAGATTCACATCGCCCGCAGCACGATGTGCGCGTGGATGCTCGCCTGCTCGGACCTGATCAAGCCGCTGGTCGAGCTGATGAGCGACCGCGTACGGCAGTCGAAGGTCATCCACACCGACGACACCCGCGTGCCGGTGCAGGATGAGCTCGTGTTGGGCAAGTGCAAGAGTGGCCGGATCTGGACCTACATCGGCGATGAGCATCATCCGTACGTCGTCTACGACTACACGCCCGACCGCACCCGCGCCGGACCGAGCACATGGCTCGCCAACTTCAAAGGCTGCCTGCAAGCCGACGCATACGGCGGGTACGACGGCATCTACACCAAGGGCGACGTGACCGAAGTCGCCTGCTGGGCGCACGCGCGTCGCAAGTTCTTCGACGCCAAAGACACCGACGGCAAACGCTCGGCGCAGATGCTGGAGTTCGTCCGCCAGCTCTACGCGATCGAGGACCAAGCCAAAGCGTTGGATCACGACGCCCGTCGCGACCTGCGCCAGCAGAAGTCCCGCCTGATCCTTGATGCGATCAGGGATTGGCTCGACGCCGAGCAGCCGATCGTCCTCCCGCGCAGTCCGATGGGCACCGCCATCACCTACACCCTCAACCAGTGGACCGCGCTGACGTGCTATACCGACGAAGGCTATCTCAACATCGACAACAACGCTGCCGAACGCGCCTTGAAGCGTGTCGCGATCGGGAGAAAGAACTGGCTCTTCGCCGGGCATGACCAGGCCGGTCAATCCCACGCCCGGCTGTATACGTTGATCGCCTCCGCCCAGCGGCATGGCCTCGACCCTCAAAAGTACCTGATGAGCGTCCTGGCCAGGATCGGGCAGACGAAGCTGAGCCAGATCGACCCGTTCCTGCCGGACGTGTGGAAAGCGGAGGATGTCAGCGAGACGGCGCGACATACGCTTTGACCTCACCTGTCTGGTTGTCAATCACCACAACCCGGCACGGCCGGAAATCCGGTTCCAGCCACACCCGCCAATCGCGCAGTCCTTCGCGAGCAGAGGGTCTAGGCGAGGTATAGTGACTTGAACGCAGTGCCGGCGCGTCTCGCCGGACCGCCTCGGCAAGAGCGATCTCCACGGCCTGCTCGCGCGTGATCCGCGGGGCCGGGACGTGGAACAACATCCGCAGCAGCCGGAGCCAGGCGTTCATCGGCCACCCCCGGACGCCGCTTCGTGCCCGACGTACGCCGCCCCTCCGACAACCGTAACGTAGCCAATGCCTTCCACGAATACGCGCCGGCCAGAGACGTAGCCCTCGCGCAAGGGGAACGCCAGACCCTGCCGCAAACTGCCGGTCGCCCACGTCTCGGCCGCCGCCTCCTTGATGAACCGCACCAAGTGCGAACGCTGGTAAGCCGCCATACCGAGATCGGCGCGGAGTTCGCCGAGAACGCTCGTCGCTCGCGGACTCAGCAGGCGATGAACGCTCTCGTGGGCGACCGTCTCATCCAGCACCTTCCCGGTCAACCCCGGCCGGATGGTGATGTTCCCGAACTTGTCCGTCGTCCCCAGCGCGCCGCCGGTATTGCCGTATGACCAGGGCACCCTGTACTTCGCGGAACCGACACATCTTCACCGCCTCAGGATAATGAACATCGGCCAGCTCCTTCATCTGATGCGCGAAGTCGATCTTGGTGCGACGACTCGTGACGTTTATATGTCGCCAGCCACGCAGCGGCTCGACGAACATGAACAGGTTTGCAGTGCCGTTGCGGACGTACTCGTAGTCATGGGCCTCTACACGGCCGGGCGTGGCAGGGATCGGCTTGGCGACCTCGCCGACGAGCTGCTTGCTCTTCTCATCAAAGCAGACGACCGGACATGAGGCGTCGAACGGCCGCTTGTACACGGCCAGAACGTTCTCCATCGCGCACACGAACTCGGCGTCATTCTTCGGCGGAATGCACCACATCTTATGCTGCCAGGGTTTGATCTCGTTTTTTTAGGACACGTCCGATCGTCCGCGACGAACACGACGGCACGATCTTCATCGCGACCACGCGATCCGCAAGCAGCTCCAACGTCCAACGCGTCCTGCCCGGGGGCTTGGGGCCACAGGCCAGAGCGAGGAGCTTCGCCTCCTTCTCGCCGTCGAAGATCGCTTCAACGCTCGGCCGAGCCTGCTTCTTACGACCCAACGCCGCATCCAGACCCTCTTCGACCAGCCGTTTTCGAAGATACTCGATCGAACGAACCGATACGCCAAAAGCACGAGAGGCTTCCACATCGGTCATCTTCGCACCCGCGTCGGATACGTCCAACGCCAGCAGCAAATTCGCGTGACCAATGACATACGCGGCCCGCGTTCCAGTACGGACAAGCGTTTCCAGACATAAACGTTCGTCGGCATCGAGCTGGACGATGTATTTCTTCATGCCGATCCTCCTTGATCGAACGGGCGACATGCCCACAGAGAACATCGGCAAAACCAAGCTCTCACCCGAAATTTCGGCTGTCGGCGACC
>CAZJKM010000148.1:4442-4697 GCA_964546645.1 uncultured Sphingobacteriaceae bacterium
TGATCGCTAAGCTGCAAAGCATGAACCGATTTTTTCATTCCTCCTTGATCATTCCATTGGTGGTCTGCGGTATCGCGCCGGCCCAGACGCAGCCAACCACTCTGCCGAGGGAATCCAATAAAACCGCATCGTTCTACCTGCATGCAATTCAAAGCGAGCAGTTCCAGCCACGCGGGGCCTTGGGAGAGCAGTCGCTCTATCCTTTTGATCCGATCACGGACCACACCGTTCAGACGCTTACACGCTGTGCCCCGT
>CAZJKM010000149.1:0-4640 GCA_964546645.1 uncultured Sphingobacteriaceae bacterium
CCCGTCCCCAGGGTGTCAGCAGGAGCTCAACTGCACAAATAGAAAGCGGCAACAATAGACCTTCTGAAGAACTTTTGAATAAAATCTTATCAACGTTCCAGGTAACAGAAGACCTTATTGAAAAGCTGAAAAAAACCTGACGTGCTTCTCATAATTTGACAAAACTGTCGCGTAATCCTGTCTATAAAAGAAGCTAATATAAAAAAGGCCTTTTTTATATAGTATAAACGCAGGATGAAATATAGGTTAACTCCCGAAGAGTAATGTGTGTGGTTGGTACCCGGAGCTTCTGCGGGCGTTGACCCCGTGTCGGCTGGCTTAACCTTCACATCGGCTGGCTTAACTTACGCGTCAGTTACTCCATCCTGTGTGTCGGCCATTTCACGATATACGTCGGCTGCCACATTCTATGCGTAAGATATGGTATCCTACGCGTGGGTTGGCCCGTCTTGTACGACAGATGCACTATCCTGCGCGTCAGATACGTCACCCTGTGTGTTGGCTACCTCATCTTACGTGTCGGCCAGTTCATCCTGCGCGTAAGTTACTCCATCTTATGCGTAAGGTATACGGTCGTACGCGTAAGCTGGTCCATGCCGCATGTCAGATGCGGTATCCTGCGCGTAGGCTACGCTGTCCTACGCATAAGATACGCCATCCCGCGCGTAAGTTGCTTCGTCTTACGCCCAGGATGAGCTGTCCTGTGTGAATCGCAGCCTGAACTGCACGATGGCTGACTTCGCTGATTTTATTAAAATGTAACGTTATTTTATTTCCGGCAAGGGTATCTCTGTATATAATAGCAATGATTCTGTATAATTGTATCATACTATAAGCGTAATTATGAAGATTATAGAGCAGCGGCTGCCACAGGATCATGATAAATCCTTTATCGTTTTTGAAGAGCGCGGGCAGTTTTTCCCCACGCAGTGGCATTATCACCCGGAATATGAGCTGGTATGGGTAACAAGCAGTACCGGCAGGCGGATGGTCGGAGACCATATCGGCTATTTCAGTAAAGGTGACCTGGTGTTTATGGGACCGAAACTCCCGCATGTATGGGTGAATGACAAACCGTACCTGAACGGAAAGGCCGGAGAGGAGGCGCACGCGGTAGTTGTCCAGTTTCAGGAACAGTTCCTCGGTGAACGTTTTTTCAGGATACCGGAGATGGAGCATTTTCAGAAAACACTGGCGATGGCCGGCCGCGGACTGGCGGTAAAAGGTGATGCTGTCGGGGAAATTACGGACCTGATGCAAGCGATGTTGTGCGCAGAGCGGTTGGACAGGCTGGCGTTGCTGATACGGATTTTTGAGCGGTTGTCTTTCTGTGAGGCGGAGATGTTGTCCAGCGAGGGATATGTACAAAAACATAACCTGACGTACTCAGACCGGTTCAGTAAGGTCACGGAGTATGTGATGAAGCATTTCGACCAGGATATATCTCTTCCCGAAGCGGCATCTGTGGCTAACATGGCCGTCAATACCTTCTGCAACTTTTTCAGGGCTCATTACCGGGTTACCTTCATGGAATATGTGAATGCCGTACGGATCGGCTACGCCTGCAAGCTGCTTGCAAATACGGACCTGACGATCCGCGAAATAGGTTACCGTTGTGGTTTTAACAATTTGGGAAATTTTAACAAGCGCTTCAAAACCGTGAAGGGAATGACCCCGTCCGGCTACAGGCGGATCGTTCACATGACGGTATAGTGGCTGCAAAATAGTGTAACTATTATAGACGATAGTGATAGCCTGCTCTTAAGCACTGGTTTAACTTTGCTGACGTCCACACGGTACAAATACGTGTGACCATGAAAATAAACGGATATGATGCAATATGTAAACCAGGTAGCTGTTATAACCGGTGCTGCTTCCGGTATCGGCAAAGCCATCGCCCTGAAACTGGCTTCGGCAGGTGTTCGCCTGCTATTATTGGACCTTTACCCGGACGGGACAGCAGAGACAACAGCGTGTTTCAGCGAGGCAGAGATCATCCCGGCGGATATGACCGATGAAAACCAGATCAGGGCCATCTTTACGAACATAGGTCAAAAATATGGGCGGATCGATATGCTGGTTAACAGTGCCGGTATTACCGGAATAACGGGCATCAACAGCCATGAAGTAAATACGGCCGATCTGGCGGCTGTTTTCAATGTAAACTTTTTCGGGTCTTTTCTGACCAGTAAGTATGCGCTCCCCCTGATGCTGGAAAGGAATTATGGCCGGATACTGCATATTGCTTCCATCGCCGGGAAGGAAGGGAACGCCGGAATGCTGGCTTACTCCGCATCCAAAGCGGCGGTGATCGGCATGACGAAGGTACAGGGAAAGGAATACGCAGAAACGGGTATAACGGTTAACTGTATTGCACCGGCAGTGATCCGGACCGCATTGGTCGACCGTATGCCGGAACAGCAGGTGAAGTACATGACCGACAAGATTCCGATGAAACGATGCGGAACTTTAGGGGAAATTGCTGATCTTGCGTGGTATATTTTATCGCCTTCCACGGCTTTCACTACCGGATTCGCTTTCGACCTGTCGGGCGGCCGGGCAACTTATTAACGGATATGGATACCAGTAACATGGAAGTGGGTGTGGTCGGGCTGGGCCTGATGGGCACCAGTATTGTAACCTGCCTGCTGATGTCGGAGCACCCGGTTGTTGCGATAGCCCCGATACCGGACGACCTGGAGCACGCCCTGGCCAGGGTAACCGGGCATCTGGAGCGTTCGCGCGAGGAAGGCATTTGTTCAAAAGAGCTATCGTATTACCTGAACAGGCTGGTCATTTCAGAAGATTATACCCTATTGAAAAATTGTAAACTGGTCATCGAATGTACGCTGGAAAATGCCGCAATTAAACAGCAGGTCTATCATAAGATTGAACGGGTCATCAGTGACGAGGCGTTGCTGGTGAGCAATACGTCGGCTATTCCGATCAGTGACCTGCAGAAGCTGACGGCCCGTCCGTCCCGGTTTTTTGGCCTGCATTGGGCTGAACCATCACACACCACCCGTTTCCTGGAAGTGATCTGCGGTGAACAAAGTGAGCTGGCTTCGGGGGAATACCTGTATCAGCTGGCGCACCATTGGGGGAAGGAACCCACCTTGGTGCGAAAGGATATCCGCGGTTTTATTACCAACCGCCTGATGTATGCCATGTACCGGGAAGCCTTTTTCCTGGTGGAAAACGGTTACGCTACGGTGGAGGACATTGACCGGGCCTGCAGGAACAATCCGGGTTATTGGATGACACTGGTGGGAGTATTCCGTTGGATGGACCTGACGGGGTGTGACGCATACGGAGTTGTCATGGAGGAATTGTTTCCGACACTGAACAATCAGACAACTGTTCCGGACATGATGCAGCAATTGCTGAAATCGGGCGGGAAGGGGATACGCAACGGAAAAGGGTTCTACAACTACACCCCTGAGGAGGCCCGGATGTGGGAACAGACGTTTGCGGATTTCAGCTATGAGATCAGGCAGCTGGCGCGAAAATACCCGGCGGATGTTGTACAGCAAAAACTAAAAAACAATACAGACGCTCAAACACCAGAAAAACATGCTGATCATTGACGGACATCTGGACCTGGCCATGAACGCGCTGGAATGGAATCGTGACCTGAAACAACCTATTCCAGTAATCAGGGACCGGGAGGCGGGACTGACAGATAAACGGGACCGGGGGAGGAATGTGGTTTCCTTGCCGGAGCTCAGGAAGGCTAATGTTGGCGTGGTAGTTGCCACCCAGATAGCCCGTTATGTGGAAAAGGGAAGTGTGTTGCCGGGCTGGCATTCGCCCGAACAGGCCTGGGCACAGACACAGGGACAACTGGCCTGGTATCGAGCAATGGAGGACGCCGGTGAAATGGTGCAGATCGTGGACAGCAGCGGGTTGCAGCATCACCTGGAACAATGGAATAAGGAGCGTTTGCCTGCAGCGGATAAGCCCATCGGATATATCCTGAGCCTGGAAGGTGCCGACTCCTTAATTACGCTGGATTATCTGGAAAAAGCATACGGCTATGGTCTCCGGGCGATCGGTCCGGCACACTATGGCCCGGGGCGTTATGCACCCGGGACGGGAGCGGAGGGGCCGCTGTCCGCCAAGGGATGCGAACTATTACAGGAAATGGATGGATTAGGAATGATCCTGGATGTTACCCACCTGACCGATGAGGGGTTCTGGCAGGCGATGGATTTGTATAAAGGTCCGGTTTGGGCCAGTCACCACAACTGCCGGAGCCTGGTGCGCCATCAACGCCAGCTGACGGACGACCAGATCCGGTGCCTGATCGGAAGGGGGGCTGTGATCGGAGGCGTGCTGGACGCCTGGATGATGCACAATGACTGGGAGATGGGGAAGTCAGATCCGGATCAGTTGGGCATCAGGCTGGAGAACCTGATTGATCATTATGACCACATCTGTCAGCTGGCAGGTAATGCAGATCATATCGCTATCGGCAGCGATCTGGATGGTGGGTACGGTACAGAGCAAACGCCTTATGATCTGGATACCATTGCTGACCTGCAAAAACTAACCGGTTTGTTGGCGGCGAGGGGATATACGGAGCCTGATATACAGCAGATCTTTCACGGAAACTGGCTCCGGTTTATGATGTGTCACCT
>CAZJKM010000150.1:0-4485 GCA_964546645.1 uncultured Sphingobacteriaceae bacterium
AGACATAGACCTTATGTCGTTAGACATGGATGTTATGCCGTTAGACATGGATGTTATGTCGTTAGACATGGATGTTATGCCGTTAGACATGGATGTTATGCCGTTAGACATAGACGTTATGTCGTTAGACATGGACCTTATGCCGTTAGACATAGACCTTATGTCGTTAGACAATGAACCTACATGACTGTGATGTTTTTTTGAACAAAATTATGAAGGAACGGTTCTGCCGGGTCTAACTCCGTGATCAGGAAGTCAATCTGGCCCGGAGGACAGATATTCATCCATTTCGTGGTATGGAGCTTTTCTGAAATACTGATAACAGCTACTTTTTTGGCAGCTCGTATCAATGCCTTTTTTACCTGGACCACCTCCCAGTCCGTATCACTTAAGCCGTCTTCTGCTGACAAGGCGTTGGCCCCTAAAATGCACAGGTCTGCCCGGAGATCTGCCAGTTGGTTGACAACGCTGGCTCCGATATACAGATTGGTGTTCTTCATTAACTTACCGCCGATGCCTATGACGTTCAGCTGTTCGTGCTGCGCCAGGGTGATGGCCACCTGCGGGCTGATGGTGATGATGGTAACCCGCAGATGCGGAGGGATGGACTTCGCCAGCTCAATCATCGTTGTTCCTCCTTCGGTAACGATAACCATGTCGTTTTTGAACAATGAAAGCGCCTTTTGGGCTATCTGTTGTTTGGCTTCTATGGCATAAGAAATATTTTCAGTGCTGAACGGGGCGGCAAATGACCTGCTCATGGCCCCTCCGTGTACTTTTATGATCTTACCTTCCTGGGCTAAATCATTTAAATCCCGCCTGATGGTGTCGTCAGATACCTGCAACAACTCACTTAATTCAACGGAGAATACTTTATTGTGCAAGTCTACTTCTCTAAGAATGATTTCCTGCCGTTTGCTTTTTCTCATAACACGTTACTCAACATTTTTTTACTACCAGATGCCGGGCTTCCCTGTCATTTATGAATGGAGTGCATAAGTTATTATTCCCGGTTACAGCTACTGGTTATGCTGAAGGCATCCCTGATCCCGGACCGTATAATGGCGGCCTGCTGACCGGGGATGCTTGTATATAAGCAAACATAAAGAAATAATTTCAATAAAGTCAAAATCAGGGTTTTTATTAGATTTAAAGGCGATTATAAGGTATTTTGCGTTTATTTTGCTTTTTTTATGCGTTTATTTTGCATTTTATAAAAAGATGTATAGATTTGTATGGTGCAGCAGGACGCTGCACCGCATCGTACACCAATTTTGTTTACTGTCTGAAGTATGGAAAGAAGTAGCCACTTCATTAAGAAAGTAGTTGTTTTTGGTGCCGGAACCATGGGGCAGCACATCGCGCGTCTGTTTTCCCGCAATGGGATTAAAACGGAGTTGTACGATTCATCCGCAGCGGTACTGGATAAAATCGCTGAATGGGTTGGGGACGATCCGTATCTGAAACTGACAACCAGCTGGAAGGACACCCTGGCGGACGCGGACCTGGTTATTGAATCCATACCGGAAGTGCTGTCACTGAAACGGGAGTTGCTGTATGGAATCGCTCCTTTTGTTCATGCGCGTGCGCTGGTGGCGTCCAATACCTCTTCTTTCCCGCTGCAAACCCTGTCGGAGGGCCTTCCTTATGCGGAAAGAATGCTGCTGATGCATTTTTTTAATCCGGCGGATATTATCCCGTTGGTGGAATTGGTGAAACCCGATGATATGGATGTCCGGGCAGCGGATGCTGTGCTGGCCCTGTTAAAGCATTGTGGCAAAGTGCCGGTTGTCCTTAAAAAAGGGGTGAAAGGTTTTATCGCCAATCGGTTACAGGCTGCGGTGTTACGGGAGGCCTGCAGCCTGGTACAGCAGGGGGTGGCCCATGCAGAAGATATTGATACGGCGGTTAAGATGAGTATCGGCCTGCGCTGGGCGATCCGGGGGCCTTTTGAGATTGCCGATTATGGCGGACTGGATGTGTGGGAGCGTGTGCTCACCAATTTACTGCCAGACCTGGACAATTCGCCTGCCGTACCGCAGGTGCTCCGGGAGCATGTTGAAAGGAAGGAACTGGGGGTGAAAACAGGGAAAGGCTTTTATGAACATCAGCCGGAAAAAGATGCTCCGGACTGGCGTACTACACTGAAAGACGTGTTGAATCGTTTAACTTAATAAGTACACTATAAACTTTATCATGATGAATGAAAAATTAAAAAGACGTGAGTTTCTTCACCATGCGGGGATAGTTGGTTCCGGCCTGGCATTGAGTGGTGTTCCTTCATTTTCCTTTGCGACGCAGGAAAGCGGTAAGCCTGCGGTATTGGGTGGAAGTAAAGCTTTTACCGGGAAGGGGATCTCCTGGCCGATTTATAACGGAAGGGAAGAACAGGCGCTGACCAGTGTGCTGAGAAGCGGTATTTGGGGTAGATTAAGCGGGAATGTAACCAAGCAGTTTGAACAGGCTTATGCTTCTTTGCTGGGAGTGAACCATGCGCTGGCGGTATCAAGCGGCACATCGGCACTGACAGCCATTATGGGGGCGCTGGATATCGGTCCGGGAGACGAAGTGATTGTTCCGGTTTATACATTTGTTGCTACGTATAATGTGGTGGTACTGAATCACGCACTGCCGGTTTTTGCAGATACGGACCTGGAATCTTCACAGATAGACGCGACGAAGGTGGAACGGCTGATTACAAAGAATACACGGGCGATGATACCGGTTCACCTGGGAGGAACGCCGGTAGACATTGATAAGTTTGTGGAGATCAGCAAGCGTACGGGTGTGCCGTTTGTGGAGGATGCCTGCCAGGCGCATATGGCCGAATGGAGAGGGAAAATGGTGGGCAATCACGGGATTGCCGGCGCGTTCAGTTTTCAGTCGTCCAAGAACCTCAATTGTGCGGAAGGCGGTGCGGTGGTAACGAATGACGAAGGGTTTTACCGGGCCTGCGCTTCCTTCCACCACCAGGTGCAGGAGGGAATCGACAAATCGTTCGGTGATCGGGTTGGTACGCGTTCCACCAACCTGAGAATAACGGAATTCCAGAGTGGTTTGCTGCTGGCACAAATGTCCCGTCTGGAGGACCAGGTACGGCGGAGACATGAGAATGCCATGTATCTGGACAGCCTGCTGAGAGATATTCCGGGAATCGTGCCTGCCAAGCTGTATGAGGGGACGACACGCAGTGCTTATCATATTTACATGTTCAGGTACCTGAAGGAGCATTTTGACGGACTGAGCCGCGACCAGTTTATAAAAGCACTGGCGGCAGAAGGTTTGTATTGCTCGCCGGGATACGGCCCTTTGAACAAGAGTGAATATGTAAGGGAACTTGCAGAAAATAAGCACTACCTGAAAATATATGGCAAGCGTCGGATGAAGCAATGGCTGGAGAGTAACGAATGCCCGCAGAACGACATCCTTGTTTCGGAACAGGCCGCCTGGTTTATGCAGAATATGCTGCTGGGGACCAAACGGGATATGGAGCAAATTGCAGCAGCTATCCGGCGGATACAAAAGTATGCTGCTGAGATAAAGAAGTCCGTTTAACAGGCGATCCGCGGACAGCCGGGGCGCGATCCGGCCCGGCTGTCCGATAGAAATAAGTAATAAGGAAAGAAATTGGTTGGATGAACATGAGAATAACAGAAAGTCCGTCGCACTACAGGAATCTGGAGCAGAAAGATATTGATACGCTGATTGACTGGATTAATCAGGAGGATCAGAAAGTGGCGCTGGCCATCAGAGAGGAGTTGCCGAAAGTGGGGAGGTTGATTGCGGCCATCGTTGACCGGCTGAAGGCCGGAGGACGGTTGTTTTATGTGGGTGCAGGGAGCGGAGGCCGGCTGTCTGTATTGGATGTCATTGAGCTTCCGAATACGTTTGGTGTGCCCAAGGGGGTAGTGAATGTCATACTTGCAGGGGGGGTGGAGCACCTGGTAGAAGCCCGGGAGGAAAAAGAAGATGATACCACAGAGGGCTGGGCGCGTCTGACAGAAGCGGGGATAAGTCCCGCGGACATTGTAGTGGGCATTGCGGCAAGCGGAACAACGCCGTTTGTATTGGAAACGCTGAAAAAATGCCGGGAACAAGGTATTACAACGGGTTGTATCGTGAGTAATCCGGACTCGCCGATTGCAGCTCAGGCTGATTTTCCGGTAGAAGTAATAACCGGTCCGGAGTTTATTGCCGGCAGTACGCGCATGAAATGCGGAACGGCGCAGAAGATGATCTTTGATATGATCAGTACTGCAACGATGATACAATTGGGAAGGGTGCTGGATAACAGCATGGTAAATATGGTTTTGATCAACGATAAAGCGGTTGACAGGGCTGTGCGCATGCTGCTGGATAAGTCCTCCCTGGAGGATTACAACGAGGCCAAGCGGATTCTGCTGCAATACGGAAGTGTCCGGAAAGCACTGGATGCGCTTGCCGGCAGTGAGGTTTAACTTATTTATGTGTATGATGAGACGGATT
>CAZJKM010000151.1:0-4321 GCA_964546645.1 uncultured Sphingobacteriaceae bacterium
AGTAAGTCCTGAAATTCAGGCAGGCTGTTGGCAGGCTTTTTTTCAAGCAAATACAATCCCTGACCGGCTGAAACGCTCAAGAGTAAAGCTCTGATCGATGGACTGCAGGTCAGCTCAGCAAAGAAATCCGACCATTTGCAGAGAAAATTTTGCGCCGGGATTCGAACACCATCCGGACCATCCGGAAAAAAATCCTGTGGCCCTGCTTTCGGGACAGTTGATTTTATGGCTTTCCACCGCTCTGCTATAAACATCTCTGTAGCAAAGCTGTAGCGGTCAAAAGGGATCTGCCTTTCGTACTTAGCA
The DNA here is from genome assembly GCA_964546645.1 of uncultured Sphingobacteriaceae bacterium. GTDB lineage: Bacteria > Bacteroidota > Bacteroidia > Sphingobacteriales > Sphingobacteriaceae > A37T11. The sequence goes on from CAZJKM010000151.1 coordinate 307, forward strand.
TCCCTGAGGGCCAACTCCGCCAGAAAAAACTCCAGAAAAGACCGGTGCGCAAATTCGTAATAGTTCATTCTGCTGGTAAAGCCCTCATGATCCGTTATCTCCCGTTCTTCTCTCTTTAATAATGTACGTTCCCGATGTCCGAAAACCTGATCAAAACGCGAACTATAATTCATCTCTCTGAGCTCATCTTCTGTGATTCTACCAGCAGGCGCATCGCTACTGCCAATTTTGAACGCAACGTACTGGCAGAAAACACGGATATTGTGCTGATCGATTTCGGCGATATTTCGTGCTTCCACCTCCCGCTGCAACCACCCTTTTATAATCGCTTCATAGATAGAGTGTTTACTGAACTTATTTTTTTTGATATCATCGTAAGAGACCATAATCTCATCTGTACGGGACAAGATTAATGGAATACAAAAAAGACCGTCTGTCTCTTCCTTATCATTTATGAATTTAACGAAATCGACAATTTTGTTCTCAGCGTACCGCTGCGAGACATATTGCGCGGCCTGTTGTTTGTTGAATGGCAATAGCTTTATTCTACAGAAGCTCTTGCCCGCAATCGTGTTTCCCTGAACGGCATTTCGCTTCTCCAGAAACTGCTCTCTGACAGAGATAACGACTTTCCTGAACTGGACCAGTTTGTTTGACAGCATATCCCAGTCATTTCTGAAACTGCTCCAGTATCCGTCCTCTCCCAAATGACCGTTCGGACTATATTCATCCAGGGCATCGATCAGGAGAATGGTGTTGCCGGCCTGTTGGTGTTCCAGATAATTTTGTAAAAGTGACTGATGGCTGGAGGTCAGGTCTTTATAACTAGCGAGTATGATATTGGGCTTATTGCCTCTCGGGATGAAAATAGTGATAAACTTTCTCCACTTACTCTTCAGCCATCGGCTTCTACCGAGCCCAATACTGTCCTGGTAAAAAGGTTGATTGCCGGTTTGTTTGACAGTTTCCAGAAACAGGTTTACCATATAGGTTGTCTTACCAATACCTGTCGGAGCCTCTATGAAATGAAACCGGCAAGATTCCTCTTCCAATAATACATGCCGGATGAGATATCTGATGCTATCCTCTTTGGTATCAGCGGGTCCGACTGATACGTGGTTTGGTATAAAATACTTCGCTTTTTCCTTTACCAAAGAGGCTTTGAATGATTCTGTTGTAACTACAGGTTGTATCCTTTTCTTTCTGCTTTTGATCCATTTAATAAGTGGTGGACCACCGATAATAGACATCAAAGCGGCTATGAGAGAGATAATGCCAGAGAATTGCTTGAAAAGTTCTGCAAAAAAATTGCTTTTCCCAGAAGTGCCAACGACCGTATCCACCAAGCTTTGACTTCCGCTGATGCTATCATAAAACAACATTTCGGCAAATATCAAATTCTCTATTAAGTGAAGTATCATGAGCCAGTTTAACGTTAGTTTTGGATTGTTATGTAGCCAAAAATAGAAATATTTGCTTGCATATCCGCTTTTACACCTCTTATTTGTTTATCTCTCATGGAGAACCTGATAACCCGCAGCTAATACAAGATAAATTGTCGTTTACAGTCCCTGGATTTATAACTCAGAAGAATCCATGCTTTTCAATCGTTGAAAAGACCTTTTCTTATACGTATCCGCAGCAATGACCGGAAAAAACAGATCAGATCATTCACACATAAACTTGATATTTTACGAAATTTCAATATCTTGTGCTAAAATTAAGAAGAATGAACGGATGAAACTGTTGTTAAAACTCGAAGAACTGGCCTTATTTATATTTGGCATCTATCTGTTTTCACAATTAGATTATGCATGGTGGTGGTTTATCGTGCTGATTCTCACTCCTGACATCGGTATGCTGGGGTATATCGTTAACAATAGAACCGGAGCACTGATTTACAACCTCTTCCATCACAGGGGTATCGCCGTGCTTATTTATTTGTCAGGTATTTATTTTGCCCAGGACCTATTAACCCTGGCAGGTATTATCTTATTCAGCCACGCGTCAATGGACCGGATATTCGGTTACGGCCTCAAATATCCTGAGTCTTTCAGCCAGACTCACCTGGGGATCATAGGAAAATCTAACGGATAGGATCAGAAAGTTCCTATCTTAGCGCTGTTACGGACATCACTAAACATACGGTATGTTATCAGAACAGGAGAACGAGACCCGGCATACGGCTATTTTACAGGCATATAACTACCTGGACATCGTGCTTCCAAAGCAGGAAAGTGACGAACAGGCGATGACGATACTGACCAGCTATATGGAAGAACTTATCCAGACCGATTTTAACCGCCTCCTTGCCCTTTTGTACCGGATCGATGTCAGCGAACAGAAGATCAAATCGGCGCTGGAAGACCGGATCAGGGAAGTTTCCACCGCCCGTATCTTTGCCGAGCTGATCATTGAAAGGCTCCGCAAAAAACTACTATACCGACGCATGTACCACACCCGGTAAGCAGTAAAATTTTTAGTTTCTGGTAATGAATCGTTTCCCTCTTTACCGCATACCGACTATCGTATTATACCGGCAGGATTCTTATTTTAGCCCTGAACTATGGAACAGACACCTTTTTCATCACACACATACGCATCCCAGGGGCAGCCATTCCGGGTAACCTATAAGGCAATGGATTATTATTTCCGGTTACTTGATCCCAAACAGCTGAACCGTGATACCACCCGGATCGACCTGTTTCTGGACGGACAGGTACAGGTCATGATCAGGGAAGGCAGTCAATGGCGCTTTGAGAGCCTTCCGGATGGGGTAGACGCCGATTTTGCCCAATCTATCTGGCGGCAGCTTTGCCTCCGTTATCGTTTCTGATTAGCAGGTTTTCTGAAAATTCCTGCCCCTATGGACTATGCGTAATGCACTGTTCTTAGCAGGGGTAGTTTTTTAGTTTAGAATGTAGCTACCTACAGCTAACAATAAGAAATAAAGCAGCCTGAAAATTCACAATAATTGCAAAAGTGGAAGATCTGGCGTACCTGGAACGTACGCTTACCAACCGTTCATTTGACGGATTCTACTGATTCACTGATCATCCCTCTTTCTTCAGTGTATCGAAATGTGGGTGATTCCTCGCCCGCTGCCGTACCTCCGGCTGGGCCATCAGGTGCAACCTGTCCATATCATAGTCAAAAAGCATCAGCCAGTCCATGCTTATGGGCGCTACTAACGTGTTCGTATTCAGCAATAAAAACACCGCATCGTCCCTTGACATCAATAACGCGCGAAGCTCGGTAATGCTGAAAAACAGCAGCGGAAAGCCAAGGAATGGGTCGTAACGAAATTCCTCCATGAAATAAGCTGTATCATTCAGCCTGGATGCAAGCACGTCCGGCCCGATCCGGTACAGGAACCGGCGGTACTGAGCCCTGGCCGCCTCAACTTCCAATCGTGGCCCCGTCATCGGCAATGGTACCATCACGAGTTCCTCATCGGCATCAGTCATGCATTCCAGCATGGCCAATAAGCCATCCATCGTTGCCGTGCCGGCCATCGGGCTAAACAGGTAGTCAACCGAATAGCTGTCATCCAACAGGTAGTTAAACGTACCCGAATGAAGGCCCAGATCCATCTTGCAGGCCATTCCCGCAAGGATGCCCTCGATGTAGACGATGCTGTATTTCCGGTAACGATTCAACATGATTTTGATACAGTTAAAAAAACGCCATGATGATCAAAAATGACGACGCTTTCACTTTCCGTGACCTTGGTATGGAATGCGGCTGCGCTGTCCCTGCTTCCGCTGGTGGCTACCGGGCTGAGCCAATATGGACGGTCAGGAAGGCGAAGATGCTGTCTTCCGTTCCCCCAAAGATATCATTTCATACTTATCTCCAAAAGTGTTATAAATACCATAGTTCAAAGAAGGTCTTGGATTTTTTAGCCTGATTTCTGGCTCACGCATACTTGCATAAAAAAAGCCCTTTTTTATGCAAAAAGGGCTTTTTTTAATGTGGGAGCTACTGGGTTCGAACCAGTGACCCCCTGCTTGTA
>CAZJKM010000152.1:0-4314 GCA_964546645.1 uncultured Sphingobacteriaceae bacterium
GGACACGCCGCCGTGGCGGGCGTGTCCGGCCTGTCGCGCATGGCCCACGACCTCTTGCTGCGCTCCTATCTCGAATCCGACGAGAGCAAGGAACTGTCGAAATCCTTCGCCGAGAAGCGCAAGCCCGACGCGGACAAGTTCGGCCGCTAGAGCATGTCTCCCGAAAGTGGGAACCGGTTTCGGGGTAAAGACATGCGTAAAAACAAGGATCTAAAGCGTACGGAGCGAATCCGGAGGATTGCGACACGCTTTAGGCCGCAGGAGAGACCATGACCGTCCGACTGACGACCCGCGACGGCTTCGCGATCATGACGCTCGATCGCCCGGCCGCGCTCAACGCCCTGTCCTTCGAGATCATCCGGCTGATCTCGGATGCCGTCGACGAGGCCGCCGCCATGCCGGTGCGCGCGCTGATCGTCACCGGCGCGGGGGAAAAGGCGTTCTGCGCCGGCGCCGACATCAAGGAGCTGATGGGCCGCGACATGGCTGCCCAGCACCGCGACGTCCGCCTCGGCCAGACCACCTTCGCCAGGCTGGAGCACCTGCCGTTTCCCTCGGTCGCCGCCATCAACGGCTACGCGTTCGGCGGCGGGCTGGAGCTCGCGCTCGCCTGCACCTTCCGGGTCGCTTCCGCCACGGCGAAGATGGGCCTGCCCGAGATCAAGCTCGGGTTGATGCCGGGCTATGGCGGCACGCAGCGCCTGCCGCGCCTGGTCGGCGAGGGCAGGGCGCTGGAGATGATCATGACCGGCCGCGCGGTCGGCGCCGAGGAGGCGCTGCGGATCGGGCTCCTGCACGAGGTGGCCGAGGGCGACACGCTGGAGGCCGCGCTCGCCTTCGCCGCGCGCTTCAGCGGCTTCAGCCTGCCGGTGTTGCGCATGGCGCGCGAGGCCGTGCTGCGCAGCGGCGACACCGGCCTTGCCGATGGGCTGCGCATCGAGGCAGACCTCGCCACGCTCGCCTTCCAGACGGCGGACGCCGCCGAAGGCATGGACGCGTTCGCCAGCAAGCGCCCGGCGGAGTTCAGGGATGCGTGACGGCCAGATCATCGTGACGGGCGGCAGCCGGGGCATCGGCGCCGCCATCGTCGAAAAGCTGGCGCAGGCGGGCTTCACCGTCGCCGTGCTGAGCCGCAGCGGCGACTGCCCCGCGGGCTACGGCCTCGCCTGCGACGTGGCCGACGAGGCGTCGCTCGCCGCGGCCATCCGCGCCGTCGCCGAACGCGGGCCGATCGGCGGGCTCGTCAACAATGCCGGCTTCCACGAGGCGCACCCCAGCCACCAGCTCACCGTCGAGGCGTTCGAGCGCACCATGCGCGTGAACACCGTCGCCGCGGTCGTCGCCTGCCGCGAGGCCTACCCCCACCTCAAGGCCAATGGCGGCGGCCTGATCGTCAACATGGGCTCGTTCTTCGACAAGCTCGGCGTGGCGGGAAACGTCGCCTATTGCGCCTCCAAGGCCGCCGTCGGCGCGATGACGCGGTGCCTCGCCGTCGAGTGGGCGGGCGACGGCATCCGCGTCCTGAACGTCGCGCCGGGCTATATCGAGACGGATCTCAACCGCGACTTCCTCGCCAAGCCCAGGGTCAAGGACTGGCTCGGCACCCGCGTGCCGCTCAAGCGGCCGGGGCAGGCGGACGAGATCGCGGAGCTGATCTCCACCATGTTCGAGCGTCCGGTCGGCTTCCTGACCGGCGAGACGATCTATGTCGACGGCGGACAAGGAATGAACCATTGACCACGGTGCTGGAACGGCTCGAGGCGCGCGCCGCCTGGAGCGACGACGAGACGCTGCTCCTCGACCAGGTGCGCCGCATCGCCCGCGAGGTGATCGCGCCCAATGCCGAGCGGCACGACCGCGACGGCAGCTTCCCCTGGCAGAACATCGAGGCGATCAACGCCCTGGGCCTCAACGCCATCTTCGTGCCAGACGCCTATGGCGGCGCGCGCATGTCCTACCGGCTCTATCTCGAGGTGGTGAAGATCGTCTCCGAGGCCTGCGCTGCCACCGGCATCATCTACGCCACCAGCTTCCACGGCATGAAGCCCCTGATCGACTTCGGCAACGAGGAGCAGAAGGCGCGCCTTCTGCCCCGCATCGCCGAGGGCGGGCTGGGATCCCTCGCCATCACCGAGCCGGGCGCCGGCTCGGACGCCACCGGCATGCGCACCCGCTTCACGCCCGACGGCGACGACATCGTCGTCGACGGCTCCAAATGCTTCATCACCAATGGCGATGTCGCCGACCTGATCCTGCTGTTCGGCAAGTGGTCGGAGATCGACGATCCGCGCGGGTCGATCTCCGTGCTCATCCTCGAGCGCGGCACGCCGGGCCTCACGGTCGAGCGGCTGGAGGACAAGATGGGCCACCGCGCGTCCTCGACCGCGGCGCTCCGCTTCGACGGCTGCCGCGTCCCCCGCGCCAACCTGATCGGCGAGCCGGGCGACGGCCTGTCGCTGCTGCTCGCCTCGCTCAACAAGTCGCGGCCGAGCATCGCGGCCCACGCGCTGGGCATCGCCACGGCGGCCTTCCGCGACATGATCGACTACACCAACCAGCGCAGGCAGTCCGGCCGCAGGATCATCGAGTTCCAGGGCAACCAGTTCATCATCGCGGATCTTGCGACCGAGCTCGCCTTCTGCCTCAACTGGCTCGACTATGTCGCCGGCCTGTTCGACGGCGGCCTGACGGACATCGGCATGGAGGCGTCGATGGCCAAGCTGCGCGCCTCCGACCTCGCCATGCGCATGACCACCGAGGCGGTGCAGATGTTCGGCGGCTACGGCTATTGCCGCGACTACCGGGTCGAGCGGCTGATGCGCGACGCCAAGGTCACCCAGATCTGGGAAGGCACCAACCAGGTGCACCGCCAGCTCATCGGCAGGAGCTTCGTCGCGCGATGACCGGATCGATCAGGACAATCGGCGTCTGCGGCGCCGGCGGCACCATGGGCACGGGCATCGCCATCGTCGCCGCCCGCGCCGGCTATCGCACCATCGCCTTCGACCGCGCCGGGGACACGCTCGCGCGCGCGGCCGGGCAGATCGCGGCCTTCTTCTCGAAGTCGGTCGAGCGCGGCAAGCTCTCTGCCGAAGCAGGCGAGGCCGCGATCGCGAACGTCACCACAACCACGCGGATCGAGGACCTCGCCGCATGCGACTTCGTCATCGAGGCCGTGTTCGAGGATCTGGCGGTGAAGCGCGAATTGCTGTCGCGCCTCGACGCGGTCTGCGCGCCGCATGCGATCTTCGGCTCGAACACCTCCACCCTGTCGATCACCGAGATCGCGGCCGGCTGCTCGCGGCCGAAGCGGGTGGTCGGCATCCATTTCTGCCTGCCCGCGCAGTTGATGAAGCTGGTCGAGATGTCGCCGGGCATGCTCACCTCGGACGAGACCTTCCGCCTCGCCTGGGAATGGGCGGAGGCGGCGGGGCAGATCCCCGTGCGCACGCAGGACAAGCCCGGCTTCATCCTCAACGCCCTGCTCGTCCCGTTCAACAACGACGCCATCCGCGCCGTCGAGGCGGGGGTCGCTGCGCCCGCCGACATCGACCGCGCCGTCAAGGTCGGCCTCGGCTACAAGATGGGTCCGCTGGAGCTGATCGACCTGATCGGCCTCGACACGCAGGTAAGGCTCTGCGAGGCGTTCTACCCGGTCACCCACGATCCGCGCGCCGCCGCGCCGCCGCTTCTCCGGCGCATGGTCGCGGCGGGCCTGCTCGGCCGCAAGGCCGGACGCGGCTTCTTCACCTACGACGATAGCGGAATCTTCGGAGCATGAGCATGAACTATGCCCTGTTGTCCGGCCGCGCGAGCGCGTCCTTCCCCGAGGGCGACGGCCTTGCCGGCACGCCGGTCGATATCGACCGGGCGGATGTCGTCGTGGCGATCGGCGGCGCCAGCTTTCGCGATCCCGGCAAGCAGGCCGTCGCGATCGAGCTCGGCGGCCGCTATCTCGCCGACGAGATCGGCCTCCACGCCGCCGAAGATACCGCCAACGTCGTCGGCTTCGCCCGCTATCGCAACGGCGCCGATGCGCCGTCGCCGCTGGTCGAACTGGTGCGCGCGCCGTGGACGAGCGAGACCGCCATTGCCGCCGCGCGGGCGGTGTTCGAGAGTGCCGGCCTTGCCGTCGCCGTGTGCACCGACCAGCCGGGCCGCATCATCGACCGTCTCGTCCGGCCCAAATACAATGCGGCGCTGCGGTTTCTCGACGAGCAGCTGGCGACCCAGGCCGACATGGACCTCACCTGCCGGCTGGGGCTCGGCTATCGCGACGGTCCGCTCGAGCGCGTCATCCGCGGCGGCCTCGCC
>CAZJKM010000153.1:0-4312 GCA_964546645.1 uncultured Sphingobacteriaceae bacterium
ATATCATCAGCAGGCTGAGCAGTATACAAAACGGCAGCCACGAGTTAACATTGGGTTTGACATTTCCTTACAAGAAGGTACGTGTCAGGAGCCCCCGGTTTTTTTAGCAGGGATTATGGATGACTGAAAGGAATAAAGTGCATATCCGTATGACATTGAAAATTTTAATCATCGATGCGCAGCCTGTTATGCGGGCGGGGATCGTTCACATCATGAAAAAAAACCTGAAAAGCATACAGGTGTCTGAAGCACAGGATTTTTATGAAGCGATTGCCCTGGCGAACAATAAAAAGTTCGACCTGATTGTGCTGGGCGCCCAGGAAGTGAGCGATAACGGTATGAAGATAACGCGCATCTTTTCATTTTTAAGACAGCGGTTTAAAGCAGCCAAAATATTGGTATTTTCCGGTCATAACCCCCATCTCTTTAAAGACGAGTTCCTGAGTGCCGGTGCGGATGCATTTCTTCATAAAAGCAGTTCGGTCAGCGAGATGGATGAGCTCGTACGGACTCTGTTAAGACAGTCATCTGTGAGCGATGAGGAGCTGATGGAGCAACACCCGCTGATACTCATAAATGAAAACTGAGCAATCCCTTAGCAGGGACCCTACAATTGATGGATATGATAACTGAAATTACAGAAAAGGGCGTATCGGCCCTATCATTTGAACACGCGTTGAGAGAAGCTATTGACAAAGCCTTACAGAAAAATGCTTTCGAAGATAGCAGTCTTTTTACTATTTCCCGGAGAGGAGTACAGCAGACAGATTCCGAACCGACTTATTTTGTGGAAATAAAAAAGGTTCAGGGAAATGATTTTATAAAAACAGCCTGAGGTAAAACGCTCAGGCTCCGGATCAGGTATTACTTTTTCAGTTCCTTTTCCAGCTGATCCAGTACCGCGTTGTTCTTTACAACCAGGCTTTTGGGTGATTGTTTGGAACGGCTTCCTGTTTCAATATTGCTTCCCAGTTTCAGAAACTGAACTTCTGCCCGGGCAACGGTTTTATTCCTTCTGTCTTTTCTTTTTAAACGTGTTACTCCCATGATATTTGTGTTAACCTTTAAAAGAGGTCGGAAGCGGATTCGAACCGCTGTAAAAGGTTTTGCAGACCTCTGCCTAGCCACTCGGCCATCCGACCATTTCCCTTAAAAAAGGAATGCAAAATTAGTAAAATAATCTCGCTTCTTTAAGAAAAATTATTTTTATTTCCTTTTAATCGGGGGATGCCTGATCGCAGCGCAGAAAATGCCTGCGCTGACGGCAACATTCAGCGACTCACCGGCCCCGAAACGGGGAATAGTCACACGGTGTTGTATACAAGCAGCTGTGTTCGCTGATATCCCGCTGCCCTCATTGCCTAGTACGACAATGGCCTCCTGACCGAAATCGGTTTCATAAACGGAGGCGCCCTCCAAAAACGCGCCGTATACCGGCACATCCGTTTCCCTGAGCAGAAGGTCCAGTGACAAATAGCAAACCGGTATTCTCGCAGCCGATCCCATACTGGCTTGTATCACTTTCGGGTTGTACAGCTCAGCGCAGTCTTCTGAGCACACAATCCGGTCAATGCCAAACCAGTCTGCCGTTCGTATAATCGTTCCCAGGTTACCCGGATTCTGTATGCCGTCCAGAAATAAGCTATAGGAATTCCGGAGGGCAGGTAACGGAAAGGTTGTGACGGCTTGTTTCATGCATACGATTGCCAATATACCCTGCGGTGTATCCAGTGTACTGATCTTCATCATATCGTCCGCAGTAACCGGTAAGCATTTTATATTCCGGGGTATTTTACCCAAATTTGCTGCAGCTTCGGGAGTATAATACAGGTGTTCAACGTGAAAATCAGAAGCAACGAATTCCGTAACGGATTTAATGCCTTCCACCAGAAAGCGTTCGTGCCGCTTCCTGTACTTTTTGAGATGGAGTGATTTGATAAAACTGAGTTGAGATTTTGAGAGCATTGCAGCGAATTATAAACAGACAAGCCTTTTTCTTTGCAATAATAGGGGTTTTCCTGTTATTTTTTCCTTCCTGTCGCTCCGTAAGATTATTGCAGGACGATGAAGCACTCGTAACACGTGTAAAACTCAGGGGAGTCGAACCCGCTATCCAGGATGCTGCCGCACAATATATACAACCGGATATCAGGCCGAATTCAAGGATAAACCTGTTCATTTACAATTTTGCCAACAGCAAAAAAGGGGTTTACCGCACCGATAAAGTACGGAATGTGGGAGAGCCGCCCCGTATCCTCGATAGTTCGCTGGTGGAGCTGTCAAGATTACAGATAGAGCGTTTTCTCAGAAGCAAAGGATTTTTCTACGCCAGTGTGATGGATTCGATCATCATCAGGCGCCAACGGGCACATATTTATTTCTTTGCCGATCCGGGCCCTGTATTCCACATCCGCCGGTGGGCACAACAGATCGACGACCGGGAAGTATCGGTGCTTTACCAGCAGTGGCGGCAGGAGCATTCCTATGTTACACCTGGTATGCGCTATGACGCAGATCTGTTAGGTGCGGAACGGGAATATATTTTTCACAAGATGAAGCAGCACGGCCGTTTCGACTTTCTGAGGCAGTATGTCAGTTTTGAGGTGGACACGGGTTTACAGTCTGCTTTAGCGGATGTCGTCATGCGGATAGAAGCCCCCCGGGGGGGTACCGTCCATCCGGAATATACCATTGACAGCAGCTTTGTTGTGATCGGAGGTGCCAATGGGACCGTCGGGAGGCGTACCCATCCTTCGGAGATTATGGCCTTGCCGGGAGGTATTTATGTGACAGATTTATCCGGACGGTTTAAACCGCGGCCGGTAACCCGTTATCTGTTCCAGAAACAAGGTGACAGGTACAATGCCATCATGGAGAATCTGACTTACGACCGTCTCTATGAACTGAATGCCTTCCGGAATATCAGGATTGCCTATGAGAAAGCCGATTCCGCCAGGCTGAATGTCCACTACGAACTGATGCCCCTGAAAAAGATGGCCAACAGGATGGAAGGTGAATATACGTTTAATACAGGACGCAGCGGGTTCAATATTGGTAACACGTTTACTAACCGGAACCTGTTCGGAGGGGCCGAACGTTTTGACCTGAAGCTGAAGTACGGGGTTCTGTTTGACGCCTGGAGTGATAACCAATGGTTCGGACCGATATTTAACCGGGATATCCAGCTCGGTGCCACGCTCACGCTGCCACGCTTAATGGTTCCTTTCCGGGTGCCGCTGATGGGCAAAAGCGGGATGCCCTACACGACCCTTTCCCTGAACTGGCAGATCTTCGATCAGGTCAATACCTACTCCAACCGCTATGTGATCGGTTCAGTCGCTTATAACTGGTATGAAACAAGGTATAAACTGCATACCATTACGCCGCTGATAGCAGAATTCAGACTCGGAAAACTGGCCCCGAGTTTCTACGACGAGTTAACGGAAAAAGGCTTCTTATTATATATTCGCAGTAACGACCGGGCCTATTTTGGCTTGGGTAGCCAATATGCGTATACGCACAATGCCCTACGACTGAACCGGCTTGAAAATTTCAGTTATTTCCGGGGTACGATTGACCTGAGTGGAAATACGCTGAGCCTGCTCAGCAACGTGTTTAATTTTGATAGGAATAATGTGGATGAACGCATGGTATTCGGGGTGCCTTACCTGCAATATGCCCGTATGGAGACTGATTTCAGGTGGTACCGGCACCTGGGTGGCGACAAGCAGCTGGTATTCAGGCTTAATCCCGGCATCGTGATTCCTTATGGTAATAACCGTGATTTTGTCATTTTTGAAAAGAGCTTTTTCGGCGGTGGAATGAATGGTATCCGGGCCTGGCAGGCGCGGACCTTAGGGCCGGGGAATTATAACCGTGAAATCCTGGACGAATCACTGCGCTTAGGCCTGCGGAACCTGGACCAGCTGGGCGAGATTAAGATAGAAAGTAACCTGGAATACCGCTTTCGCCTGTTTAGAGATTTTCTCGGCGCAAAACTGAAAGGTGCTGCCTTTGCCGACAGCGGAAATATCTGGCGGTTCCGGGAAGTTGAAAATCCCGGAGGGGAGTTTAACTGGAATACGTTTTTAGGACAGATGGCGATCGGTGCCGGAGCTGGCCTGCGCTTCGATCTGGATTATTTTGTGTTCAGACTGGACGCGGGGCTGAAAGTCAGGGATCCGCAATTTACCGGTGCGAAGCAGTGGGTGATTCGTGAACTCTTCCATAGCCGGGAGTTTAAAAGGCAGTATGCCATTACAAATGGCCCTGACCGGTACAACTTCATTCAGTATAATTTCGGTATCGGAAT
>CAZJKM010000154.1:0-259 GCA_964546645.1 uncultured Sphingobacteriaceae bacterium
GGGATGTGGATAAACCTTCCATTGATTCGGTAATTTGGAAAGGAGGGGTTGACCGGGAACAGTTTGATATTGTGGTAGACCGGGTGATTGAAAACTATTTTAAAGCACCAGGCTATTATAAGATCAAAGGCGAACCGGTTTTTTGTATATATGAGTTGCATACATTGATTGACGGGTTGGGAGGGGCCGAACCGACGAAAGCGGCCCTTGACCATTTCAGGGAGAAAACCAGAGCGGCGGGCTTCCCGGGGCTGCACCT
>CAZJKM010000154.1:269-4080 GCA_964546645.1 uncultured Sphingobacteriaceae bacterium
CGTGCCGGGTGATACCATTGAAACGCAGGATGAGGTTCTGGCGTATTTCGGATTTAACAGTCTCACAAACTACTGTTGGGCGCATCTGCAGAACCCTGACGGAGACTACGGACAATGGGCAGACGCATCAACTGCGATGTGGGAGGATTTTGACCGGGATTTCAGTATACCATATTTCCCGAACCTTACGGTGGGATGGGACGCCAACCCCCGGTTTTTGTTCAGAGCGGGGTATATCACTAACCCCGCACCCGAAAAGTTTGCTAATTATGTGGAGAAGGCCAAAGCGTATGCCGACGCCCGCCCCGAACAGCCGAAGCTGATCACCGTGAATGCATGGAATGAGTGGTCGGAAGGGAGTTACCTGGAGCCGGATACGGCACATGGAATGGGCTATCTGGAGGTATTAAAGAACGCATTTGTAAAATAAGAGTATCATAGTTAAAGAAAGAAGAAAAGTATATGAAAAGATTTGAAATTCAACGATCTCACCTGAACTTCTTAAGGAATGTGGCATGTATTTATTTGATCACGACTGCATGGGTGCAGACGGCAAACAGTCAGCGGCTGGATGGGAAGGATGATTATTATGTGGCTGCGTACATATGGCCCTCCTGTCACCATGATGAACGTTTTGGCAATATGCTATGGCCTGACGGCACAGGTGAATGGGAGGTGATCAAAAAGGGGAATCCCAGATTTGAAGGACACTATCAACCCAAACAACCGCTGTGGGGATATGAGCCCGACAATGACCCTAAAGTAATGGAAAAATGGATAGATGCGGCTACAGACCACCATGTGAATGTTTTTATTTTCGATTGGTACTGGTTTGATGACGGCCCCTTTTTGGAAAGCTCACTCAATGATGGTTTTCTGAAAGCCGAAAACAACGAAAAAATGCATTTTTATCTCATGTGGGCTAATCATGATGTAAGACGGAATTACTGGAACGTCCATGAATTCAAAGATGATACTTCCATTATGTGGCATGGCGCAGTCGGCAGGAAAGAATTTGAAAATGTTGTCAATCGTGTTGTAAACAAATACTTCAAAAGAAGTAACTATTTTAAAATTGACAATTGTCCCGTTTTTTATGTGTTTGATCTGAATAACCTGGTAAAGGGACTGGGTGGTTTGCAGCATACGAAGGAAGCGTTAGCCTATTTTCGTGAGCAGGTTAAAAAAGAAGGGTTTCCGGATTTACACTTTCAGGTTAGAGCTGGCGGCGATATGGAACCAAGTATCCTGCATGCCTCGTTGAGCGAGGGAAAATCTATCAATGAAGTAGTCGGTTTTCTCGGTATAAATAGTGTTACCAAATACGGTTGGGGGACGAAAGAAGACTATCTTGAGTTAGGCAAGGAGAGTATGCAGAAAAGGGAAAAGCTGGACGCGACATTGAACGTGCCTTATTTTCCTAATGTATCGATCAGCTGGGATGATACCCCCAGATTCCCGGGCAAAGGGAAAAAGGACGTCATTAATTTTCACAATACGCCAGAGAGCTTCGGCGCATTTTTACAGAAAGCCAAAACGTATTGCGATGCTCGTCCTGACCAGCCAAAACTGATCACCGTATTTTCGTGGAATGAGTGGGTTGAAGGGAGCTACCTGTTGCCTGATATGAAAAACGGGTTTAACTACCTGAAACAAGTGAAGAAGGTCATGAGTGGAAATTATGATACCTATTCGGATAACTGATTCAAAACGTATGTTCAATAGTCTGAAAATTAAGTTCTTTTTATTTCTGGTTGTTTGTATAAATGGTGCAAAGGCACAGGAAGTACAGGTGAATATTGTACCTCTTCCGAACCGGGTTGCTGCAGATGGGAATGGAGTTTTGTTCCCGGTCTCCATAAACGTTTATATTGATCCAGAGGCGCGGGTCGACCTGCACTATGCTAAAGAGATAATCCGTGAAATGGGATTTGTCGTCCACCTGGTCCGGAAAGAAAAACAAGCTTCGCTGGTCCTCAAAAATGACAGAAAGCTGCCCGGCGGGCCAGAGGCGTATACGCTTTCGGTTTCCGGAACCGGTACTGCCGGAGTAATCACTGCAGTGGCTTCCGGAAAACAAGGCCATGTTTATGCGCTGCAAACGCTCCGGCAATTGGTACAGTACAACCCCGGAGGCATCCGCATTCCCATCGTGAGCATAACGGATCAGCCTCATTTCAGCTGGCGTGCGTTCATGCTGGATGAAAGCCGCCATTTTCACGGTAAGGAAACCGTCAAAAAACTGCTGGATGAAATGGTTAGACTGAAACTGAATACCTTTCACTGGCATCTGGTGGATGACCCGGCCTGGCGTATCGAGATAAAAAAGTATCCGTTGCTTACCGGGGTATCTTCCAAGGGAGATCACACCCATATGACGAAGGGTATTACACCGGCAAAATGGGACAGTATGTATAACCATAAACCGGGTTTGTTTTATACGCAGGAAGACATCAGAGAAATTGTGCGTTATGCAGACGAACGGGGCATTGCCATCATTCCTGAAATTGAGGTGCCCGGTCACGTCTCAGCATCCGTTTATGCCTATCCGTGGCTGGGAGCCAGCAGTAAAATAGCCGGTAAGGCGGTGCATGGTGATTTATACGATGTTACGGATCCGAAAGTTGAAAGCTTTCTCCATGACATTCTGGATGAAATCATAGCGCTGTTCCCCGGAGGAGTGATCCATATCGGCGGTGATGAAGCCAACTATGCGCATTGGAAAAATTCGCCCGCCATTAATGCGTTCATGAAGAGCAATCAGATCCCCACTTATACTGACCTGCAGGTGTGGGCTATTAACCGTATGTCACGCTACATATCGTCCAAAGGCTACCGTATGATCGGTTGGAATGAAATCACCGGAGACAATGTGCGGGGTGAAGAGCATATACAGGCCAGCCAGTCAGAAAAACTGGCCGAAGGTACCATTGTGCAGTTTTGGGACGGCGAGGTAAGCCTTATCAATAAGGCCATTGGAAAGGGATATGACGTGGTCAACTCCAACCGCTTTTTTACCTATCTGGACTATCCGTATGAAGTTACGCCATTTGAAAAGTCGTATTCATTTAACCCGGTCCCGGAGGGTATTGCTCCGAAAGACCAGGCAAAGATCCTCGGACTGGGCACGCAGATGTGGGGAGAATTTACACCGAATACCGACCGGCTGTATTACCAGACATTTCCGCGGTTGGCCGCTTATGCCGAATGTGGTTGGGTAAACCCGGCCCGGAAGCAAACATATCAGCAATTCAGGGCACGCTTCAGCACTATCGAAAAAATATGGAAAGACAAAGGGTACCTGAAAGACCAATTGGATAAATATTAGTGCCTGAACGGACATGAAATGCCTTCTTGCCGTTGTTATTGTCATCCTTATAGCTGGTCAGAACAGTCAGGGCCAACCCCTGGCCGCAACGGATGGTCTCGGCCGTGTGCTGCCGCAGCAGGAGCAGGTGGGCGCCCCAAAGAATGGGAAGCACGTAGCCGTATTCTACTTTCTGTGGCAGGGCGATGCCTCGTCTCCTACATCGGCCGGGGTGTGGGATCTGAACAGGTTATGGCAAGAGAACCCGGGTGTATTTGAAGATTTTGACCACCCCGGTTGGGGTGGCGGAGCCGGAGTGGTGGGCAAATATTATTTCTGGGGTGAACCCATCTACGGATATTACCACGGCGGAGATTACTGGGTGCATCTCAAAAATATCCAGCTGCTCACGGATGCCGCAGTGGACATACTGGTTATTGATGCCACCAACCGGCTGACGTACCCACGCCAATCGGACGCGTTGATGCGTGCGATGGAGACCGT
>CAZJKM010000155.1:0-4053 GCA_964546645.1 uncultured Sphingobacteriaceae bacterium
GTGAAAACATTTAAGGCGGGGCAACTCGCCTTTATTATTTTACCCTAACCTATCTTCTAAAGCATAATTAATCCTGTTATTATCAAACCTATAACCAGCAGAATAGTAACAAGATCATACCATTCCAACGTGATCTCCAGTTCGGCTTCTCCTCCTTTCATATAAGCCCTGAGAAATTAAATTAATTTTTTCATTCCTTTCTATTGAACGTCCCTCTTACGCCTTATACCATTACCATTTCGCTGAATCTTCTCCAGCAAGTACGGTTATTGCACAACTTAGCGCTGCACCACCTGGGACTAAGAACCCCTTGATTACTTTTCTATTTTACAATTGATTATAAAAATATCTTTTGATTTGCAATATATTAACATAATTTCTAAAATACAAAAGCCGGAAAATAAAGAATGAATCGTATAAGCCGGCGGGCAGGTGATATTCAGCCGACAAGAGGTTTGGTTTTCATTCTGCTGGAATTCGTAAAACGAGGATACGTACACGGATACCGTCTCTATTTCTATTGGCTTCGATACAGATCGCGTACAACATAGGAACTTCCTTTAGTCTTCCTTTGCTCTCGGTTTGGTTAAACCAAAGGAAAACCAATACAAGACCAAAACGAGACCAAAGGAAGTTCAGACGAAGCTCCCCAGACCAAGCAAAGCGATACGCTATACATCCTTTCCGTATAGATACCTGATATTCATTGCACCTGACATTATCTCCGGGCGGAGACCACCTCACGAACGTTATGAATATAGCAACAAATACCCTCTAGTTAGAAACCACCTTCAAACCCACCACGGAGCCGATGAGGGTCGTAATAAAAAATAACCTCCAGAAACTAACCGGGTCTTTGAAAACCAGAATACCCATTAACACCGTGCCAACAGCCCCGATGCCCGTCCACACGGCATAAGCAGTGCCTATGGGCAGTGTTTGTGTCGCCTTGATCAGCAAGGCCATACTGATGGTCAGCGATACCACAAAGCAACCGTACCAAAAATACATCTCACTTCCTGTGGAGTCTTTTGCTTTTCCCAGACAAGAAGCGAAGGCCACTTCAAACAGTCCGGCCAGTACCAGGATCATCCAATTCATTGCTATTACACATTTTCCTGCAAAAGTATAAAAATAAGACGGGGTAGTCCTTATTCCGGTTCAGATGATCAACAACAGGGCCATGAAGCCCCCTTTCACCACCAAAATAAATTTTGTTTATTGAAATCTAAATGGTTACGTTTGTGTAATTAGATTTATACAAATCCACTACCAGCAATTATTGCCATGCAGCTGCAGTTTGAAACCATCCCCTTTACGGCAAATGACGGCTTTGAATGCAACCTGCTGCATGTAATCACGTCCTCAGCAACACGCGGCCCGGTATTACTGGTGCACGGTGCCGGGGTCAGTGCCAATATCTTCAATCCGCCCCACCCGAATAACCTGGTACGCACACTGGTAAATGAAGGCTATGACGTATGGCTGGAGAACTGGCGCGGCAGCATTGTTTTTGAGCCCAATGAATGGGACCTGGATCAGGTAGCCATGAATGACCACCCTGCGGCGGTAAAAAAAATCATTGAGTTAACCGGTGCCACAACCATAAAAGCCATCATCCACTGCCAGGGCAGCACCAGCTTCATGATCTCGGCGGCACTCGGCCTGCTGCCGGAAGTTGACCTGATCATCAGCAACGCTGTTTCCCTGCATCCGGTGGTATCGGGATTTTCCCGCTTTAAATTAAAGGTTTTCCTGCCCCTGGTCAGCCTGTGGTTCCGGTATCTCAACCCACAGTGGGGACGGCATGCGCCTACCTTCAGCAGCAAGCTGCTGCGTGCATTTGTATGGCTGACGCATTGGGAAAAAGACACGATGGTCGGCAAGTTCGTCAGTTTTACCTACGGCACCGGCTGGCCCGCGTTGTGGCGACTGGAAAACCTGGACACCACCACCAAAGAATGGATACAACAGGAGTTTGCGGAAGTACCTCTCAGCTTTTTCCGGCACATCCGGAAATGCATCGGCAAAGGTGAACTGGTCTCCACCAACGGACAAACGGAGTACCTCCGGGATTTCAACAGCAATGCTTCCGTCACACTCCTGGCAGGTGAGCAGAACCGGTGTTTCCTGCCCCAAAGCCAGCAACGTACCTTTGCCTTTCTGGAGGAACGTGAACCGGGGAAACACCGGTTACACCGTATCCGGGCGTATAGTCACCTCGACCTGTTCTGGGGAAAAAACGCCCATAACGACATCTTCCCGCTCATACTGCAAGCATTAAACCAAGATAAACATGGCAATACCGAAAAGAGTCAAACAATACGGCGGGAGACACGCGCTGGTTGACGGCATCCCCTATGAGATGCCCGTTTATGCAAAAAATTCACCCGCGCTGATGACTGGTTTTACCTGTGACTACCAGCAGGCAAAGGCCTTGCTGCCCGGTAACGAATTGCATCCGCTGCGTCTGCCCAACGGACGGGCAGTGCTCATTGTAACCGTTATCAATTACCTGGATACCAGCATCGGAAAGTACATTGAATACAGCATTGGCATTGCGTGTACACACGGCCGGAAGCCCGCCCCGCGGTTGCTGCCCGCCCTGCTGATGAAAACCTATGGCACCGGACAGTATATTGTGGATCTGCCGGTCAGCTCCGAAGTTTCGGTAAAGGGAGGAAAAGGCATTTGGGGTATGCCCAAGCACAAAGCCAATCTCGATTTTATCATTACGGAACATACCGTCTCCAGCCAGTATGAGAAAGACGGGCAGTTTGCCTTCCGCATTGAGATAGACCGGCCGAAATCGCCTGCATTCCGTCTCAGTGTCGGCACCACCAATTATTGCCAGTTCCGCAATATGCTGATGGCGTCCTACATCTATTTCAAAGCCAAAGCGTATATCAATCTCTTCGGCAAGGCCCGCGCCCGGTTGTATATCGGCGACCACCCCAATGTGGCCCACCTGAGGCAGCTGGACATCAACGGGAATCCCTTTTTCACTTTCTTCATGCCGGAAGCCAATGGCATACTGGATGATCATTTTAAGTGCTGGTTCCTGACGCATGAGCAGCCACCGGCGGTGATGCCGGAAGGACTGGAAAGCATCATTGACCTGACCCTGGACGAGAGCTGGCTGGGGCCGCCTGCTTTCACAGACTATGAGCAATATAGAATCTGAAACATAAAACGTAACCGTTATGAACTGGAAACAACGCGGAATTGACCTCTGCAATGCCTACATTTTTTTCTGTGCATCCATTTATCTTGGCCTTTTCTGGTCGCTGCATTTCTTTTGGTTCCCTAATTATCCGGCTACACTGAACCTGGATAATTACTATGACGCCATCATTCCACAAACCACCCTGGCTACCAAATTCTTTTTCATTACCATACCCATTATGGCCTTAGCTATCCTGGTTATGCTGATCAGTGAGTGGAAAACCCGGCTGCGCTGGGTACCGTTGTTATGGATACCCGGCCTGTTAGCTCCGGTAATCATTCAGCAGGCTTATATAGAAAAGGTGAACGATGAGTTTATTATCGGGGTAAGCAGTATGGAGCGCCTGCAGGAGCTGTTACAGCGCTGGATGTTCCTGAACGACCTCCGCTGGATCATCCTGACAGTCATGTGGTGCATAACGATGTATTTTTTCCTGGCGAAAGCCCGGCATAACAGGCAACCGGCATGAAACGATATCTCCCTGCCATCATGGTTATCATTTCGGTGATCACCATCGCCTCCGGCCTGGCGCAACTACTCCTGCCCGGTTTTGTGCTCGGCTTTATCGGTGCGGAAACCAATCTGCTGGCCGATCACTTTTTCCGCATCATCGGCATGTTCATGGCCTTATTCGGTGGCTTGCTGCTGCATACCGTATACAACGCCATACCCGGTCGTACCGCGGTTGTCTGGTGTGCCCTGCAAAAACTGGGAGCCGCCGCTATGGTGGGGGTCGCCGTATGGGATGGCTTCTTTTCACAGCTGGCACTCAGCGTCGCAGCATTTGACCTGCTGTCAGCCCTCTTGCTGTTCAGCTATTTCAACTA
>CAZJKM010000156.1:0-4016 GCA_964546645.1 uncultured Sphingobacteriaceae bacterium
GTGTCTTTCTTCCCAGGCAGTTTCAATGAGTTTTTTAAGTTGTGTTGTCATGATATATTAAAAGAAACACAAAGAAAGCATTTTTTGAGCGAAATGTCGAATGAATGCCCGGTATGGAGAATTTTGTACTGGTGTAAAGCTATTGGTCAGTCGTTTAACTAATCGTATTTGCTGCCCGTCTTGCAATACTGCCTGAATATTCCTATTTTAATGCCGGAAATGAACTACTCAGCCCATGCATTATCAAAAAAAACTTCTACAGATTTACCTGCCGTTTTTAGCAGCATTTGTTATCGGCCTGTCAGCTTATACATTCTTTCATTGGTTAATCATTTACCGTTTACATATCCTACCCCTTTCTAATCTGTTTACAGACGTCATTTTGCCTGTCGTTATTAGTACAGCGCTTCTTTTTCTTTATCATTTGGGGGTGATGAAAAAGATGGATCTTAAGGCCCATAAAAAATATGTCGGAAAGAGTGAGAGCTGGTCTTTTCTTTACGGCTATGTGTTATGGGTCGTATTGACGGTACCGTCAGTAACGGCCCAGTTTTACTTGAAATCCGTTGCAGGCGAATGGCGTACCCTGAACCACATCAGCGAAATGGTTCAGCACCGGCCCGCACCTTTTTATTTTGTTAAGAATCCTAACAGGCTGCATTTTGTAAAGGAGCATGCCAGTTCCGATTATGGCAGTTATGTAAGCGGACGGTACCGGGCCACCAGGAATCTATCGATTAATATTGTGGTGCCCATATTTGATCGTCCCGGGGATGCTATCCAGGATGGGCCTGTTCCGGCATGGCTCGGACTAAGTTATAAAAGAACCCTCAGCAATTTTAAATCCAAACAGGAGAAACAACAGGCATCCCGAAATATGTCTGATAAAGTATGGAAAGATTTCGCGGACCAGGATCTATCAGCATTTGTATTTCTTGAACGCGTAAGCAACAAATACTTCCTCGCATTAAACAACTACGTAAAGGCATTAAATAACAACCCCTGGTATAAAGTGGACAACAGAAACATACTCCTGCCTGTAAATGAAACGATGGACACCTATCGCTATGGTTATTTGAAAACGTTCCTCATCACATTGGTATCCGGATGCCTGCTTTGGCTGGGCATGGTGTTGTTAAGGCCGTTGAAAAAAGAGGAAGACGTTGTCAAATTAGTTCCGGACGACGGGCTTTAACGGGCTGGTAATCCGGACTACTTAAATCCAACATACGATGCAAAACAAAGGCTTTTGTGCAGGATATCCATCTGTCTGAATCCGACCTTTTCCATCAGCTGTAACTGGTAAATCAGATTTCGCGGAGAATCTTCCTGCTCAATGTAGGCAAACACATGGTCGCGGTAAGCTTCATCTTTCAGCGCAGTGAGGTAATCACCGTATCGTTCCCGGTAGATCAGCTCCTGCAAGCGGCTGTCCTGCTGCTGCACCAGGTCGAAAACCCAGAGACTGCCGCCAGGCTGCAGCAGGTCATACAACCGGGCAAAAGCAGCTTCCCAGTCGGCATTCTCACGCAAGTGATGCAGCACGGCAGTGGCCACGATTGCCTGTACCGGCTTATTGCCGAAGTCCAGTGTCCGGAAATCGCCTTTTTTCGTAGTAACGGTGCCGGTGGTCAGCGCCTGTACCCGCTGTTGTGCACGCGTTAACATGGGTTGGCTCAGATCTACCAGCGTGACGTTAAGGCCGGGGACCTTTTGAAGCAGCCTGACCATATAGTTCCCGGCACCGCAACCAATGTCCATCACATCGGTGAGCTGAGGGTAGCATGCCCTGATAGCATCCGTGATCAGGTTCATGTTAAAGGCGGCATCGAGCGTGGTCGCCTGGCCGGTTTCCAGGTTGGAAAACCGTTCCACATCCTGATCAAAACGTGCTTCAATTTCCTGTAAGGTGGATTTGTGTTCCATGATCTTCTTTTTCCAAAAGTAGTCGACAAGATAATAACTTAAAACATTAGTGTCCCATTAAAATTGGGGACTATAAATTAATTAAACAAACTTGGCCGATTAAGGCTTATTCGTTTTTTGTCATATTGAAAATTTTTTTGCTAAAAAGATCTTTCAGACGGGTTTTATCGGTCAGTGATATGCTTAGAATCCGGCACACTTCGTAGGTACTTCTGTTGAGTTTCATGTCATGCTGAATGATTGCTACTAAGCAGTGAGCGCATATAGCGGATGGGCATTTATGAGATGAATCTTGTACAAGCACTTGAGGTCGTTGTATCCACGGTCAAAGATGATCCGAAGAAGACATCAACTCATTCAGACCGTATCTACTCGATTACTAATCAAGTGCGCTCAACTGTTGAGCGAATCGTTTCCTATACAGACAAGGTGCTGTTTGTGACCGATTATGATTCGTTTACAGTCCCTGGTACACAAAATAACCTTATCTTTGTGTGATGACTGCCACGACTGAGAAACTCCGTATCGATAAGTACCTCTGGGCTATCCGTCTGTTTAAAACACGTAGTTTGGCTACCGATGCCTGTAAAGCAGGGAAAGTGAAACTGAATGGACAAAGTGTGAAACCTTCCTATGTGGTAAAGGAGGACGATGTGTTTACCATACAGAAAGGGATTGAAAGGAAGCTGATCCGGGTCATTGGTTTGCTGGATAAACGCATGGACGCCAAATCCGTCGCACCGTATTATGAAGACCAGACACCGGAAGAAGACACATACAGCTACAAATCGGCTTTTCATGCCCCGGTACTGAAAAGAGACCGGGGAACCGGGCGGCCCACCAAAAGAGACCGGCGGGAAATAGATGGGTTGCAGAAAGGGTGGAAGGAGGAAAGCGAATAGATGAAAGTATCCGGATTCACCTTCGTGCGGAACGCTGTCAGAAACGATTATCCTGTTTTGGAAGCGATCCGTTCTGTCTTGCCGATTTGCGACGAATTTGTAGTTGCTCATGGTAATTCAGATGATGACACACTGGCCCTGCTGGAAAGTCTGAATTCTCCTAAGATCAGAATTATCCAAACCGTCTGGGATGACAGCCTGAAAGAAGGAGGTGCCGTTTTTGCCCGGGAAACGGATAAAGCTTATGCTGCTATCAGCCCGGATACAGATTGGGCGTTTTATATACAGGGGGATGAATGTGTGCATGAACAATACCTCCCTGTTATCAGGAGAGAAATGGAACAATGTCTTGAGCAACATCGGGTAGAGGGTTTGCTGTTTCACTACCAGCATTTTTATGGCTCATACGACTACTATGCGCAATCAAGAAGATGGTACCGCCGGGAGGTTCGTGTGCTGCGTTATCAGCCCGGGGTAAAGTCTTATCGGGATGCCCAGGGTTTCCGGATTAATAACAGAAAACTGAGCGTGAAGCTGATTGATGCCTGGATTTATCACTACGGATGGGTGAAACCGCCTGCAGGACTGAATCGGAAAGTCCGGAATTTTAACCGTTATTATCAGGCCGAAGAGTGGATTGAAGCCCACTTTCCTGAGTCAGACCAGTTTGATTACGGCAATGCCGATGAACTTTTCCCATTTTCAGGGGAACACCCTGAAGTTATGAAAGAGCGTATAGCACGAAGTAACTGGAAATTCGCGATCAACCCGCTTCAGCTGAAGAAGAAAGTATCTCCGCGGAGGAGGTTGTTGTCAGCTATAGAAAAGATTTTTGGGACCAGGTTGTTTGAGTACAGGAATTACCGCAAACTGAATTAGTAAGCACATACCAACCAATAGCGTCTTTTTATTAAACAGGATAAGGAAAAGCCTGTGGGGGTGATCCGGCCGTTACAATTTATTTTCGGTGTTTGTTTACAATATTGACTATCTTTGTGCGGTTAATTTACGCCCTTCGCTGATTTAAAGAGTTTGTATGATAAAAACTTTACTATCCCCTCATTTACAATATGTTGCATCCGATTCAGGTATTAACTGAAGTTATTCATTGTTATATAGAAATTGGCTGATTGTTTGTAGCAAAAACAGGTTTGGTTCCGTCTTTGTTACAGTAATGATAATTTTTGT
>CAZJKM010000157.1:0-3950 GCA_964546645.1 uncultured Sphingobacteriaceae bacterium
TGGAATGCGATGATGGTCAAAGCTTTTGCGGATGCTTACCGGGTGTTTGGTGATGCCCGCTATCTGGATGCGGCTTTGCGCGGCGGCATATTTATCACACAGCAGTTACGCTCAGCAGATGGTGGATTGCTCCATCAGCAACATGCCGGTAGTTATGTCATCCCCGGTTTTCTGGATGATTATGCTTTTTGCATCCAGGCATTTATTGCCTTGTATGAAATAACGTTTGATGAAAGTTGGGTGTACGAGGCGAAAGAGCTCGCAGCCTATAGCCTACAGCATTTTTATGATGATCAGCAGGCCGCTTTTTATTATGTGGCAGACCATGCCGAGCAGCTGATCGCACGGAAATATGAGATCATGGATAACGTGATCCCCTCATCCAACTCCGTGATGGCACAGGTGATGTATACGCTTGGACTGCTGTTTGATGAACCACGCTACCGCGATATTTCGTCCCAGCTGCTGGCTACTGTATTTCCGCAGATGGATACCTATGGATCAGCTTATTCCAATTGGGCCATTCAGCTGCTCGAAGTCGTATTCGGAAAATATGAAATTGCATTAACAGGCCCGGGAGGGGCCGGATTACGGCAACAGCTGGACCAGTATCATATCCCGAATAAAATGATACTCGGTGGAATAAAAAGCACACTCCCCCTGTTAAAAGACAGGGTTTCAGATCGTACACTGGCGTACGTATGTAAAAACAATACCTGCAGCCTGCCGGTCGAAGGTGTTGATGAGTTATTAGCATTCATTCAATAACAGGGTAGAACAGAGATGCCCATAAATTAAATTAAAATGACGATTACACCCAATCATGTAGTTACGCTGACGTATAAACTGCATACCGTAGAAAATGGCGAAAAGACTTTTGTGGAAGAAGCGGATAAAGAAAATCCATTGGACTTCCTGTATGGCGCAGGCATGATGCTGCCTAAATTTGAAGAGCATATCGGCGGACTTAAAACAGGCGATACCATTGATTTTGAATTGCCGGCTGCCGATGCGTATGGCGAAATAGATGAAGCGGCGTTGGCGCAGTTACCGGCGGATATGTTTAAGGAAAGTGGTTTTCCGGAAGTAGGAGAAGTGCTCCCTTTGCAGGACAATCATGGTAACCAGTTCAGCGCGCGGGTCACGGAAGTAAATACTGATCATGTTGCGGTAGACCTGAATCATCCGATGGCGGGTAAAAACCTGCACTTTGCCATTGAAATCCTTTCTGTGCGTCCGGCCAATGCGGACGAACTTGCCCACGGTCACTCACACGGACCCGATGGCCACAGCGGCCACTAACTAACGGCTTATTATTGTATTTTTCCGGTATTAACCAGCTTTTTATAAAAGCCGGTTAATACCTTTAATAGTTCGTTGGGTTTAAATGGCTTGATCACATAGGCATTGATACCCGCTTTCGATATTCTGTTTTGCGTGTCAACCGCCACCGAAGCTGTCAACGCAATAATAGGGGTGTCAATACCATGCTCCCTCATGGCTTTCGATGATTCAAATCCGTCCATTACCGGCATATGAATATCCATCAGGATAATATCGAACGGCTGTTCCTTGACTTTGTTCAGGGCGATCAGCCCGTTCTCTGCAAAAACGGCATCGGCCTGCCACATGTCAAGCAGTTTGCGCATCAGGATGGTGCTGATTTCATTGTCTTCCACAAGCAGTACACGCATTCCGGCAAGTGCCCCTAACGCCGGGTGCCGCAGCTCTTCTTTTTTCGGGGGGGAGGGTTCAGGCTCTGCTTCGGTGTGTATAACCGGATACTGAATGGCAAAACTGAAATTGGAACCTTTGCCTGGTATGCTTTCAAGCTTAATGGTACTATTCTGAAGAGCTAAGAGATGCTTCACAATCGGCAAGCCCAGTCCGGTACCCCCGTAATGCCTGCTGATGCTCGCATTGGCCTGCGAGAAAACATCGAAAATATTGTTTTGCTCTTCCTGCGAAATGCCAATTCCGGTATCCTTTATTTCAAATAAAATAGTGGCGCGGTCTGCTTTCCGGCTGAGTAACCGGGCACTGATGGTCACTTTCCCCTCATTGGTAAATTTAATCGCATTGCCCAGTATGTTGAACATGACCTGTGTCAGGCGTCCGGCATCCCCGTGTATCGTGAGGTTGTGCAGCTTTTTATCAATGCTCGCATGCAGGCGTATATTCTTCTCTACTGCTTTCAGCCGGAAACTTGAAACAATGTCGTCCAGTAACAGGGAAGGATTGAAATCTTCGTTATCCAGTTCCAGTACGCCTGCATCTATTTTGTTGAAATCAAGGATGTTATTGATGAGTGCCAACAGGTTTTCAGCTGAGAATTTCAGTATTTTGAGATTCTCACTCTGCTCAGCCAGCAGTTTCTGGGAAAGAAGCAGGTTGCTCATGCCGATCACTCCGTGTAGCGGCGTACGCAATTCATGGGACATAATCGACAGGAAATCGGATTTTTCCCGCGCTGACTGCTCTGCTGCTTCGACCGCCTTTTGCAGTTGTTCGTTCAGTATTTTTTCTTCCTTGCGCGAATGGTGCAGATCAAGCAGTGTCTTGCCTACGGAGTTGAAGAAGAAGTAACACAATACAAGCATAAGGACCAGCAGCAGGGTAAACAAAACCAAAAAAGAGCTTTCATTTAATTCTCCGTCTATTATAAATGCTCCTTTTGCCCCTGTGCTGTTTTGCACGAAAAAACCAATATACAGCGGGATATAACTTTGTATACTATAGAAAAAACTCCAGAATGAACGAAATAAATAAAAAGAGGAGAGCGTAATCAGGATACTGGCCTGGAAGGTGAGCAGATTAATCTCCGTAGCATCAGAGACTACATCCATCCATACATGCATACTGATGGTGATCATGCTGATATGTGCTACCGTAAGCCAGTTGGATGTCTTCCACAAATAGACCAATGCCGCTACAAATACAATCAGATTAACAAGCATTCTGCTAAGCAGGAGCGGAGCTCCCTGTCCCATCAGGAAAAAGGTAATGATGCTGAGAATGAACGTCGAAACAAAGAGGGTATAAAAAAAGATACGTACCCGGGACTGATGTACCGGATGATCTTTCCTTGTAATCATGGGCAACAGCAACTGCTCAATACGCTCACTAATTTTCATAGGTATAACTTATGAATATGATTGATCACAGTGCAAGTTACAAATAAAAACGCAATGGGCATACTATCAGGTTCTATTATAACGATAATTTAATACTTTGCAACCAACAGACTGACTACTCAAAAATGCAATAGTTTGAGTTTTATCATCACTGATTGTTAGCTTTGCAGGAGTTGGTACGTAAATTTCTCCAATACATTTAATATAAGACCAACGACGCAGCAGCCAAAGTAATGCAAAAGAAATAGTTTTTAAGAGAATTATGAATTTTTTTTTATTAAAATCAGAACCATTCAAATATAGCTGGGAACAGCTTCTGAAAGATAAGCGTACCTTTTGGGATGGTGTACGGAATTATCAGGCAAGAAATCACCTGAAAGAAATGCAGATTGGCGATCTGGCACTGTTTTACCACAGCAATGAAGGGAAGGAAGTTGTTGGCATTGCAAAGGTCATAAAAGGAGCTTACCAGGATCCTACCACAGAAGATGACCGTTGGGTCGTTGTTGACATAGCCCCTTTCCAGGCATTGAAGCAGCCGGTCAGTCTCGAAAAAATCAAGCAGGACCCCCTCCTGCAGCAGATAGCACTGGTCCGGCAGGGCCGGCTATCGGTGATGGCGCTTCAAAAAGAAGAATTCGATCGCATTGTGGAGCTTGGAAGTTGATTAGATTAGTCTATTGGTGGGTTAGTTGATTTGTTGATTGGTCAGGCGTACTAACCTGCCTTTCGCAAGGGCGCTGTTTGCTGTTCGCAGGGATTCCTGCGCATCAGTAGCTTCGCAGCATCTTGAAGATTTACAGTCTCAGACTAATA
>CAZJKM010000158.1:0-3931 GCA_964546645.1 uncultured Sphingobacteriaceae bacterium
CGGTAAAAAAGAGTTGGCTGATAAAATAAGGACGGATGAGTCTATTTTACAGCACGAGGAGTTTAATGCGGCGAAAACGTGGACGGAATACGTGAATCGTTTGGTCGGTGCAACGACAGGAGTCCTGCTGTTGCTCTGTGCCGTTTTCTCCAGAACGTTCTTTAAAAACAGAAAGCGGATTGTATATCTCAGCTGGCTGAATGTGGTTGCGGTAGGATACCAGGCATGGCTGGGCTCTGTTGTGGTTTCAACCAACCTGATGCCCTGGATTATTACGGTGCATATGCTGATGGCCCTGCTTATTTTGGGGATCAGTATCTATACCTATTTTCAGGCCAGGGCACTGCGTGACCACAGCCTGCTGGTAAACAGCAGCAGCGGCTGGGTAAAATGGCTGGCTGCGTTATCACTGGTACTGACGGTGGTAC
Organism: uncultured Sphingobacteriaceae bacterium; assembly: GCA_964546645.1. Taxonomy (GTDB): domain Bacteria; phylum Bacteroidota; class Bacteroidia; order Sphingobacteriales; family Sphingobacteriaceae; genus A37T11. The sequence continues at coordinate 429 of CAZJKM010000158.1, forward strand.
AGGTAACAATCGGCACCTCTGTCCGGGAAGAAGTGGATATGATCTCGTCTTCCGGCGATGTCCTGCGGACAGAATGGGTCAGTCAGCTGGGAGTGGATTTTTCCATACACCGGGATCTGGCTTTTGCGGTGCTGGTCATCAACCTGCTGCTGTTCTTTGCAGCCCGTTCACGGTTTGCGCCGCGCAGTCATCAGAGCAATTACGCGAATGCGGTGCTGTTACTGGTGCTGCTGCAGTTGCTGAGCGGATTGGTACTGGCTTATATGGGAATGCCGCCGTTTGCGCAGACCGCCCACCTGGTGCTGGCCAGTCTGCTGTTCGGTGCCCAGTATTACCTGATGCTGCTATCAGGAAAAGTGTTACGACTGACAGGAAAAGGGGTCGTATAAATAGCAGTCGTATAAACAGAATAGATAAGAGTGCTACCGCTGGTAGCGCACAATAATATATATACATTGAAACAATACACAGAAAGGCAGGAAACATTGCTGACAGCATTTGTCGAAGAGGCAAAACTGTTTATTGCCGATTTTAAGAAGCTGGTAAAGCTCAGGCTGACGCTGACCGTCGTTTTCTCAGCGTCCGTTGCATTTTTACTGGGTAGCCGGATGCAGGGTGAGATTGTATGGATGAACTGGCTGGTACTGACCCTGGGAGGTTTTCTGGTGACCGGCTCGGCGAACGGATTTAATGAGATTATTGAGCGGGACCTTGACAAGCTGATGAGCCGTACCGCAGACCGTCCGATCCCCGCGGGCAGGATGACCACCGGCCAGGCGCTGGTGTTAAGTCTGCTGATGGGAATTATCGGAACCTATGTCCTGGCCGGACTGAACTTCCTGACGGGTGTGCTATCCGTTTTTTCTATCCTGCTGTATGCCTTTTTTTATACACCGATGAAGCGCAAATCACCGATAGCGGTTTTTGTCGGTGCATTTCCGGGGGCATTGCCACCGCTGATCGGGTATTTTGCTGCATTTGAGCAACCCACGTTGTCAATGGTTCCGCTGGTGTTGTTTGCCATACAGTTTGTCTGGCAGTTTCCGCATTTCTGGGCGATTGCCTGGGTGCTGGATGATGACTACAAAAAAGCAGGGTTCAGGCTGTTACCAACTATGAAGCGCGATAAGACCAGCGCATTGATGGTATTCCTGTCGGTTGTCCTGCTTATTCCGGTCAGTTTGCTGCCTTTTTTTCTTGGATTCGGAGGGTATGCGGTAGCGGGTGTATCGCTGGCCGGTTCTTTGCTGTTCAGCATGTATGGATGGCAGCTGTACCGGAAGGGGGATATAGCCGCGGCAAAGAAAGTCATGTTTACCTCTTTCTTTTACCTCCCGTTGATCCAGTTAGTGTTACTTTTTGATCTCATCGTATGATACTGAGTATGGCCGGTTACACAGAAAATAAAGAAGACTTATCACAGAACAAGGCGCGGAAATTTGCGCTTTGGCTGGGTATGATCGGTATGTTTATGATGTTCGCGGCACTGAGCAGCGGGTTTATCGTCTATACAGCCGGGGGTGCCGGGCGGGGTATTAAAACCATTTTACCTGTTCTTTTCCTGTATAGTACAGCCGTATTGGTGCTGAGCAGCGTAACCGTGCACCTGGCCTACCGTGCCGCAAAGTCGTTGGCATTTGGCCGTCAGAAGCTGTGGTTATTGGTGACCATCGCCCTGGGGCTCACGTTCTTTTACCTGCAGTTTGAAGCTTGGACAGTACTTTATGAAAGGGGTATTGTTTTTACTAACAACAATGCATCGCAATCGTTCATTTATGTTTTTACCGGGATGCACCTGTTGCACATTATTGCAGGTATCCTGGTGCTGGTCCGGGCGCTGACGGGCAGGATCAGGAATATTCCGCAGAACCGAAATGTATTCCGTATGGAGCTGGCAGCCATTTTCTGGCATTTTCTGGATGTCCTATGGATATATATATATGTTTTCTTACTTTTGAATCAATAAAACTAAACAATGAGTACAGTTGTATCGCAATTAGATGAAGTAAAAACCGGGCCCTGGAGTGGTGGCAGATCTCCGTTCAATGTGGAGTACGGAAAGATCATGATGTGGTTTTTTCTGGTTTCAGATGCATTCACCTTTTCAGCGTTTCTGATCTACTATGGTGCACAGCGTTTTTCGCAGATCACCTGGCCTGATCCGGATAAGGTATTCCAGTCTGTCCCTTTCATCGCTGACCACGGTTATCCGCTGGTATTTGTGGGGATCATGACATTTATACTCATTATGAGTTCGGTGACCATGGTACTGGCCGTTGAGGCTGGCCACCGTAACTCCAAAAAGGAAGTGGTGTGGTGGATGATCGCGACGATCATCGGAGGTATGATGTTTGTGGGCTGTCAGGCACTGGAATGGTCTCACCTGCATCATCAGGGATTCTGGTTCGGTTCGTTCCCGGGAGGGGAAGGCATTCCTCCTGAACAGGCACTGGCCCCCTATTTTACACACGGTATCTCAGAAGTATCTGCCCTGCAGTTTGCCAATCTGTTTTTTACCATTACGGGCTTTCACGGCTTTCACGTTTCGGTAGGGATATTGCTGAATATCATTATTCTTGGAATGACACTGTCAAACACCTTTGAGCGGCGGGGATCGTACCTGATGGTGGAGAAGGTCGGCCTTTATTGGCACTTTGTGGACCTGGTATGGGTATTTGTGTTTACCTTCTTCTACCTGGTATAAATTTAATAGATACATACGTTAAACTGAATAGACCGACGGGTCGTTAAACACCATAAGAAGTTGAATATGGAAAATCATCATACGGTAGCAGGACATGTGCACGATGAGCATCATGAAGGCATGAGTAAGGGTAAAATATGGCGTGTCTTTTTTTATCTCCTCGCATTGACGGTATTGGAATTTGTGATCGCCCTGGGCTTTGTACACGGGGGGATTATCGAAAAAGGTCCGTTGGTTAATTTCACCTATATCGCGCTGACACTGATTAAGGCGTATTATATCATCGCCTATTTCATGCACCTTAAATTTGAACGGTTTGGTTTCATCATGTCGGTATCGGCTGTGTTCGTTCTTGTTATTTACTTTATTATCCTGCTGCTGACAGAAGGGGCTTATCTGCATTTGCATAACAACGAACATATGTTCTGGCCTAGTATATAATGCAGCAGCAGAACAATCGATCGGGGCGCATAAAGAAAATTACGATCCTGGCAGCTATCCTTGCGCTGCCGGGATTTTTATATTATTTACTGGAGGAAAAGGGCGAAAATCGCTATAAACCCCTGCCCATATATGGGGAGAAGGTGTTGTCAGGGACATTTCGTTCCCGTATGGGTACGAAAATACCCGATACACTCTACCACCGGATACCCCCTTTTACCCTGCTTAACCAGGACAGCCGGCAGGTGCAGTTCCTGCAGCAGGATACGGCGATTGCGGTTGTTAACTTTTTTTATACCCGGTGTCAGGGCTTTTGCCGGCACATGAATGATGAAATGAACCGGGTGGCCACCCGGTT
>CAZJKM010000159.1:0-3927 GCA_964546645.1 uncultured Sphingobacteriaceae bacterium
TCCCCGTCGATCTCGATCACGTCCAGCGCGGACATGTCGCTGACCGCATAGCCGGCATCGTGCCAGCCGGGCGCGAGCCCCTCGCCGCCGCGCGCGACGATCAGCAGGCGGTCGCGCGCGAGCCGCACGGAATAGGCATCGCCTGTCGCGAGGCCCAAAGCGCCCACCCCGGCCGCGTCGACGCCGGCGCTGCCGGCCGCCGCCGCGATGTCGCCGCTGACCATGTGCTGCCACAGCCGGCCGAGCCAGCGGATCGTTCCGATCGGGGTTTCGAGGCGCAGGGTCCCGCGCTCCGGGACCGCGCCCCAAATCTCGTCGAAATCAGCCATCGAGACGGCCTCCCGCCGGGTCGAACGCGCATGGCGCGGCGATGCGCGCGCGGCGCAGCCGGCCCAGATGCTGGATGTCGATGATCTCTCCGTGTCGGGAGGCGCCGCGCTCGATCAGGCCCAGCGCGATCGGCCGGCCGAGCGCCGGGCTGAAATAGCTCGACGTCACATAGCCCAGGCTGCGCCGTGCGCCCACTCCGCCCTCGACCCCATGCGCGCCCGTATCGAGCGGACCTCCACCGTCCGCCACCTCGAGCCCGACGAGCTGCTTGCGGTCGGCGCGCTGCGCGTCCTCGGTGATTAGCGAGCGGCGGCCGATGAACTCGACCTTCTTCTTGTGGAGCGGCGCCGACACGCCGAGATCCATCGGCAGCGTCATGCCGTCCGTATCCTTGCCGATGACGATGTATCCCTTCTCGGCGCGCAGCAGCAGCAACGCCTCCATGCCGATCGGCACCGCCCCGCCGCGCTTCAGCCGCGCCCACAGCGCCTCGGCCCGGTCCGGGCGTATCGCGATCTCGTAGGAGCGGTCGCCGGTGAAGCTGACCCGGCTGACGCGTACCGGGACGCCGTCGAACATGCCCGCCGCCGTCGCCATATGCGGCAGCGCCGCGTCGTCGAGGGCGAGCTCCAGCCCTGCATCGGCGAGCAGCGTCTTCGCAGCCGGGCCGGAGACGGTGACCGTCGCGCTCTGGGTGGTGGCGTTGTGGATGAACACGCGGTCGCGATCGAACCTGTCCTGTCGCCACTCCTCCAGCATCGCGTGCACGCCGCGCACATGCGCCGACGAGCAGGAGACGACGAAGCGATTCTCTTCCAGCCGCAGCAGCACCCCGTCGTCGTAGACGACGCCGTTTTCCGCGAGGATGAGCCCGTAGCGGGCCCGGCCGGGCCGGAGCGTCGACATCGTGTTGTAGAACATGAAGTCGAGGAACTCGGCCGCCTGCGGTCCCATCACCTCGATCTTGCCCAGCGGCGAGCCGTCGAACAGCGCGCCCGCGGTGCGTGCGGCCGTTGCCTCCCGCGCGACGGCCTCGTCCTGCGAGCCGGCGCCGTACCATGCGGGCCGCAGCCATCCGCCGTACTCGCGGAAATGCGCCGCGTCGGCGCGGTGCGCACTCTCCAGCGGCAGGCGCCGCAGCGGGTCCATCAGCATGCCCGAGCGCGCGCCGGCGAAGGAAGCAAGCGGCACCGGCGTGAACGGCGGCCGGTAGGTGGTGGTGCCGACATCGGGGATCGAGCGGCCGGTGATCGCGGCCATCAGCGCCAGCCCGTTGAGGTTGGAGATCTTGCCCTGGTCGGTCGCCATGCCGAGCGTGGTGTAGCGCTTCAGATGCTCCACGGAGACGAAGTTCTCGCGCGCGGCCAGCTCGACGTCCTTGGCGGTGACGTCGTTCTGCAGGTCGATCCACACCCGGCCCTTGGCCGAGGGCTTTGGCCAAGCCGCGACGATGTCGTAGGAAAAAACCTCCCCGGCGGTCTCCGGCAGGCGCCCGACCGCGATGCCTGCGGGCGCAAGCGCGGCGCGCACGCCGTCCATCAGCGCGGCAAGGCCGAAGGCGCCCGCCGCCGCACCCGCCACCGATATGCCCGCGACCGGATCGCCCGGCAGGAAGGCCAGCAGATCCTCGTTCCAGCGCAGCTTGCCGCCCGCCTGGCAGAAGAGGTGGAGCGTCGGCGTGAAGCCGCCGGAGACGAGCACGGCATCGGCCTCGATGGTCGAGCCGTCGCCGAGCGTCACGGCCTCCACCTTGCCGTGGCCGCGCGCGGCGACGACGGCGACGCCGGCCCTGACGTCGACCCCGTCCAAACCCTCCGGCGCAGTCTCCCGGCCGTCGACCAGCGTGACATGCAGGCCATGCCGCGCCAGCGAGGCGGCTACCTCGCCCGCATGCCCGTTGTTGGTGGCGACGACGACCTTGCGGCCGGGGGCGACGCCGTGGCGGCGCAAGTAAGCCAGGGCCGCCTCGGCCGACATCACCCCCGGCAGATCGTTGTTGGCGAAGGGCAGCGGCCGCTCGATCGCGCCGGTCGCCAGCACGACATGCGCCGGACGCACGCGCCACAGCCGGTCGGGGCGTTGCGCATCCAGCCGCTCGTTCAGCGCGACAAGGCCGTGATCGTAGACGCCGAAGGCCGTGGTGCGCGGCAGCAGCCTTGCGCCGAGAGCGCGGAGCCGCTCGATCGTGGCCTCAGCCCAGGCAAGGCCGTCCATGCCGTCTATCCGGCAGGAGCTGTGCAGCAGCGAGCCGCCCGGCTCCGCGCCGTCGTCGCACAGGATCACCGAGCGGCCCGCCCGGGCGGCGTGAAGCGCGGCGGCGAGGCCGGCGGCGGCCCCGCCGACCACCAGCACGTCGCAGGCCGCGTTCACCTGGTCGGCGGGGCCGCGATCCTGCGCATCGGGGTCGAGCACGCCCAGCCCGGCCATCGCGCGGATGCGCGGCTCGAACAGGTGCCAGTCCGGAAACATGAAGGTCTTGTAGTAGAATCCGGCCGGGATGAAGCGCGCGAAACGGTCGATGAAGGCGTTGCGGTCGCGCGCGGCGGTGGGGCTGGCGTTGACGCTGGAAACGACGAGCCCGTCCTCGGCGGCTTCGGTGGTGGCGCGCGCGTTGACGCGGCTCTTCGGCCCGCGAATGTCGACGAGCGCGTTCGGCTCCTCGACCCCGAACCCCCATATGCCGCGCGGGCGGTGGTACTTGAAGCTGCGGCCGACGATGCCGACCCCGCCGGCGAGCAGGGCGGAGGCGATCGTGTCTCCCGCATAGCCCGATACTTCGGCGCCGTCGAAGGTGAAGCGCAGCGGATGCCGCCGGTCGATCCTGCCCGCGCCGTCGATGCGGAATGCCGTCACGTCGCCGCCTCGTCCTGAAGACGACCGGCCGTAATCACCTTGTGGGTGACGGTGTCGCGCTCCATGCGGAAGAACTCGCCGCAGGTCATGTGCATCCACACTTCCGAGGCTGCGCCCTTCGGATTGTTGCGCGTATAGAGGTAGGACGCCCAGTCGCCCGCCGGAACGTCGCGGAAACCTTCCGGCCGGGCGTTGCCGAAATCGCCGCCGAAGTGGAACTCGCTCTCGCTGCGCGGGCCGCAGAACGGACAGGGAAAAAGCTGCATGGTCGCTCCTCAGTGCGCGATGCCGGACCCGGCCGCCTCGTCGATCAGCCGGCCGCGCTCGAAGCGGTCGAGATCGAACGGGCGGCTGACCTCGTGGTGGCTGCCCGTCGCCAGCAGGTGGGCGAGCAGCGTGCCGCCGGCGGGAATCGCCTTGAAGCCGCCGGTGCCCCAGCCGCAGTTCAGGAACAGGCCCGGAAGCGGGCTTTCCCCGATGATCGGAGAGCTGTCGGGCACCACGTCGACGATGCCGGCCCATTGCCGCATCAGCCTGAGCTGGCGGAAGCTGGGGAACATCTCCAGCAGTCCGGACAGCACGGTCTCCAGCGTCGGCAGGTTGCCGCGCTGGCCGTAGGATGGAATCCGGTCGAGGCCGCCGCCTATCACCATCTCGCCCTTGTCGGACTGGCTGACATAGGTGCCGGTGCCGGGCGACAGCAGCACGCAGTCGAGCGCGGGCTTGATCGGTTCCGACACGCAG
>CAZJKM010000160.1:0-3909 GCA_964546645.1 uncultured Sphingobacteriaceae bacterium
ATTTATATGGAAACAAAAACGATTCTGATTTCTGACATGTCTAACGACATAAGGTCCATGTCTAACGACACAAGGTCTATGTCTAACGACACAAGGTCTATGTCTAACGACACAAGGTCTATGTCTAATGACATAAGGTCCATGTCTAACGACATGAGGTTCATGTCTAATGACATAAGGTTCATGCCTAACGACATAAGGGTCATGCCTAACGACATAAGGTTCATGTCTAATGACATAAGGGTCATGCCTAACGACATAAGGTTCATGTCTAACGACATAAGGTCTATGTCTAACGACATGAGGTTCATGTCTAACGACATAAGTTCTATGTCTAACGACTACTGACCGTATTTAACAAAAGCTTATTTCAGTTAATAATTATTCATAAATCTTAAATTTTAATGTTATGGCAACATTTTTTTCACGGGCCAAATACGGCCTGTCCAGACTAAACATTACCGCCTTTGTGAACAAAATCAGGAACATTTTGGACATCTTAACAGGCAGTACCATCTTTAACGAACCAATCCCGGCGCTGACGGTGATCGAAGGACATTTAGAGGACCTTTACCCTTATGTGGTAGAGCCGGACAAACTAAGTCCGGAGATCAGCCTGCTGAGGAAACAGAAACGTCAGTTACTGCAGGAGGACATCCGCCTGCTGGCCCGTTATATTGACCAGGTGGCCAAGGGTGATCCGGCGCTGATTATGCAGGCAGGGTTTGAGCCTACCATGCCCCCGCAACCGGTTGGCCCTATGCCAAAACCAGCACATATTAAACTGGTCAACCAGGCGGCAGGCCGCATACGGGCCAGCACCAATGTCGTCCGCGGTGTTAAATCATATGATTTTCAATACCGTGAACAAGGAACTGAGACCTGGACGATTGTCCGCTCCGCCAAATCGTGGATCATTGTGGATGGGTTAAAAAGTAAAACCACCTACGAGTTTAAGGCAGCCTATATCGGCAGTGACCCAACCATCACCTACAGTGATGTGTATACCGCGAATACCATCTGACGGGATTTGCTTCCGCTAAACCGGGGGTAGGCAGCAATGCCTGCCCCCTTTTTGATGCTGCTTATTCGTTGAGCCTGCTCAAACGAGTCCAACGCCTCACGAAGGGAACCGACAAAACTGACGTGTTGCAACGTTAATCTTCGATGGCTTCCTTTTCATATCATCTGAATAAAAATTTAACATAATGAAAATACGGGAACGGGCAAAGAAAATAATAATATATACTATCTTTATCCCGTTATTTAACCATTTATTTGAACAGTTGGCGCTGGAAGCAGCCATTCGTAATTATGTTTCACCATTATGAATTCAAGGTGCCTTTTATTCCTCATCTCATGCTTTTCGCCATGCTGTATGCTGATGCTGTGCTCGCAGGCAAGCCACCGATTGGTACCTACAGATACCAGCTGGAGTCAAACGATTCCGTCGTACACTATATTTGAACGGCCAGTAAAATTCAGCCGTCACCAACTGTATCCCCCGATGGGGCTTATGCTTAGTGGGTTGTTGGTAAACGGAAGTGACAGGGAATCGCTTAAAATGGAGATTGCCGAGGAACGTAATAAACATTTCCCCCACTTCCGGACCCATGTGGACGATTATCTTCAGTTTGCTCCCATTGCAACCGTATATGCACTGGATGCCTTCGGATGCAAAGCAAACAACGACATCCTGAACCGATCAGCTATCCTTGTAAAGGGAGAATTTTTTATGGCGGTGGTTGTTTTTTCTTCCAAGAAAGCGTTCCGAAATCTGCGTCCTGACGGCAGCGCTTACAATTCCTTCCCGTCCGGCCACACAGCCCAGGCTTTTGCAGCGGCGACATTCCTGACTGAAGAATATGGTTCCAACTACCGGTGGATACCTTACCTCGCCTATGGGGCCGCGTCCTGTGTAGGTGGCTTGCGGATAGCCAATAACAGGCACTATATAAGTGATGTATTGATGGGTGCTGGCATGGGTATTCTGACGATGAAAGCTGCTTACTGGACACACCGCCATTTCAAACGCGGAAAAAACAGATAACCTATGCCAAAACCGGCTCGGCTTACCCCGGCGTAGTTACTGCAACCGTTCTTTAGGATGAATCTAAATAAATTGCGTAATATTGCAGGCATGGGGCTCATACGGCTGACAGGCAGGCGTAAAGCCATAAAAACGATAAACATGAGAAAAATTCTTTTCCCAACCTTTTTCATTTCAGCGCTTTTCCTTGTTTCCTGCAGACAGGGAAGTGAAGGAGAAACCGTTAATGTTTATACACACCGGCACTATGACGTTGACAAGGGACTTTTCAATCAATTCCATGAGGAAACAGGAATCAAAGTGAACGTGATCAATGCAAGCGCCGATGAACTCATCCAGCGGATGGAAACGGAGGGGGAAAACTCCCCTGCTGACCTGCTCGTTACGGTGGATGCGGGCCGCCTTAACCTGGCACAGCAGAAAGGATTGCTTCAACCTGTCACCTCTGAATACCTGACCGCGATCGTACCGGCGCAATACCGGCAGCCGGAAGGCTATTGGTACGGCATAACAGTGAGGGCCCGAATCATCGCCTATTCGAAAGAACGGGTAAATCCCGGCGAAATCAGCAACTATGAAGACCTTGCCGATCCGAAATGGAAAGGCCGCATACTGGTGCGGTCATCCGACAATGTGTATAACCAGTCGCTGCTCGCGTCCATGATTGCCGCTAATGGCGAAGAGTCATCCGTAAATTGGGCAAAAGGGGTTGTTGCCAACCTTGCCCGTGCACCAAAGGGCAGTGACCGTGACCAGGTGAAAGCCATCGCCGGCGGAGAGGGAGACCTGACCCTGGTGAACACCTATTACATCGGCCAGTTGCTGACCAGCAACAACGAGGAAGAGCGTAAAGCAGGAGAAGCCGTTGCGATCCTTTTCCCAAACCAGGGCAACCGCGGCACACACGTTAACGTGAGCGGTGTCGGTGTGGCAAAATACGCTAAGAACAGGGAAAACGCCATCAAACTGGCAGAATTTCTGGTAGGCGAAGCAGCCCAGAAAAAATTAGCTGAAGCCAATTACGAGTATCCCGTGAATCCGGCGGTAAAAGCCGCCGAACTGCCGGAGCAATGGGGATCGTTCAGGAAAGACAGCATCAATCTCTCCCTCCTCGGAGCATACAACGAGCTGGCGGTTAAGACATTTGACCTGGCTGGATGGAATTGATGGATGGAACTTATCCGAGGGGCCTGGTTCTCTCCTGGGAAGCGATTTAGTGGTGCCACCGGCCAAAACCCGATAGCATAAAGTGAATAGGGTCGCCCGGGGAGAGATTCCCGGCGTCACGGCAATAATCTATGTGGATGGTTTCGTCACTGTCTTCCGGATGACCCAGTCTCAGCTGCCACCGATCCCCGCAGAAGATGCGTGACCGGAGGATTCCCGTCAGGCTATCCCTGCCTTCGCCGGCCACTATCGCTTGTTCCGGCCTGAAACAGATCCGGGACAAGCCCGGCTCACTGAAACAGTTGGTGCCCGCCGGTATGGGTATCCTGCCGAAGCCGGTTTGGATAAAGCCGTTTCCGGAGGTTGCCTTCAGCACATTGAATTTTCCGAAAAGCCTCGCCACGTAACCGGTATCTGGTTGATGGTAGATGGTCTGCGGATCACCGATCTGTAACAAACTGCCCCTGTCCATCACGGCTATCCGGTCTGCGATGCCAAGCGCATCCTTGATATCATGGGTCACCAGGATAGCCGTAGTACCGGTTTTCGCGATGATTTCCCGGACCTCGTCCCTCACCTGTTCCCGTAGGACCGTGTCCAGGTTGCTGAACGGTTCATCCAGGAGCAGCAGTCCCGGATTAGCAGCCAGCGCACGGGCAAGGGCAACGCGTTGCTGCTGTCCGCCCGACAAT
>CAZJKM010000161.1:0-3747 GCA_964546645.1 uncultured Sphingobacteriaceae bacterium
GGCCGCCAGGCACCATCCCGGTATACGCAGATGGAGCGGGAACCGGACGGTGCCTTCGCTGGCGATCCGGAACCGGATCGTCTCTTCAAAAGGATAGGTCGTTTCCTGGACAATGGTGACCATCCTGCCCGCTGTCCCTACCGGGGCCGAGACGGTACTGGGCGCATAGTGTAAAGCGGCCAGGCCACCGTCCGCCGCGCGATACCAGAGGTGGGACGCAAACTTGGTCCAGCCCTGGTGCATATTCGTCAGGCAGCAGGTATAGCCGCTTCGCATACCATATACATTACACATACCGCGGTCCCAGGGCAACGAAAAATCGAACACACCTTTACTGACCTGTACCTGGTTGGCGATCTGGTAATATTGTTTTGCCATATAATCATCGGTTGTCTGGGTTGGCAGTGCATTAAAGGCCATCCGCTCCAGCGCATCCATGTACACCACTTCCCCGCTGCCGCCCACTATCTGCTCCAGGGAAAACATTGCCTCGGTAATGGCACACAGTTCCACACCCTGGCTCGGTGCATTGCCATGCAGGTCCTCATCGCCCGAAAAAATACCCATGGGCAGCCCATGCAGCGTCATCAGGTCCCGGAAGCCGGTTTTCAGGGTATCCAGGTAGGCTTTTTCTCCGGTCAGCTGGTATCTCACCAGCGGATCCTTCAGTCCCATGGCCACGTTAACGGCATGCCGGTTCATCCAGCGGTGGGCATCCTGGTAGGCCGCAGCCCGGATCACCCAATCCCGGCTGCCGAACCACTTCGTCCACGTGTATGATTGAGACAGGAGCAGCGACGACAACTCCAGCAGGTAAGGTGCTGCCGTCTTGTCGTACAGCCAGTGTACCATCAGCACATTGTCCGCCCCGCGGGACTCCGACCATTCCGACCATTTGCGGAGCGGGCATTGCTTCAGGTTATCCAGCTGATAACGGAAATAACGGGACATGAAAGGGAGTACCCGCTCATCCCCGGTAGCCTCGTAGTACTGGCGCAATACTTTCAGCATCACCATCCTGGGCCACCAGTCATCCCCCGCGTTGCAATCATTGGCCGTTATTTCCGTACCCCGCTCCCGTTCCGCCTTAGTAATCGGCCCGAAAAACCCCGAGCCCCGCTGGTGGTCCAGCGTCCAGTTAACGTATTTCAGCACCTTATCTGTTAATTTCCGGTCTTTCAGCAAATACGCCAGCGGTACGGCCCCGTCGAGCCAGTAAGGCGTCTGTTCCCAGTAATCGCCTTTCCCTCCCAGCCAGCCGTTATCCTGTTTAAGCTGGTCATAGACCTCATCCAGGTGTCCGGTTGACCCGTTGCGCATCAGGAGCAGTTGGTTCTTTAGCCAGCCTTCCGGGTGAACATTTCCGAGTGGCAGCGGCTCATACCTGGCCGGCAGACGTCCACTATGACTATAACTATAACCTGTGTAACAGGATAACAAAAGGAATACAACAATAATCCGGTTCATCAAATCTGCTATTTGAATGCCAATACTACAAAAAAATCTACTGAAAACCGTATTTTGGGCCGGTCATAAAAAACGAAGAGATGGTATATCACTGGCTTTCTGCCCGGAACACCCGGTTTATGGTGCTTTTTTTCCTGGTTCCCGCTTTCCTGCCGGCAAAAGCCATGCAGGGATTATCCGGAAACCCCGCAGATACGGCGGCACTTACGTACCAAACCCGGCTGGATGTGGCCAGTTCGGGATATGATGGTATAACCAATTGGTTTCACCCCCATGCGGGGATCATTCCGGGGGAAAAACCCACCATCATCCTGACCATGCAAAAGTGGCTGCTGGCACGAAGCGACGTCTTTTTTGCCCTTTTTGATCTCAGAAGTCACGATGGGGGTAAAACCTGGACACCTCCGCGGGAAAATCCCCATACCCTCGGCCGCCGGTCAGAAGGCGGCACAAAGGAGGTGGGCATCTCGGATTTCACCCCTAAATTCCACCGGAAATCGGGGAAAATGCTGGGTACAGGACACACCGTCCGTTATGAAGATAACCGGCTAATCAGCGGAGCGCAACGGTCAACCGTCTGGGCCGTGTATGACGAAGCCACCGACGCCTGGTCCCCCTGGCAGCCGTTGAAATTGCCTGCAGAGGTCCCCTTTTCCAGCGAAGGGGCCGGCAGCACCCAGCGGGTTGACCTGGAAAACGGCGATATCCTGCTGCCTACCTATATCACTGACCGGGAAACGGGCCTGTACCGTGCGACCGTCCTGCGCTGCCGGTTTAATGGCCGGGAACTCACCTACGCCGGGCACGGGAATATCCTGGCGTTTCCCACCGGCAGAGGGTTTACAGAACCTTCCCTCACCCGCTATAAAAACCGGTACTACCTGACGTTGCGTAATAATGACGCCGCGTACATTGCTGTCAGTGAAGATGGGCTTCATTTCTCAGAACCGGTGCTATGGCGTTTTGACGATGGTGAACTCCTGGGCAGTTACAATACCCAGCAGCACTGGGCAACACATAGTGAAGGGTTGTTCTTGGTGTACACCCGCCGGGGAGCAGATAACGACAACGTCGTCCGCCACCGGGCACCGTTATTCATGGCACAGGTAGACCCTGAAAAATTAGTCGTGATCCGGAAGACCGAAAAAGTAGTGGTTCCCAACACAGGCGCCCAGCTGGGCAATTTCGGGGTCAATCCCGTCAGTGAGCACGAAACCTGGATCACCACCTCCGAAGGCATGTCAGAAAAGGAGCCGACCAAATACGGCGCCGACGGCCGGGTGTATGTGGTACGGGTGCTGTGGTCCCAACCCAATAAAAACTGGGATAAGGACTAACACGGTCACGCGTCCAATAAACGGAAGATAGCTGCTTTCAGCCGGGGCTCCGTTGACGGATGGACATTGCTGGCCACCTCACTCGCTTCGTACCCGCCTTCTTCATAGGCCTTTTCGGTACCGATATAACCCATGCTGTATTCGCCGTATGCCGCCATTGCCACAAACAGGTCCGGACGCCTTTGCTTGGCCGCCAGCTGGTATTCGACAAACAATTCGCCCGGGAGAAGCAGCATCCGTGCTTTGCCGATACGCAGGCAGCACAGGTCAACTTTCTTTCCGGCCAGGCACCGCTCATACCATGCCATCTTCCGGGCATGTCCCGGGCTGGTTTTATAAAGGGAAGGGTCATCTGCCAGCTGCTTTTTCAGCGTTGCCAGAAAGGGGGCCGGCGTAAAGGCGAAGGGCTCATAATTCCAGGAGACCTGCCCGGCGGTTATTCTTTCTTTCTGCGTGTTCTCCCATGCCCTCTTCATGCCATCCGCTAATCTTTCCGCCAGGGTCAACCGGTTGGCAGGGCTACCGTCATTATATTTACCGGCGGCGACATTCCCGGCGGCTCCGGTAAAATGGATATGCAGCGCTTCCGGCACGGCCAGTTGCCGCATGAAGCGGGCGATACCGGGAAAATCCGGGTTCGCAATACCGGTCCGGTAGTAACTCTGCGGGTGTACCGCATAATAACTCAGCACCGCTACCGGTTTCTCCTCATTCCAGAAACTAACCAGGGATACGGCCGGATCGATCAATCCCTCCGGTTCGGCCCGCAAAGAAGGGTCTTTGCAGGAGGACATCCGGGTCTGCCGCACACGGCCATCGCTTCCCAGTATCCGCCGGTTGGAGGCGACCTCGTATACCGGTGCTTCACCCAGCCCCATGTGTGTTACCGGGACAGCTGTTTGCACGGCTTTTTTAATCGTATCTCCCAGGGTGGACAGGAATT
>CAZJKM010000162.1:0-3739 GCA_964546645.1 uncultured Sphingobacteriaceae bacterium
CCCAGGTATTATTTGAGTTCACTCCCCATTGCCCGGTCCCCCACTTCTCTGCTGCGGAACCGCGGGTAGTGTGCACCGCTTCATCCGTTGCTGATGCAACCATAGCTGTTAAAGGGACGGGAGTAGGAACGTTAGGCCTGGAATTGGTTGCATGCAGCACATCATTTTGTGCAGCGTTAACATCCAGCCTGTTGTATCCCCGCGGAACAAACAGGTAAATGTTATTAATAAATTGCTGTGTTCTTAGTTTATTGGTATAAATCAGATCAGGCGTCTCAAAAAACTCTCCTGGTCTCGAGTCGATAGTCTCATCAGAACACGATATTGCTGATACTGCCAGCATACAGGTTATATAGACTAATATTTTTTTCATATCCATTATGTTTAGGATTAAAATTTTACGTTAAGCCCCACGCTGAAAGAACGCTGAAGCGGATAACCTATACCATCATCCTGCGCCTCAGGATCTTTTCCATCCAGTTTATCCCATAAAAACACATTATTGCCGTTTACGAAGATGCGGGTTCCGCTGATTCCAAGCTTGGAAACCAGGCTCTTTGGTAAAGAATATCCCAGTTCCACATATTTTAACCGAACAAACGAATTATCTCTCACCCAGTATGAGCTTGAAACAAAATTATTCTGATTATTAAGCGTTAACCGGGGATAACCGGCAGATTGGCCGGATCCTGGTGTCCAGCGATTCAGATGATGCTCAAACACATTCCCGCTTCTGTTAACGAATTCATATTGGGTTAAACCGTCATTATAGGTTGTTCCGCCATCAACGCCCTGAAAAAATACATTCAGATCCCAGGCTTTATACTTGCTTCCCAGGTTAATGCCAAAATTAGTTTGCGGTAACCTGCTATTGCCTATAAAGGTAATATCATTATCATTGATGATATTGTCGCCATTCAGGTCCTTATATTTCAGGTCGCCCGGTTGTTGGGTTCCCAGTAACGACTGGTCGGGATAACTTCCGGGAGCATCTGATTCAGTAAAGAAACGGTCAAATACGTATCCGTATCTTCCGTTAAAAGGATTGCCTGTACGATACAGATAATCAAAAGGCCTCGTCTCTTCGTCCATATTGGTGATCTTATTCTTTGCAACAGCTAAATTAGCTGCGATAGCATACTGAAAATCACCTATACGGTCGGCCCAGCCGGCCTGAACCTCAAATCCGTTATTCTTAAACGTACCTGTTGGAGAAAGGACCGGATTTCCATACATAGCCGAAATGGCTCCGGAAACCAGGATATCTGCTGTTCTCTCATCAAAATAATCAAATGAAGCATTGAGTTTATTGCCGAATAAAGCAATATCTAAACCGATATTACCTTTCAGGGTTTTCTCCCAGGTTATTTGAGGATTAGCAATCTGGCTTACGAAGGCTCCTATTGAATTTGCCGGGTTGGTACCGAATGGAGAACCGAAGCCATCTGCAGCTATTCCGGCCCTGTAATTGGTCAGGTAATTAAAATATATACCATCGGTTTCTAAAACACTGTTTGGCTGCCGGCCTGTTTTACCATAGGAACCTCTTAGCTTTAAAAAAGAGAGTGTATTGCCGCTGTTTTGCAGAAATGATTCATCTAAAATAATCCAGCCTGCTGCTATGGCAGGAAAAAAGCCATAACGGTCTCCCTTAGGAAACTGCTCATTTCCCTGATAAGAAGCAACAAGATCAACTAAGTACCTGTTCTTATAGCGGTAAGACATGCTTGCCTTAGGCCCCTGAAAAGTTCTGCCAATATACGCAAGGTTATTGCCGGAACCTGTATTGTAATCAAATTGCAGCCGCTCATACATTAAGAAAGAGTGGATTGCATGATCGCCAAATTCAGTATCGTAATATGCAGCAGCAGAATGGTCGAAAATACGATTCCGTTGCCTGTAGTCCGTGCCAGTGGTTGCTATTGCCGTAGTAGTTCCTATCTGGGTATAAGTGTCCGGTGAAGCCAGCTGATAAACGGCAAAGTTCTTTGCACGGTTCAGGTTAAACTCTGTAAAAGTGGTATATCCAAAATTTGCTTTCAGTTTTAACCCGCTTAACAAGCTGTTGAAGTCATATACCAATTCTGAAAAAGCCGATGTTGACCCTACGATATAGTCATTATAGCCTCTGTAGTGCAGTGTTCCGTACGGATTGTCTATGTAAGTGTTTGTACCGCCTAATGACCCGTCAGCGTTCGTTACCGGATAGGCATTGGCCGGAGTACCGTAAATCGCTGAAAAAATAGTCTGATCGTACAACTCGGTATAGGCACCAGGCGCTGTTCTTTTTTCACGCTTGGAGCGGATATCCGTAAACAATTGTAAATTTTTAGTAATATTCAGGCCAATGTTAGCACGAACATTGAAAACATCAACCGTTGAGTTGGTATTGTACGTGTTAATATCCTTGTCAATATTGAAGATGCCGTTGTCCTTCAGGTAACTGCCTGAAAAATAAAAATTGACATCTTTTGTCCCGCCCCGGATATTCAGATTGTTTCGAACCTGAAGTGAATTATTTTTTAATGTCTGACCCAGCCAATTTACATCAGGGAAAGCGTAAGGGTTACTTCCGGTCAGATAACCATCCAATGCTGTTGAATTATACGCCACGGTTGCATTTGGATTATCATTTAGCTGAGCTTCATTATATAGTAATGCATAATTATATGCATCCAATGGCTTTGGAGTTCGTGTTGGCTGCTGGAAAGAAGATTCAACGTGATAGTTAATATCCAGTTTTTGAGCCTTTCCACGTTTAGTGGTCACTAATATGATACCATTAGCAGAGTTAAGGCCATATAATGCCGTAGCAGCAGCATCTTTAAGCACGGTAATACTTTCAATATCATTGGGCTCAATCATACTGATATCATCAACCCGGCCATTTATTAAGATAAACGGTCTTCCGTTACCGGCAAAAGAATGGGAACCACGAATCAGCAAAACGGAGTTTTCCACTCCGGGAACCCCATCATCCTGTAATACAGTAAGGCCCGGCAAACGTCCGCCAAGCGAGTTCAAACGGTTAGCACCGGGGATGTTGCTCACTTCTGCCCCGGAGATGGAAGAAACAGCCGAAGTAAGATATTTTTTCGGTTTAGTGGTTCTGTAAAGAATGTCAATCTCCTGGCTCTGACCGCCAAGGGATAAATCTTTAGTAGAGTCCTGAAGACTCCGGTCCTGAGCATTCGTAGCATAGTATGTTGTTAACAACACGATCACTACTGTCAGAACCCGTCTAAAAAATTGAGTGGTTATTTTAGTCATATAATTTAAATTAAATTAATCCGCATTCTCTGATTTTACAGCCTCTGCTTACCTCCGGCAGCAGACGCTAAAAGCACCCTTCTTTATCAATCCATTGGCATTAATATTAAGCGTTACTATTTATTCACACCCATAAGGGAAACTCTATTTAACGTATCATACCCGCGACGATATATCACTGCAATACGGAATACAGTTTACCCCTTTAACATACTAAAACAGGTGAGAGGCGCCCTGGTGGTAGATCAATAAAGAATTTTTTTAAGAAGGCCTGGTTAACGAAAAATGAAAGGAGAATAACTATGCCGATTTGTGGCAACAATCTGCTATCTGGTTATTTAAAAAATAACATTAAGGCCCAGGGCATAAAATTTATTCTGCGGTGAGTAAGCTCCCGTTCCAAGCCCATTGGTAGCATCCTGCCCCGGAATATTGCTACCCAGGTATTCCGGATCCAGCTTGTACTTCT
>CAZJKM010000163.1:0-3718 GCA_964546645.1 uncultured Sphingobacteriaceae bacterium
AGATAATATATCTTTTATAACCCCAACCGCTCCGATATTTCCAACATACGCTCAATGGGACGCCGTGCCCTGTTTATCACATCTACAGGAAGCGTAACCTCCGGCAGTTCATACTTCATACAATTATACAGCTTCTCCAGTGTATTCAGCTTCATATACGGACAATCATTACAGGCGCAGGCATTATTGGGTGGTGCCGGGATAAACACTTTATGCGGGCTGGCCTTTTGCATCTGATGAATAATACCGCTTTCCGTAGCAACAATAAACGTTTGGGCAGGATTTTCCTTTGTATATTTCAGCAATCCTGAAGTAGAGCCTATATAATCCGCTGCCTGGAGAATATGTTCCTCACATTCGGGATGTGCAATAAATTTAGCATCCGGATAGGTTGCCCTGATATGGTCTATTTTCTCCTGAGAAAAAATCTCATGTACCATGCAGGCACCATTCCATAACACGAGATCACGACCGGTTTTATGTTTTACATACGCTCCTAAATTTCTGTCAGGACCGAAAATAATCTTCTGATCCGATGGCAGGCTCTCTACAATCTGTACTGCATTTGATGAGGTACAAACAATATCGCTCAGCGCTTTCAACTCGGCGGTACAATTCACATAAGTAATCACCAGGTGATCTGGATACAGCTCTTTAAATTTAGCAAAAAGGTGCGGCGGACAACTATCAGACAAGGAACATCCCGCTTTCAGATCCGGAAGTAAAACCTTCTTCTGCGGGGAAAGTATCTTAGCTGTCTCAGCCATGAAATGGACACCAGCAAAAACAATGATATCCGCTTCAGTTTTTGCCGCTTGTTGTGACAAGCCCAAACTGTCACCAATATAATCAGCAATGTCCTGTATTTCTGACTCCTGATAGTAATGAGCCAGTATAACTGCATTTTTTTCTTTTTTTATCCTGCTGATTTCTTCCACCAGATCCAGCGTAGGATCAACTGGAAGATCCAAATAGCCTTTTGCCGACAAATCTGTTGTATAATTATTCAGTTCGCTAATTTCCATTTCCTGGCTACACAAGTGTCTGTTTAGTTTGTTATACTACTTACAAAAATACGTAATCTCCGGGATATGGAACAGATGCCATTTTGAACAGTACAATAAAAATAATAATGTTTTTTATAAATGATTTTTTATTGTTTATTAGCGTGTTGGTTTTGTGAAGAAATGAACGGTTATTTTTTTGCTTTTTCGCTTATTCGTTAGATACTAACAAAATCTCAACATGAACAGAGCAGGAGTGTACTGACTCTCAGTAAATAGAAGTAGGGTGTGTTTTTCTTTCCAGATAATTTTGTTGAATTCTAACAATACAATTTACGTTGAAAAAGTATCCTTGTTTGCAGTAGATAAGCGAACTTTTTGTTCAGAAAATTACAGCTATGTCAATACCGATGAGTTATTGATTTTATTGCACGTTATGTTGACACATAACTAACAGTTCTGAGTGTGTTATCAACCTGGATTTATTATAAATTTCATGAAAAAAGTTTTCTATGCGTAATGTTGATTTTCTGGTGATAGGATCGGGGATTGCCGGACTTAGTTTCGCGCTGAAAGCAGCGGATCATGGTAAGGTTCTGATCGTTACAAAGTCGAATGAAGACGAATCAAATACAAAGTATGCACAGGGCGGAGTTGCCGTTGTTGTGGATAAGTCTGATTCATTTGATAAGCATATAGCTGATACTCTGGTGGCAGGAGATGGTTTATGTGATGAAAAGATTGTGGAAATCGTAGTGAAGGAGGGGCCGGAACGTATACAGGAGCTGATTGATTACGGAACTCATTTTGATAAGACAGGAAAAGGAGAGTATGACCTTGCTAAAGAGGGTGGTCATTCTGAACATAGGGTACTTCATTATAAAGATATTACGGGATATGAGATAGAGCGGGCACTCCTGGAGCGGATCCATGAACATCCGAATATTGAAATACTGACACATTATTTTGCTGTAGATCTCATTACGCAGTATCATCTGGGGGTTTTTGTTGACAAGAGTTCGGAGGATATAACGTGTTATGGTGTTTACGCACTTAATAGCAGGACCGGACAGGTGGAGCGGATTGAAAGCAGTATTACCGTGATGGCTTCTGGTGGAGCCGGACATATTTATGGTAGTACTACAAACCCTGTAATAGCAACAGGTGATGGTATAGCAATGGTTTACCGTGCGAAAGGAAAAGTACGGAATATGGAATTTATGCAGTTTCATCCTACTGCGCTGTATAATCCAGGAGAATATCCTTCTTTTTTGATCTCTGAGGCACTGAGAGGGTTCGGAGCAGTATTACGCAACAGAAAAGGGGAAGAGTTTATGCAAACGTACGATCCCAGAGGATCGCTGGCACCCAGGGATATCGTTGCCCGTGCGATTGATGCGGAGATGAAACGATCAGGCGATGACTTTGTTTATTTGGATATCACACACAGGGATAAGGCTGGCCTGCTAAATCATTTTCCGAATATTTATGCGAAGTGCTTATCGATTGGTATTGATCTGACGCGGGATTATATTCCGGTTACGCCGGCAGCTCATTATCTATGTGGGGGTATTCTTGTTGATGAATGTGGCCGGTCCTCCATCAGGCGGTTGTATGCCTGCGGTGAGTGTTCTTCTACCGGACTTCATGGTGCGAACCGGTTGGCTTCCAATTCACTGTTGGAAGCAGCAGTATTTGCGCACCGTATTTATGAACATGCGGTCTCAGAATGGAAAGAAGTTCTTGTTCCTAAGGGGATACCTGATTGGGATGATTCTAATACAGTGTTATCAAATGAAGATATTCTGGTGACACATAACTTGCGGGAGACGCAAAAGATTATGAGTGATTATGTGGGTATCGTGCGTTCAGATTTCAGGCTCGAGCGGGCGTTGCGGCGCTTAGGACTTCTATATGATGAGACGGAAAGTTTTTATAAGAATACCCGTCTGTCAGTAAAGCTTTGTGAGTTGAGGAATGTCATTCAGGTAGCTTTTCTGGTCATAAAATCAGCGATGCTTCGCAAAGAGAGCAGGGGATTGCACTATACTACAGATTATCCGGAGCACTGTGCAGAAATAAAGGATACTATTTTTTAAATGTATAATGATTATTATATATGGCATTAATTTTACCGGTTAAAGGTATACATCCGGTAATTGGGGAGCACTGCTATATGGCAGATAATGCAACAGTTGTTGGGGATGTTCAGCTAGGGTCACATTGTTCAGTTTGGTTCAATGCGGTTGTCAGAGGGGATGTTAATCGGATCCGTATAGGGCAGTACTGTAATATACAGGATGGTGCAGTGATTCACTGTACCTATAAGAAGGCTGCCACTGTCTTGGGTGATTTCGTATCAGTAGGACACAACGCGTTGGTACATGGATGCACCATTCAGCCATATGTATTGGTTGGGATGGGTGCTATTGTAATGGATCACGCAGTGGTTGAGGAGTATGTGATCATAGCGGCCGGTGCAGTAGTTACTGAGGGGATGACATGTGAAACAGGGTACATCTATGCAGGAATTCCTGCACGGAAGCTTAAACCGATTACTGAGGAGCAACGAACAATGTTACGTACATTGCCACATAATTATGTTATGTACGCTGGTTGGTTTAATGAGAGTTAGTGTTTAACGACGCCTGTATTCCTGCCGTTGATTGTTCGTCGTGTTGTTTTGTGATTGTCGTTCTGCTTCCGCTTTTTGT
>CAZJKM010000164.1:0-3642 GCA_964546645.1 uncultured Sphingobacteriaceae bacterium
TTGAAAACGCGTACGGAGAAAAAATAGATGGCATTATCGGCCATTCCCTGTTAAGCCGTTATATCATACAACTTGATTATGATAGTCTGAAAATGTACATCTCCAGTAACGGCCTGTTCAGGTATCCGAAAGGCGGGCACCTGATCAACGTGTATATTTCGACGCTGCCAGTGCATCATGCGGGTATTAAGGATCATCGCCGGTACGATCCGTTGCTTTTGCACGACATCGGTGCCGGACTTTGCCTCATGTTATCACGCGAATTCGCAGACGACAGCTTGTACTTCAAAAAAAGACGGAAATTCTATCCGAAACAGGCAAGCACCATTGGTGGTACATTCCATATGGACCTGACAATATCTTCCTATCTTCGTATAGGGCCTTATAAGTTTAAAAACGTACCAACGATCGTTTTCGACGATGTTCACAACGTAACCTCTTATCCTTACCTGGGGGGACTTATCGGGAATGATATACTGCGTCGCTTCAATGTCATTTACAACTATGCACAAAGGGAGATATACATCAAACCCAATTCCCATTTTAATGATGCATTTGACTACGCGTACACAGGAACCGAACTGCTTTACGACAATGGCCGTATTGTCATCGGCCCGATCACACCGGATTCCCCGGCAGCAGCAGCGGGGTTGGAAGAAGGAGACATTGTTGTTGCCATTAACCACCTGTTCAATGGCAATTTCGACCTTTACAGGCGGGAGCTTCAGAAAGGTAACAGGCATGCATCCCTGATTATCAGCCGGGACGACACGCTGCACCAGATCAGACTGAAAATACAGAACATTAAACGGTAAAAGCCCTGAACATGGGATACATGAACAAGGCTTTTACCGTTTGTCAGACAAACGTCTGTTGTTACACTTTGATTTCCACTTCAACGCCACTAGGCAGTTCAAGCTTCATCAGTGCATCTACTGTCTTTGAGTTAGAGCTATAGATGTCCAATAACCGTTTATAGGCACAAAGCTGGAACTGCTCCCGCGCTTTTTTATTCACATGCGGTGAACGCAGCACGGTGTACACTTTCTTCTCGGTCGGCAGCGGAATCGGTCCGCTTACCACGGCGCCGGTAGGCTTTACCGTCTTTACAATTTTCTCGGCCGATTTGTCAACCAGGTTGTAATCGTACGACTTTAATTTAATTCTGATACGTTGGCTCATGTTCTGTTTATGTTAAATAACAGCTTCGGTTAGAGCTATTTATAACCGAGGCCGGGTGAATAATATATTATGCCTTAACTTTACCTTTTGCTTTAGCAACTACTTCTTCCTGCACGTTGCGTGGGGCTGGCTCATAATGATCAAATTCCATGGTTGATGTGGCCCGTCCGGACGTAATCGTACGCAGCTGCGTAACATATCCGAACATTTCGGATAGCGGAACCTGAGCTTTGATTACCTGCGAACCTGCCCGGCTATCCATGCCCTGCAACTGTCCACGACGGCGGTTCAGGTCACCCATCACATCACCCATATTCTCTTCAGGAGTAAGCACCTCAATCTTCATGATCGGCTCCATCAGAACGGGCGAGCACTTCGGCAGGGCTTCACGGAAAGCTGTACGAGCAGCAATTTCAAATGACAGGGAATCGGAATCGACTGCGTGGAAAGAGCCGTCGATCAGCCGCACTTTCATGCTGCTCAGCGGATAACCGGCGAGCACGCCATTTACCATTGATGCTTCAAAACCTTTTTGTACCGACGGAATGTATTCTTTCGGGATAGCCCCGCCTACAATCTCATTAACGAATTGAAGCGGAGACTTTGACAGGTCGTAGTCAGCGTCAACAGGAGAAACAACAATCTGAATATCAGCAAATTTACCACGTCCACCTGTTTGCTTCTTATAAACTTCACGATGTTGACAGGTGCCTGTAATAGCTTCCTTGTAAGCCACTTGGGGAGCTCCCTGATTCACTTCTACTTTGAATTCCCTTCTCAAACGGTCGATCAGGATATCCAGGTGAAGCTCACCCATACCGGAGATAACGGTCTGACCTGTTTCCTCATCTGTTTGTACACGAAATGTAGGATCTTCCTCTGCAAGTTTACCCAAAGCGATACCCAGCTTGTCCATATCAACCTGCGTCTTAGGCTCAATGGCTAAACCGATTACCGGTTCGGGGAAATTCATTGATTCCAATACAATCGGGTTCTTCTCATCGCAAAGCGTATCACCAGTCTTGATATCTTTAAAGCCTACCACCGCAGCAATATCCCCTGCTCCCACATTCGGGATCGGGTTCTGCTTGTTAGCATGCATTTGGAAAATACGGGAAATACGTTCCTTATTTTCTGACCGTGTGTTATATACGTATGATCCTGCTTCCAGATTACCCGAATAAACACGGATAAAACAAAGACGGCCCACAAACGGATCTGTTGCAATCTTAAATGCCAATGCAGCAAACGGCTCCTTAACATCCGGCTTACGGGCGATCTCTTCACCTGTGTTGGGATTAGTCCCTGAAACAGCTTCCTGATCCATTGGTGAAGGCAATAATTCCATCACGTAATCAAGCATGGTCTGAACGCCCTTGTTTTTGAAGGACGAACCACAAACCATCGGTACGATGGAGTTATCCAACACAGCCTTACGCAGGGCATCCAGAATTTCACGTTCTGTCAAGGAGTTCGGATCGTCAAAGAATTTCTCCATCAACGATTCATCATAACTGGCCACTGATTCAAGTAATTTCTCCCGCCATTCAGCAACTTCATCTACCATATCGTCGGGAATAGGCACTGTTGTAAAGGTCATCCCTTTATCATGCTCATTCCAAACAATACCGCGGTTGTTGATCAGGTCAACCACACCTTTAAAATTCTCTTCAGCACCGATAGGCAATTGCAGCGGAACAGCCTCACTGCCCAGCATGTCTTTCACCTGTTTCACCACTTTCAGAAAATCTGCACCTGAGCGGTCCATTTTGTTCACAAAGCCGATGCGCGGAACCTTGTAGTTATCCGCAAGCCGCCAGTTGGTTTCCGACTGAGGCTCCACACCATCAACTGCCGAAAACAGAAATACCAACCCGTCGAGCACGCGCAAAGAGCGGTTTACCTCAACCGTGAAGTCAACGTGGCCAGGCGTATCGATCACATTCACCTGGTATCTATTGTCTCTGTAGTTCCAGAAAACAGTTGTAGCGGCGGATGTAATGGTGATACCACGTTCAGCTTCCTGCACCATCCAGTCCATCGTTGAAGCACCTTCATGTACTTCACCGATTTTATGATTCACTCCGGCATAGTAAAGGATACGCTCTGTTGTAGTGGTTTTCCCCGCATCAATATGTGCGGCAATACCAATATTCCTTGTATATTTTAGATCTCTTGACATATGTTTTATACCATAAAAAAGCACCGGTTATACAAATGAGTCCCCTGATCATCAGACAGAAGAACATATTGTATAACCAGTGCCATTGTGCTTTTAGAATCTGAAGTGTGAAAACGCCTTATTTGCTTCCGCCATCTTATGCGTATCTTCCTTCTTTTTTACTGCAGCACCCTCACCTTTGGAAGCAGAGATGATCTCGCCAGCCAGTTTCTCATACATGGTCTTCTCACCACGTTTGCGGGCATAGTTGATCAGCCATTTCATGCCCAGAGCAATCT
>CAZJKM010000165.1:0-3611 GCA_964546645.1 uncultured Sphingobacteriaceae bacterium
CGACCGCGCCTTCCACGGTCGTCAGATCAACCTTCGGCACCACGCTTTTGAAGCCCTTGGGCGCGACGCGGTAAATGGTGCCGCCGAGCGAATCATCCATCGCCGCATGACCACCGACGCGCGGGTCGTGCCAGTCGGCGATGTAGAGCGCGCCGTCGGGACCGACCGCGATGTCGGAGGGGCGGAAGAGGGATTTCACATCGTCGGCGCGGGCGGTGTCATTGCCGCCGGTGGAGTCGGTGCCGATGATCTTTTGGTCTTTGTTGGTGGTGAGGAAATGGAAGCGTTCCAGCTTCCACCCCGCACCCTCAGGCTCGGGCTTGTAGCCGAGAATGGTATTGAGCGCAGGATCGCAACTCAGCAATGTGCCCTGCCATTTGTCGCCGAGCGCGCCGTGTTCGTAAAAGACGATGCCGGTGGGCGCGCCCGCGCCATAGACATCGCCGGCGGGGGCGACGCCGGGGTCTTCCTGCCGCCAGGTCGCGGTGATGATGCTTTGGCCGGGGCGGCGGTCGGCCTGCCACGAACGCGAGCCATCGGCGGAGGCGAAACCGTAATTGCCGCCCGGCAGCACCCAGAAAGTCCGGCACGCGGGCGAGTCGTCGTTGTCATTGGCGAAGATGTCGCCGTAGGACGTGACGCAGTTTTCGTAAGAGTTGCGCAGGTTGTGGGCGAGGATTTCCACGCCGGTGCCATCGGGATTCATGCGCGCGATGAAGCCGCCGACATAGACCTTGCCGTCGTCGCTCGGCTGGCCGGCCCATTCGCTGGGGTCGGGGTCGGGCCGCTCGGGATCTTTGGGCCACCAGGAAATATTCTGCTTGGACCCGATGCGCCAGGTTTTGCCGTCCTTGTCGGTGAACTTCGCGCCGCAATTGCCCGCGCTGAAATACCATTTGCCGTCCGGCCCGACGGTCACGCTGTGCAGCGAGTGGTCGTGATTGCGGCCGCTGAAGCCGGTGAGCAACACTTCGCGCGTGTCGCCCTTGGCGGGATCGAAACGCAGGTCGCCATCGACATCGGTATAGACAATGAGGTCGGGTGCCATCGACACGACGACCTTATTGCCGATGACCGCCACCCCGAGCGGCGCGCGCAAAAACGGCTCCTGGACGAAGGGCCAACTTTTATCCGCCTTGCCATCGCCGTCGGTATCCTCCAGCACCATGATGCGGTCGCCGGCGGGTTGGCGGTTGAAGTGGAAGCGGTAGTTCACGCCCTCCGCGACCCAGATGCGGCCGTCTTTGTCGATGTCGATATTGGTCGGATTGTGCAGGAGCGGCGAGTGCGCCCAGACGGTCACTTCCAGATCGGGATCGATGCAATGAAAGAGCGACGGCGGCACGGGCTCGGCGAGCGCCCGCGGCAGGCAGGCCAAGGCCAGCAGGGGGGCGGCAAGACGATAACGAAGCAGCGGCAAGGGGTTGGTCGGCATGGGCGGAAGCATGACGCGCCGGAAGCCATTCGCCAAGCGAAACCGCAACGGAAGGGCAGGGGAGGGGGGGCGAGTGTCCCCGCGAGTCCTGCGCCGGGCCTGCTTGATGGCCGTGCGGAAAAATCCTCTGGTCAAGCCGGATTTCTTGAGCAGCCTGATGATGGCTCGGCCCGCCGAGCCTCGTTACCTGTCTTTTCCACCTATGTAACCATCTCATTTCTCACATCACCCTTTGCGAACCAAAGGGCTTCTGGGCTACTACCGAAACCGCTAATTTCAGTCGGCCCAACTCAAGAAGACAAAGCCTGTCGCGCTCGAACGGCGCGGCTTGGCCGCGCTTTCTTGAGAGGCTCTTAGCGGTGCCTGGTAGTAGGGCGTGGATCAAGTCCGCGCCCTTGGCTGTTCGATTCCCACGACCACTTCCTTACCAGCACATTATGAAACCCAAGCGCCAGCCTGCGCTTTCTGACGAAAAAGCTCTTTCCCCCGCTTGCTTCCGGCCCCTTTTGGAGGCCTTGGAGATTCTGCACGCTCATGATTCCGGCGAGCCGTTTTCCCAACGTCTCTTCGCCGCGTTGAGGGTGATCTATCAGGACTCTTTGTTCAGCTTTGAACTCTTTGATCCGGCCGGCGCGCCACCGATCCAACATACGGACGTGCCTTATGACGCCGAGAAGCTGGCCGCCATCATGGCCCGCGTGGCCGAGGTGGCTCCCCATGAGCATCCCGCTTTTCCCCTCATGAATGCCGGTGCCAGCGTGCCGCTCCGGCTCAGCGATCTCATCAGCGCGTCCCGGCTCCGGCGCACCGCTCTCTACCACGACGCATACCGCCCTTTGGACATCCGCTACCAATTGGTGCTGCCCTTGGCCGTCGGCCGCTCCTTGGGCGGCGTGACCATCAGCCGGGGCACCCGCGATTACACGGACGAGGAACTCCGCCTCGCCCTCCCCTTGCTCCGGCACATCGCGCTGGCCTTCGGGTCGGACAAGCTGTTGCACGAGACAACGGCCGCCCGTCGCGAGTGGTCCGCGGCCGATGCCCTTCCGCTCCGGCGGCTCGGGCTGAGCCAGCGTGAAAGCGAGGTCTTGTGGTGGATCGGCCAAGGCAAACGCGACCGCGAAATCGGCATCATCCTCGGCATCAGCTGCCGCACCGTTCATCGGCACGTCCGCGCCATCCTCGGGAAACTCCGCGCCGAAACCCGCACCGCCGCGGTGGCCCGGTTGCACGAAATCCTGCCCGTGTTTTCCAAGTGAACGTTGTCCGCGTCTGCCGGGCCGACCTCGGGGAGGGCGTCTTGGAGTGCGGCGACATGTCGCCGCTTTCCGTCGGGGCGACATGTCGCCCCGACGGAAAGCGTGGTCATGCCCACGCACTCCAAACCGCGGCCCGCTTGGCGGCGCCGGGGAGCGCGCCGGTGGCCATCCCTCCCTCAATGACCGTGGGGAAAGCGATCTTCCGGGATTCCTGGAGAATGGGTAATCTTGCTCATTTCCACGCCCCCCTTGCCGTCCATGCTTTCACTGCCGGAGAGATCGTGTCGATCACTCCGCTGTTCGGTCTGGTCCCGCGCGGTTTGCGAGCGGACTCGGATACCTCACATACTTACACAAAAAATCATTTATGAAATCAACGCTTATCCACAGTTTGTCGTTTTCCCTCTCGCTTCTGCTTTCCCTCAGCACGTATGGGAGGACATGGGTGGTGGACAACGATCCCGCTCGTCCCGCCGATTTCCGTGACGTGCAGCCCGCTCACGATGCGGCGGCGGCTGGAGATACCCTGCTCCTCGTCGGGTCCGCCAACAGGTATGGAACTCTTACCATTAGCAAACCCCTTCATTTCGTCGGTCCCGGATATGATTTGTTGGCAAACAACATCCCTTCGGCCAATTACGCGTCGGCTGCCATAGATTATGTTACCATCAAGCCAGGAGTGGACCCCGTCATTGGTGGCGGTGGCAGCAATTCAACTTTTCGCGGCTTGGAAATAGGTGTCACTATTGAGGGAGGCGTGACCAATGTTGTTTTTGATCAATGTAAATTATCAGCGTGGGCTACGGTAACGGCGGTGCCATTCAATGAGACAGGTTTATATGTTGCCAGCGGAATATCAATTAGAAGAAGTTACATTAATTCGTTGGGCTTGCAGGCTTCATCATGTGCAGTATCGA
>CAZJKM010000166.1:0-3544 GCA_964546645.1 uncultured Sphingobacteriaceae bacterium
GCCTGCTTTAAAAAGATTTTATTTATGTTTGAGTAACGATAAATAATATGAAAATTTTCAACGGTATTTTTGCCATCCTTTTTTTGGTAAGTGCGGCATTACAGTACAACGATTCGGATCCGTATATATGGATACCCATTTACTTATACAGCGCCTGGTTATGCTTTATGGCGGTAAAAGGACTGTATTTCCCCAGGGCGTATCTGGCTGGCATCGCAGTTTACCTGCTGTATGCCCTGTATCTGTTGTTTGTGAAACACGGTGTGACCGAATGGTACGGCGGGCACCGGGCAGGCGAATTAGTGCAAAGTATGCAGGCCGATAAACCCTGGATTGAAGAAACACGGGAATTCGGTGGCCTGCTGATCCTGATTTTGGTACTCGGCATCAATCTCTTGGTGGCCCGCCGGAAACGACGAACACCCGCTCATTGATCGGAGACCGGACCGGGGAAGTTTCCCTTAAAACGCCGGTGTACGCCCGCCGTCTACCGGGATGCTGGTACCGCTGATGTAAGACGCGGCCGGCGATGCGAGGAATACAACAAGATGGGCAATCTCTGCAGCGGTTCCGAACCGCTGCAATGGCACCGAGGCTTTCATGCCGGCTGTCACCTCTTCCATGGATTTGCCGCTGCGCCCGGCCGTATCAGCGATGAGGCTGTCAAGCCGCTCCGTTGCTGTCAGGCCGGGTAGTACATTATTAACCGTAATTCCGTAACGTCCCACTTCATTGGCCAGCGTTTTAGCCCATGCCGCCACTGCAGCCCGGATAGTATTGGATACCCCGAGGTTAGGAAGCGGTGTCTTTACCGATGTAGAAACAATATTGATGAGGCGACCGTAGCCACTGTTTTTCATTCCCGGCAGCACCGCTGTGGCCAGCTGCTGATTATTGATGACATGCTGCCTGAAAGCATCTTCAAAAGCTCCGGCCTCCGCTTCCGTAATCTCCCCCGCCTTCGGCCCGCCGGTATTGTTCACCAGAATATCCACCACTGAGGATGCCACGATCTCCTGAGCAGCCCGCGCGACAGCCTCCGTATCTGAAAAATCTGCGACTGTATAGCGGTGGTGCTGCCCCGCCGCTGCCGGAAGTTCCTTGACGGCCTGTCGTAATTTTTCTTCATTACGCGCCAGCAGGATACAATTAGCACCCGAGGATGCCATTTCCTGCGCTACCGCCAGTCCGATACCCTGCGTGCTGCCGCAGATCAATGCGTGTCTGTGCTGAAGTGATATGTTCATCTTATAATATGCTATAGCGCTTCTAAGATAGCATATTTTCTGGAACTCGTTATTTTGTTCCCTGACCGACCAATTGATATGAACCTTGTTGCGTAAATGTTCGGCCAAACATATCGGTAGCGCGTACTTCAATACGGTGTTCACCTGCGGGCAAATCGACAGGTATATTACCACGCCAAAGGTGCTTGCTGTCAACCGCATTGGAAGGCCTTCTGCCGGACATCAGTTCCTCCGTCGTATCCCAACGGTATAAATGCCATACAAAATCCGGGTCGGGCACCTCCACGTAGGTCATCGGCTGCCATTGACCATCGTCAATCCGGTATGCTACCTTATTTCCTTCATGACCCATAAAGAAGTTTGCAAAAATACCAGCCTGTGTACGACGCCCTTTCGCTACCACTTTCGGATGGAAAAGTTTGATCTGGAAGTCCGACGGTTCACCAGCCACTTTGTAATCAATGGTATAGCGGTTATCACTGACGTTCAGAAAAGCGTAACCTTTGGGCGTACCGTCCCGCATGGTGGATGCCGGCACTCCGTGTTCATTCATTTCACCGGAATACCAATCGCCCGATGTCGTGCCGGCGTTATATTCGTGATGCGGCTTATCCTGTTGCCAGCCGTGTTCCCGGCCGTAAAAATTCTGGCGCTGCAGGTGTGTGTGCGCTGACATCGACAGCGTATGAGGATAGCCTTTTAACAAATCAAACAGCCGCTGCCGGTCAGCATCACGGAAAGTATCCCCATTATTGTGCCATAACGGAATATGAAAAGCCAGCACAATCAGCTTCTCTTTATCTACGTACTTCAGATCATTTTCCACAAAATCCAGCTGGTCCTTACGGAAGCCACCCCAGTAGCCCAGGCCGTCGCGCGGGTCAGGATACAGGATATTATCCAGCACGATAAAGTGAGCCTGGCCGTAATCAAACGAATAGTTGGCCGGGCCAAAGCCGGCTTCAAACGATTCATCTGCCAGTGAATCGGCGGGCGCGTCGTAATCCATATCGTGATTGCCCATCAGGTTGTACCAGGGGACACCCACTGCGGAGACGGCCCGGATATACGGGTTGTGCAGCACAAGATGATCGCCCACCAGATCGCCAAGACTGAGTCCGAAGGCGACGTTCCCTATTCCTTTCAGCTCGTCAACGATCCCTTTGGCGAAATAGTCTATTTCCTGTTGGTTATATGCCTGGGGGTCACCGAAGATCAGGGCCCGGAAATGCTGCGGTTCTTCAGCAGGGATAAGTGCAAAATCAACAGACTTCGGGGGCACACCGGTCGGTTGAACCCCTCCGTATTTCAATGCCGGGGACCCGTCTGGCTTATGGATATAGTAAAACAGCGGTTGGTTCCATTCATTAACGGGAACCTGATAGCCGGAAGGCTTTATGACGAAAATAATGTTGTCCTTTCCTACCGGCAGTGTATATGATCCATTTTCGCCGGTTGCGACCACCTCCACCCCGTTGCTGACCCGTGTTCCACCGATGCCGCGTTCACCGCGATCCCGTTTTCCGTTTTCGTTCGTATCGTGATATACATACCCCGTTACCTGTGTCTGCGCACTGATCAGCCGGACCGCTGCAAACAGCAGCCATACTGTTAAAAATACTTTTCTGAAGACCATTCGATGTGTAAATATAAACTGCAAAATAACCATCCGCTAAATAAGTATGTGTTAAGATTATAATAAGTTTTGGATACACGAATGATTTCAGTGCTCAATTAGTTTACATTCACATTTTAGAACGGAAAAATCAGTGGTAGCACCAGCAACATGACCACCAGGTACAGGAGTTGCAGCGGCACTCCGACTTTCACGTAATCCATAAAGGTCTACCGGCCGGCGGACATCACCACCATGCCAACCATGATCAGTGCCGCCAGGAGGGCTATGTAACTGATGGTGACCCTGGATGCGTCACTAAGTGGTTGTCTCAGGATTACGAACTCCGATGAATCTTCACCAAGCCGGGAGTTTGACAGCACGACCAGTTCGACCATGCCAATATCTTCAAAACGAATGGATTACACCCGGTAATACTGTTCCCACCCCTTCCGTGGTGGCGGGCCGATCAGCAGTTCGTTCGCCACACGGTTGTTGGTAATCCGGTTCTTTTTACGGTCAAACTCTAGTTTGGTGTTCAGTTTCTGCGCCAGCACTCCTAAACAGAATACCTGGCTCAGTGGCCCGGCGACCGAGAACGGAGAACGGGCTTTTTCTTCGCCCTTGCAGGCCAGCAGAAAATTTTTGTAATGGTTGGATGGGGTCTCAGGCACTTCCGGCA
>CAZJKM010000167.1:0-3503 GCA_964546645.1 uncultured Sphingobacteriaceae bacterium
TGGAACAAAACAGGCTCTAATGCACGTGGATTGTATCCCCTTTTGTTGAAAGAAGGTTATGATTTGCACGAATTACATGCGCTTATGGCTCCCAGGCCATTTCTGGTTTCCGGAGGTTCATCCGACCCCCCTGAACGGTGGGTACCTCTCAATCACACCATCGGTGTCAATCAGCTTCTCGGATATGAAAACCGTGTGGCAATGACGAACCGGCCTGAGCATGCCCCTAATGCAGCATCAAACCGACAGGCTTTTGATTTTCTGGAATACTTCTTACTGAAAAACAAAAAATAAGATAATAATAAAGAATGTGCTTTACACCAGATGCACCGACTGTGGACTTTTTTCGTTGCTGACGGTGGGGAATGAGTATACTTTTTAGGGGATCTACGAGTGCTGTTGGGAACTGCTATTCCGTCAGGTGCCTGTTCGTATGGTTATTACAATGTCGTCGCGTGGTTTCAGGTAAACCGGCCACTGACAGAGGAACAATAAAAAACAACTTAAATAGCTTGTATATGGGAATCATGATCAAAAAAATAGGTGCCACTCTGTGCATCAGCAGGCTGGTCCTGCCATTGATATTGACGGCCACCGTTGCCTACGCACATCCGGTTACAGAAGATAACCTGCCGAAAGAAAAAGACGAAAATCCCTACAGGCCGGGAACATATGAGGTGAAAGCCTTCCGTAACTTGCGCTATGCCGAAAAGCCCGAAGCCGTTTATGCGGCCGATACCTCCAGCGACCGGCTGCTGGATTTATATCTGCCGGTAGATGAAGGGGGCGTCAAAAAGCCCGTCATCCTGTTTATCCATGGCGGGGGCTTTGGCGGAGGTGATAAATCCGCTCTCGAAAAGTTCTGGCGGGACCTTGCGTCGAATGGCTTTGCCGTTATATCGGCCAACTACCGGCTGTATCTGAAGCACCATAAAACACCCGGTGCCAGTGCCAGCGTTAATATGGCTAAAGGCCTCCGCCCCGACGGCAAATTTCACCCGGAGTTGCAGAAAGCGGTAACTATCGCCTCCGATGATGCAACCAGAGTATTGGAATGGATTAAAAATAATGCCGGCACCTATCAGATGGATGCACAGCGGGTAGCTGTTTCCGGTGGTTCTGCGGGGGCTATGACCGTATTACATCTTGCATTCGCATCAGGTCAGCGGGTACTGCCTATCCGTGCAGTGGTTAATATGTGGGGTGGACTGCAGGATGCCTCCGTTATCAAAGTGGGGGCTCCTCCCATGCTTACTTTTCATGGTGATCAGGATATGCTGATCCATGTCGATTATGCCCGGGCACTTGACGAGCAACTGAAAAAGGCAGGGTCTGTCTCCGAGCTGCATGTGCTGGAAGGCAAAGGCCACGCGATTTACAATATCATCAGCAAAGACTATGTCAGCACGATTGTGTCATTCCTGCGCTCTGCAACTGATAACCAATAACACAGCAAATACGAAGGATACATATTTTTTCACAACGTGTATGATATCCTCATTCTTGCCAGATTACCGGCAGTTCAGCCGGTAGCTTATAAAGGCTTATTATTCAACAAATCCGTAAAAAAACCACTCACTTTTCCGTACATATCCCTGCTCAGCCGGTTGATATCGTCGGGGTAAGTTGTTTTCAGTTGATTTTTTCCGCCAAGCAGATCGTATATCCGGCCCGCCGGAGCCAGCATGTGCTTTAAAGCCGGGAGGTCGGTATGATAATCCAGCCGGGGGGCGATGATCAGCAGCGGGGTGGGAGCAGCAGCGGCAATGATCTCACCGAAGTCAACCGGGGTGGATCGGGGATCGGCGGCAAAAAAGCCTAAGCGGGGCATCAATCCGTGTAAATGTGAATACGTTCTCAGGGTTTCAAACTGTGCGTCGGACGTCCGCCAGGGAGAAAAGGCCGCTACGGTCGCCACCCCGGCAACCCGGTTATCCAGGGCGGCGGTGAGCAGGGAAACGCTTCCGCCGATAGCATTACCCAATAAATAAACATGCTCTTCATCCAGGTAACTGATATCTTCAACAGCGTCTATGCAGCTTCGGAGATCGCGTACCATCTTTCCCATTTTAGACCATTCCGGATGACGGAGATAGAAATGTTTGGCTTCTTCGATCCGGGTACCGAAGCCATACAGGTCAATAGCCAGCACGGCAAAGCCTTTTTCAACCAGCTCTTGGAATAAATCGGTTGTTCCTTCCCTTCCGTCCTTATCATATCCTTTTGAGAAACCCGACGAATGGGCGTACTGGTGCGAGTAGATGACGACCGGCAATTTGCCGTTCGCTTTCAGCCGAAGTTCCCCGGACGTATCCACCGGACAATACAAAACACCCGATATGGCGTCGCCGATTGCCGCGTAAGGGCTGATGTAGACCTCCCGGGCTCCCTTAACGGTTGGGCGGGGATTGGTGCCTTCGATCCAGTCGTGCTGCGGACGTGGCCAACTGCCGGCATTCACCGCCCGTACACCCGGGGGTTCCTCACCAAGCAGCCAGTTCAGGTTTGCAATAATCTGTTTACGGTCTTTCTCAAAATCGGCCGCAGCCGCATAGCGATCCTTCAACTGTACCGCCGGTATGTGGCGGGCGTCTTCACGTTTTTCCTTATGGGCTTGCTCCCAGGTGTCGTACTCATAACTGAAATACAGGTGATTGGTCCACTTGATCGGGAGCCGGCCGAAGTAACTGTCCAGAAAATCGATCGTTTGCTCTACATCCCGTGCCGGCACAGGCAGATGACCGCCCATCCTGGTATGGACGCCGATATGTTCCGGTACGCCCAGGAAATCGTATACTTTCTTTACTGAATAATAGTTTTGTTCAATGGACCAGGAATTGAGACCTTTCTCCACGATGGAATAATGGAATAGTAACCCCCTTGGCGCTATCAGCGCTGCCAATAAATTCTGATCAATGGGCAGTTTATCTTCCCTTCCGGAGAAAAACTTCAGTCGCGGATGGAACCAATGACCATTCCATGCGGTCACATAATCCAGTGTCTCGCTCGCATACTGCGGGTCGCAATACCGCCACGGCATATCTCCCCCGGTACTCGAACTACTGGATACCACCGCCGCTATCCGTTCGTCAAAAGCCGCTGCCCAAAGTGATTGCTTCCCGTTCCTGGAATGGCCGGTGATCGCAATCTGTTTCGGGTTGACCTCATCGCGTGTCAGCAGGTAATCGACCACGCGGGAGGCACCCCAGGCCCGACGAGCCAGTCCGCTAAAGTCATAATCGGGATAGATATACATATAGGGATCCGTATCGTCTTTGAGATCTGCCCCGGCATATACGCAACCGATATAACCGCGCTTGACTGCCAACTGCGCCCAATCCCGATGGTTCCACTGTGTCATAAAGACTGGACGCTCCACGTCAAGTTTAGACTGCGGAATCATCAGTTCCAACGTCATCTTTGCCTTATGCCCAGGGCCAAAGTTCAACTGTATCACTTGAATCCTAACACCTCTGGTCAATGTATCTGACAATATCACTGCC
>CAZJKM010000168.1:0-3421 GCA_964546645.1 uncultured Sphingobacteriaceae bacterium
ACGCTGATGACAGCCGGTGATAAAAACCAGGTGCGAATGCACGGGCATACCGGCTGTACCGGATGTCACGAAACAGCGTGCTGTCCACCCGGTTCTTCTCCGTGGCCGATACCGACAGGTTGGCGACAACCGGGTTACCTGCTGCATCCGTCACCTGCAGCCTCACCGTGACCCTCTTCCGCGGGCCATATTCCTGCTGCTCCGTGCTGATCATCACCTGGTAGTCCTCCGTCTGCTTATTCATGAACAGGCGCTCGGCACACAAACGATGATGCCCATCGAATAATGCCAGGTTCCATATCCCCTTCGGAAGCTCCTGAACAGGCATATGGACAACCGCCGAATCACCCGGCATCACCCGCAACGGATGATGCCAGATCACCTCATCCACCGAACGCAGCACCAGCAGGGCCTCCTCCTCTGATCCGTGGTTCCGGACAACCGCACGGCTCCCGGTGGAGTCATTGTACAGCTTCAGGTGGTAACCCGTC
This sequence comes from uncultured Sphingobacteriaceae bacterium, assembly GCA_964546645.1. Taxonomy (GTDB): domain Bacteria; phylum Bacteroidota; class Bacteroidia; order Sphingobacteriales; family Sphingobacteriaceae; genus A37T11. The sequence goes on from CAZJKM010000168.1 coordinate 492, forward strand.
TGCTGGTCAGACGAGGGAACTGTCAGCTCCTGTTTTCCCCTGCCATTTGCCGTTGTCAGGGTATATAGCGCACCGGAAACAGCCGGAACCTCCCATACTGCCATACCCTGCTCATCCGTGTGCAGGCGGTCCACCGTTTCCCCTCCCCGCTGCACCAGCACACCGGTAGACACCGGATGCCCGCTGATATCCAGCACTTCCACCGATACCCGCCCCCCGGCAGCCAATGCCCCGCCTTCCGGATGGCAGTTCACCGTCAGCGGGTTGCCCCGGTGAGGGAGGTGCAGCGACAGCTCCGCATCGTCATCGTCACGGGTGAACAGCATTTTCAGCTGTAAGGACCGGTCATCCGGCAGGTCCGGATAAATGAAATCAACAAAAACCTCCCCCATCACATTGGTCGTCAGCCGGCCAAACTTCAACTCTTTCCCGCCGCTTAACAACTGGTATTCGCCCGCTGCGTTTTCCACGGGGGTTCCACCAGACCGCACCACCACTTTCACCTGCACCGCACCGCCTTTCTCCAACCGGGCCGTATCCATCACCGTAGCTTCCGCCTGCAATGCTTTACCGGTGGCCCGCCGGATACGGATCGGCTGCACGAAAACATTCGTATCGTTCAGGCTCACCATCCGGTCTGTGTACGCATACAACGTATAGTCTCCTTCCAAATAGATCCGGGGAGGGTCATAAAATTCCCGGTAACTGACATGACGGGTATTGCCGGGTTTGAACAGCCCGATACTTCCGTGCGCCCGGATATCGTACACCGGGAACTGGAGATCGGCCATTACCGTATGCTCCCTATCGATGATCCGGACATACAGCACCTTGGCTTCCAGGGAAGTATCCCCCAGCAGGTACGCCTTAAACCAGATCGTTTCCTCCGGGGCATACACCGTCTTGTCCAGGTGCAGGAACAGGTTGTTGGAAGGATGGGTTGCCTGATAAGCCGACAGCCGATCCTGGAGAGCTGAAACCATATCGGGCGAAGCGGTATTCCCCTGTGCCTGCAGGGAAAATACCCCTGCGAAAAAGCATAAAAACAGACCGACCGGTTTCAATAACATGATATATGCCTGGCTATGGTGAACGTGTATCACATGATGAATAAGGCTACAACGGCTATAATGGTCAGTAGCTGGAACCATCAAGCTTCAAACTGTACAATAATAAACAAAATTTCCGGAAAAAGCCATCCCTGCATTTTCACAGCTATTATTGATGAATTCCGCTATATTATACAATAAAAACACACCTATTTGCAATTCCCCTCCATTCTTCGTTAATTTACAACACATTACTACATCACCGACATGACCAATCATACCCTATCCAATGAAAAAAATCTCCTCCGCAGGCTGCAGCAGGGAGATGAAATGGCGCTGAATGAGCTGATGGAAGCTTACAAGCGCCCGCTCGGACGCAACATGGTCCGCATCCTGAAATCAACGGAACTGGCGGAAGACGCCCTGCAGGAGCTGTTCCTCAACGTCTGGCTCCACCGTGGACGGATTAACCCCGAACGTCCCGCTAAAGCTTACCTGTTCGGGATCGCCCGCAACCTGGTGAACGAAGCATTACGCAAAAGTGCCCGGGAAGAACACATGCTGGAAAACTACCAGCGGTTCCGGACAGCCTATTATACCCACGTGGAAGAGTCGCTCCTGGCAACTGAAAACCGGGAATTGTTGTCCCGGGCGCTGGAACCGTCTGTGATACTCTGCCTGCCGTATGCCGCTATCCGCTTGCTCAGCGAGCAGTATGATGGTGTCACGTCAGCCCTGCAGGCACTGACGGCTCAGCATTACGACTATTTGTATGCTTACCTGGAGCGCATCAGCCTGAAAGCGCCCGATCGTGTTCGTCTTTTCCTTCAGACACACCCTGCGTTCGTCAACAGGGTGCCGCGGCATATCTGCGCTATGCACAATCATCTGAGCCGGAAGTGGTACAGTAAAGTCGCACTGTTTCCCCTTCATTCTTTGAGATATTTATCCAGGAAGTCGTAAGCTAATTCCCGTATCTCAGGTGGAAAATCATGCTGGCCGGGGCCAATTACTGATTGAAAGCGGTCTGCATACCCCATCCAGGTATAAAAATCATACACATCTTTCAATACTTCTGCGATCTGCTGCCAGTGCGGAAAAATAGGATCATTCAGAGTGGAATAAAAAAACATAGGTATGGGTGCCGAAAGCGCCATAATCTCGTTGAATTCAAATGGCACCTCCCCCTTATTAATAGCTGCAGTAAGCTTCGGAAAATGCGTATACCAGTTGCGTATCCCCCATCGCCCCGGCGTTGCATCTCCGGCAAAGGAACTAAGGCCGCATACAGAAACCACCGCTTTTATTCTGGGATCAACGGACGATAAGAAATAGGTGTTATATCCTCCGAAAGACAGGCCGATCGTACCGATCCGGTCTGCCGCTACGCGCTCATGTTGCGTAAGCACATCCAGTGCCTGCATATGGTCAACCCGTGTTTTTGCCATCATGCTCCAATCGGGGTACTGTTTGTAAAACGGCGCACTTTGAAAGTGCTTTTCGCCCGGATATATCCGCTCTCCTGAAGTAAGGTCGTCGGGCACAAGGACGATATAACCCCGTGAAACCAGCTCATAGCCATATGCATGGTTCGGGTTTGCTTCCGTTCGGGTGGCAACGGGAATTTTGCCCAGCTCATTGGTTGGCTGCAACGCGAGTATGGCCGGATACGTTCTCTTTTTATCGGTTTCAGCGCTATTCGGTATCAGAAGAAATGCGGTTACTGTATCATTGTAGAGCGTATTAAACACAATTTTCTGGCGAACATGATCCTTCATCCGTGTCTCAGAAATGATCTTATACGTTACTGCCGGTCTTTTTGGCAGTTCGCCATGATATTCCAGCCATACCTTGCGGATCTCTTCTTTTTTGTTATTCCAC
>CAZJKM010000169.1:0-3407 GCA_964546645.1 uncultured Sphingobacteriaceae bacterium
GGCGTCTGGCAACCGAGGAGACGCTGGTGCTGCCGCATCAGGTGCGCCAGATGGACCGGGCGACGATGATGCAGGTGTTGCAGGCAGCCCGGCCGCTTCCCGGCGGGCCATCCACGATGATGACTCCCCTGCATCGCCTGCGGCCGGAGCGCGTGTTGCAGCAGATACTGGTTGAGACTTACGACACGCCGGAGAACAGGTTCGTGGTGTCCTTCGCCAAGGACATGCTGGAAGCATTTGCCCACATCACTTGCCAATCCTGGTGGGAAACCTCGCTCGGCCAGCAGATCCGGCAGACCGTAACCCAGGTGGCCGAACACCTGACGATGCTGGCGACTGACCGTCGCTTCGCCGAGGTTGGGCCATTGACCGTGATACCCGCCCAGTCACGCCTGCTCCAACGCAAGGATGGCTACCGGGATCTCTGGCACCTCTGGCCTCAGTTCCAACGCGTGCAGGAACCGCTGTTCGCCAGGCTGCAGCGGGCGATGGACCTGCGCCAGATCGACCAGCTGTACGAGTTGTGGGTGCTGTTCGACCTGATCGAGCAATTGACTGCCATCACCGGCGAACGGCCAGTACTCACCCAGAAGGTGGACGATTTCGGGGTGCCAACCGATCGGTATGCTGCAACGTTCGGCAGGCATGGCGTGCTTCACTACAACCTCACCAGATCCACCTACTCTGGCCTGTCACTCCGCCCCGACTACCTCTGGGTGCCGACCAGCGGTCAAAGCGTGGCGCTCGATGCAAAGTTCCGGCTACGACAGGAGACGATCCGTGCCGTGACCGAGGATGGAGACGAGATCCGGGAGTTCACCGGAGAAGCACGGGCGACGACCGATGACCTGACCAAGATGCACGCCTACCGGGACGCGATTCCGAACGTGCGCGCCGCCGTGGTGGTCTATCCCGGCACGCACTCATTCTTTCGGCGCACGGATCACACACGGATGCAGGAGATGACGGTGGCAAGGATTCTGCACGACGAGACACTGGAAGGTATCGGGGCGGTGGCGAGGCTGCCGGTAGGCACGAGCTATGGGAATGAGAATTGAAAGTGGACAGCCAGATGGTAGGCCGAGATATTCCATCAGATCTAGATATCGCCGACGATGAAACGCTTCTCTACGACCAGGCTGTCATTTTCTTCCAGTCCCTGGATAGCAACATTCTCGTCGGGCTTGCTCAAGATATCCGGAATGCGCACGAGGTCAATCCGAACTCATACGCGTTCTTCAAAATCAAGGCTTCCGATTTCGAGGCTGCTCTCCTGGTCGACTCCTTCCTGGCCACCCTAGTGAGGAGTGAGAGCGGAATCTGGGCACTTGGGGGATCGCCAGAAGAGATATCGCTTCCGCAAGCGGGTGACATCCTCGTCACCAAGGTTAATGAGCGGGTCCATACATTCCATGTAGAAGCCAAGACACGCGAGCGATCACTGTTCCTTTCGGAGTTCGATACACCACGACACTTGAACGCCATCACAACGTACGCTAAGAAAGTTCGAACGAAAACACGGTACGCCAGCAAGCATAGCCCGGCACTGTTGAATGCCTTGCAAGATGTTCTGGATACTGCCATCCCAGCACCAGCCTACTCTCTCATGGGTGACGGTCGTCGCTACTGGAAGATTTCGTCCGGCGTGTCCGGCAAATTCTGGCCGGAGTTTCGAGACAGAAATCTCATCGCGGTTCACTGTAGCGATGTCATGGCTGATCTCACTGAGTTCCCGAACGACGAGGCGGTGTTCGTGAAGGAAGTTAGCGAGCAACTGGAGACAACCCGACAGCAAGCAAAGACTCTCTGGCAATTCGCCAAGGTGATGCAGCCTGGAGATTTGATTCTTGCCTATGCGAACCAAACCGTCCTCGGATTTGGGGAGATCGTTGATGAATATGCACTGGTGGGTGACGACTTTTCATACATGCACCGACGGGCGGTCAACTGGATCAAAACCACTCCCATGCCCATCGCAGAACGATCTGGGTCCCTCCGTCGACTTCTTTCGCGCCGCTCCACAATCATCGAATTAAGTGGTTCTCAGTTCTCGGAATTGACCAATGATCCACTTGTCAACAGACCTGCTGACACATTGACAGTGCTTTCTCCTGACGATTCCATTGGCCTACTCGCGGACATCAACATCGAGTTCCTGAAGCGGTTGGCGTCGGATATCGAGGTCGCCCATTCCATCAACCCACGCTCATGGGCGCTTAACCGCACTCGAAACGGTCAACTCTGCCTCTTCGTAGGCTACATCACAGTCTTTGCGTCTTCCGCCTCGTCCGGAATAAAACCCGGAGGATTGACGTTCGCTGGATCAGCCGACCTTGATCGATTCTCCGCTCTCTCGCCAGATCAGACATCACGGCGATACAAGGATTTCCCAGGCTTCTGGTACCGGTCCGTCGACGACAACGATCTTGTTAACACAGTCGAGGCGTTTTCCGAGGACCATCAGATGGCCATTCGTAAGCTTGCTCAGGAAGTTCGGACCCGTACTCAGCGAGCGACTGAACACAATTTCGATCTCCTGCAGGCCTTGTCGAAGGACGTCGGCCGAGACCTCCCGCAACCCGCGTATCTTGCTGAGTTACCGAACTCAACAACTTCAACGATGCGGTATCCAGACATGGACCTCAATAGCATCGATACCGTGCAAACGCATCTGGCCTCACATGGACTCACCTATTCTGACGCTCAGATCGCGACGTTCTACACTGCGCTGCAGACCAAAGGCTTCGTGGTGCTGAGTGGAATCAGCGGCACCGGCAAGTCAAAGATCGCGACGGGGTTTGTGGGGCTTGTCCCCAGCGCCACCGAACATCTCTCACCGACCGAGATTGATAGTCAGCTCGTTCCAATTACTGTCAAGCCATACATGAAAGCCCGTCGGAGCATTTTCGTCCCGGTACGATTCCAACATCTCCTACCCCTGCCAGATGTAGGCCGACCACTTGATGTCATGGTAACCATGGGTGGAACTACCGGTTATGCCCGGTATGAGTACCGAGTTCGTGCTGACGGATACCGATCACTTGGTCTCCACCTGCGAGCCGACTACGCTCAACATTTGGATACGCTGAACGATGGAACTCGTATCTATCTGAAATCAACCCTCAACGAAGACGAGGACCGTGTCACCCACTTCGACATACTATTGGACTCAGATGTACGAGGCGAAACGGCGATCAAGCCTGTCTCCAATCACCTGTTCCTGTCGGTGCGACCGGATTGGCGAGACAGCACCAGTCTGCTCGGCTACTACAACCCGCTCAGGTCATCCTATGAGTGGACCGAGTTCCTGACGTTCATCCTGCGGGCAGCCGAGAACTACAGAGGGCCGGCAGAGGACCGGATTGCGTGGTTCGTGATTCTGGACGAGATGAACCTCGCCCATGTCG
>CAZJKM010000170.1:0-3327 GCA_964546645.1 uncultured Sphingobacteriaceae bacterium
TAACCGGCTTGTAATGGCATCAAAGGTATAAGTGGAGCGCATATACTGTGGCCGGTTATCCACGTTCTCCCCCCACTCATACAGCGCCAGTAATTCCACCTGGTGCTGGCTGGCCCCGGTGTCCTCTTTGGTCCATAACAGGTCCACGCGACCCCTGTGATGCGAAAAATCCATAAAGTTCTCCCCTTTTTCCTGGTGGAAATTGAGTGTAACGTTCGCCTCCCTGTCCAACGTGTATCCCGCTTTCGCGCGTAGCCGCGTGTGGTTTTGTTCATGGAAGTAATGCACCGCACCACCATAATAGTGCTGGTTGCGCTGGAAGCTCTTCGATGGTGTCGTGATCTCATAATCGGCGTAGCCGTAAATCAGGTACGGGATACGGCCCGGATTGCTCAGGTCTCCGCCAAAACGGTCGCTTTTGTAAGTAATGCCATTCACTTCGTTACCATACCCCCATTGCCCTGACAATCCCAGCCGGTGACTGCCTACTGCAAAAGAAATCTCCGGCTCCACGGCCAGCTGAAAGAACCGGACTTCCGGACGCGGATCCACCGACCGGGTTGTGTTATTACTACGATAACTGAAGCCACTCCCCGCAGACCAACGGCTGTCAGGTGACACGTAGCCCAATATACCGCCGAACGTGTAGTCAATGATACGGTAGGCGCCCGCCTTACCTGCAAACAGGTAATAGGGCTGGAAAACCGATCCGGCAGCCCCCTTCAGCGTATACCCCAGGCTGTCAGCGCGGTCATGTGCATAAGAGAAATGGCCCGCCGCATAAAACCGGCCCATTTTGCTGATCCCCTCGGTACGGAAAGCGGTAGCCGCGGACGTATACGCTTCCTGTTGCCGCTTCAAACCGCCGTATGTATAGTCGTGGGTCAACCCTACACGGCCTGACACCAGGGGTGCTGCGGTCAGCTGGGTGATACTGACATAGCGCCAATGATTGTCCGCTTGCGCGTAGCGCCAATAATAGATACTGTCTGCAGCCGGTGCCGGCTGGGCCACTACCGGCTGCAAACAGATCAAAAGCGACAAACTGAATAAAAGCAGCGCCCGCATGGTCATTTGTTATAACCCCGGGATAACCAGTCCACCGAAGGAGGAAGCCACTTTCGTCGGATCCGCTTTCTGGTGATAGTTAAAGTCAGCCGTCGAATTATTCGTATCCTGCAGGATCACCCGGCCGGTGCCGGTGGTTCTTGCCGTTTTGCGGATCACCGATTCAGACGTATAGTTGCCGGAAGGGTTGAAGGAGAAACCCGCATCAATGGATGAAGGCAGGCGCTTGGCAGCCCGGCTGGCGGGATTGGTATGACGGATATCCACTGCGTCCATCACCAGATTGATCGGGATCTGCTGCCACAACGCCGTGGTAGGCAGCAGTGTTTTTACAGTCGGTTCCGCGAAAGAAGGATACGTGGTTATATCGGTCGACGTTTTAAAGATAACCACCGCCAGGTGCCCGTTGTTATTCAGGATCATATCACGGATACCTCCGGTCTCCAGCACCACTACATTGGTCACATTCGGGTTGTTCACATCCGTTGCCAACGGATTCACACCGGGCACATCACCATAAAACACTTCAAAATCAGCCCCGCTCAGGTCAATGGTTAAATCAGGATTGTTTACCGAGACTGATTGCCCACCGGCATTCACATAGGGTGTTTTATGATTCAGCGCATTCTGTGCAATAATGATGCTGCTGCCGGGCTGGATCGGATACGTCGTTCCATTACCCGGTATCCGGTATAAGGTATTGATATAAAAGAAATCCTCATTAGCCTGGGGGTTGTTCATTCCGATCGACTGGCGCCAGTCAAAGGACTTATCTTCATTAAAACCACCATTGGCCGTATTCGGATTCGCGCTGTTGCTTCCTCTCGCCGTGGCGATATACAGACTGTCGGCAAAAATCACCTGGTCAGAGTTATTATAGATCTCGATAAACTGATCCCGGTAATTTGCACCATCACGTGTATCGGAACCCGCGTAGTAGACCTGCTTGATAACCAGTGCACCGCTGTTTCCCGGACGTAACATCAGCACAATTTCCCGCTCCGTCTCGTTGACGGCGCGGCTGGCAACGCCTCCGTTCACCACCACCGGATCGTCAACCGGAATACCTGTTGCCGCCGTGTAAGCGGCCGCGCCGATCGTTACTTCCGCATTTACCGTATATATACCGGGTGTGACATTGCTGAACTGCGCCACTCCCGCTGCATTCGCATTCTGCTGCGAAGAAGAACCATTCAGCTCGTTGCTGATTTTTACCTGGGTAGCTGACAAGTCCAGGGACACCCCTTCCAGATCGCCCGCCAGCTGTAGTCTGATAGTAAGTGGTACCGTTACCTGTGCAGGGTCCTTTTTACAGCTCTGTAAAACGGTTCCTGTGACAATAAAAAGATAGAGAAAAAAACGTTTCATATACTTAACAATTTATTTTATTTACTGAATTTATAAACGAATAGCAATTTGTCCGCCGATACTCATCGCAGAAACATAGGAGGTCACCTGGTCCGAGATCGGATTATAATACTGATGGCGCACGTTGAGCACATTGAATGCATGGACGGAAATCCGGATATTCTTCCGGATCTCCTTGGCGACAGTCAGCGAAAGGTTGGTGTACGACCAGGGCGGATTGGTCCGTCGTGCCGCATCGCTGCTGCCCAGCAGGTAATTGTAATCGGTATTGTTCTCATCAAACACCGGAATTTCCACCCGGTTAAAATCCTGGTCAAAATAGGCGACCGGTATCTGGTAGGAGCCCAGCGTCATGGTTTCGCTCCGCCAGAAAACATCCGCCTGCAAGGTAACCACAAACCCGATACGGGGTATGTGTGTAATGCTGCTCACCTTCGACATCAGGTCCCAGTCCTGGTATTTCCGGGGCCGGTAAATGCCGTACCAGGCTTTCCCTCCCGCGCTGATATGCGAGATATTAACAGCAGTGACAGATTCTGAAGCCGCCCGGTAATAACTGAACGAAAACGAATTACTGATATCAAAGGAGGTTTGTATCGCACGGATTTTCGGGACGGACACCATCCACTGTACCCCGGTGCTCTCCGAGTACAGGTCGTTCCGCACCTGGGAGTAGGAGTAGTTGTGGAACACCCGGTAATCACCCGTAGGCTGGTACCCCGGTGAGCCGTCCGGCTGCTGCTCAAAGCGGTACTCCGGTATCAGTTTTGCCAGGTACTGACTGTACGAGCTGAAACCGTCTTCATTACGCTTATAATAGGCAAAAAGGGACGACCGGAAAAGCGGATAGGAAACCTGCACGCCCCCTTCTGCCTGCGTGGAACGCGATGG
>CAZJKM010000171.1:0-3244 GCA_964546645.1 uncultured Sphingobacteriaceae bacterium
CTGAGGTAGACCTTCCCCTGCTGGTCGGTGGTTGCCTTGCCGCGTGCCACGCGCTGTCCGTCGGCTTCCAGCTCGTAGGAGACTTCCCGGTTGGTGACGGGTCTTCCGCCCAGTTCAGTGATCATGATATCGGCCAGGAGGTTACGCTGGTCGTAGGAGAAGTCGGTGTAAGTCAGCAGCTTGTCGTTCAGTACATTCCCTATGGGGATGGTTTTGTCAAAGAAGGCATCCTCGTCAAAGTTCCGCATCCAGTTGGTATAGGCACGGATGCGGTAGTTTCCTTCGCGGAGGCCTCCTTCACTGAGGCTGTCGGTGAGCTGGAAATCCCCCATGCTGAGTCCGAATACGACGGGCAGCCGGAGGGACCGTACGAGCCGGTTATCGGGATCGATGAGTTCGACATAGACAATACGGCTGATGGCCGACAACAGGTTCTGCGGCCCGGCGGTGACATAAGCCTTGAACCAGATGTCATCACCGACGGCGTAATAGGGTTTATCGAGGTGGAGATATACTTTTTCCCGGGGATAGGTTTCGTGGTAGGCGGCCAGTTTGTCCAGCATCTCCTGCAGATCTCCGCTGCCGGCAGCGGTTTGTGTATAACCGGATACGCAGCACAAGGTCAGGATCAGAAAGAGAAAAGTCCGCATGTTGTGTTCGTTTTTATAATGGTTCTATCGCTGTAAAAACCCCTGCCTTTTCAATATTCGGTATATATATATGACCGTTTGATTAGTTTATTCCAGGATCATCCGGTGTCAAAATAGTCATTATGGCGGATAAATAAAAATTTCAGTTAGAAATCAATTCTTACTCAATTCTTACGTTGTGTCAGGTGTTGTGATAGTTGCCTGCTGCATGATAAAAAGGCGCTGCCGGGCGAAGTGCTTTGTATCCGTCCGCCGGTTTGGCTTCGGGCCTGCGCAGCGGTAGCCGGCGGACGGAGAGGGTGAACGGATGGTGCTGCATGATACGGTCTGTCGTGCTTATCCATGCAGCAAGGGTACAGAGCTATCCTGACAGGCCGAAGCCACCCGCCGTGGTAAAAGCGTGGTAAAAAGCAGCTTGCAGGCCCAAAAGGCTTTTTTTAAAGATTCAGGGTACTAAGTGGGGATAATTATCGCGCAGCCATTGGATCTGTTCCGTCAGCAGACCGTGCAGGGTGATCACATCATCATCCCGGTGCTTCATATCACTCCGGCGGAGGGTATCCGCTTTCATGGGTTTACCATCGCCGCTGTAACACACGGCTGCCAGGTGCCGGGCAACCTGTGTACGGTTGGCATGTTCTCCGAAATAGCTTTTCTCCATCGCCATATCCAGCCAGATGCACCACTGTCCCTGGCTGAAACGGAACCGTACCGGCCGCACGGCAGTAGGCTCCCTGGCGTATTCCTGCAGCTGTTTCAGCCCCGCCGCTGTTTTCTGCACCACGTCCGTCACATGGCGGGATACCGCGAGCGGCTGCTCTGCCGCATACTGCCACTGGCCTGACTCCGGCAGCTGCTGCCTTCCGAGGAGGAAGCCGTTCAGTTCCGTCAGGCCGTCCCGCGGATCCTGCGCGGCTTCAGCGATGGCGGTGATCATCCCGGTCAGGTACAGGAGGTACTCCTTGCTGTTAAAATTATAATACCACAACAGCCGGTGCAGGGTCTCCTCAGGAGGAACGCCGGTATGCCGCGACAGCCATGCGGGGATTTCAGCCTGCAGCTTTTCATAGTAGTCCAGCTGCCGGTACGTAACCGGTTTACCTGCACAGAGCTGCTCCCAGAATGCATCCAGTATCGTTATCAGCGGTTCCGGTATAGCCTGTTCCCGAAGGAACGCGTTGACAGCCTCGTGGCGACGGTGACAGGCTTCCCGGTTGTTCAGCAACAGCTGATCGGGAACTTTCAGGTCGTCCGACAGCCGGTGATCGCCCTGTGCGCGGACATAGGCCAGCAGCTCCAGTATCCCCGTCTGTGTTTGTTCCATCAGTGCCCGTTTTTCCGGGCTGCCGGCCTGCGAGGCTGTCATCACGGTGCACAGCCGGTCGGATACCCGGATCATTCCCCGCAGGTGCAGCCGGATGGGAGGTTCCTGTTCGCCGTCCCCGCCGGCATCGTTCAGCAGGACGCTCAGGCGGCGCATCATCCCGCGCCGGGTTTCGGAAAGCCGGGTGCTGAGCTGGCGGAAAGCCGGTTCTGACAGGTCAGCAGGCTGCTCCAGCAGCCAGTCCATAAAAAACTGATAGGCATAATGTTGGTCTCGCATGGTGTTTTTTCTGGTTACAGATGTTCCTTTCCGTACAAAGAACGGGAAAGCCGGCCAAAAGCGCAATGTCAGTCCGTATTTTCCTGTGCTTAAATGCTTTATTGTATTAGTCCGGATGAATGCGTATCTTTACCGGTGTAAAATAATCTATTTATTCATCTGCCATCTCCTTACGGAGCGATCAGTTATGACGAACGAATACGGTCTGTTCGGGTTCAATTAACGGTGTTGCAGCAGACGGAATGATTGGTTGCCGGGCCTGCCGCCTGGCGGTGGCTTTAACATTTTTTGTTATGTTAAAGCGCATTGACGCCCTTATTGCCGTACTTGGGGCAATTGTAGCCGAGTTAGCCCGGATAGCGGGCCTGATTCCCGAGTACCTCCGGCAACGGAACGTTGCCGGTACTGTTGGCCTTATGACCCCTGCCGGCCAGGCATCTGCCGAACCGGAAACCCCACCGGCACCGCCGGAGGAGGAAAACATGGTGTACGCCGACGATGAACTGATGACCCTCAAAGAGGCCCATCTGTACCTGGGTATCGCCCGTTCCACCCTGCGTGTCAAAAGGGAACTCGGGGAACTGCGGACGTACCAGAAGCCGGACAGTGAGCGCCTGCAGAAACCCCGGGTCTGGCTGGTCCGTGCAGAGGTGGAAGCCTATTACCAGACCTATACTATCCGGAAAGGAAAAGACAAAAAAGTCACCTGAACAGGCCTCAATTGCACGGTTAAGGGATATCCTTCGCTTGCTGAAGGATACCCTTCGATCGCTGAGGGATATCCTTCGACTGCTGAAGGATATCCTTCGATCGCTGAGGGATATCCTTCGACTGCTGAGGGATATCCTTCGTCTGCTAAGGGATATCCTTCGTCTGCTAAGGGATATCCTTCGTCTGCTGAGGGATATCCTTCGACTGCTGAGGGATATCCTTCGACTGCTGAGGGATATCCTTCGACTGCTGAGGGATATCCTTCGACTGCTGAGGGATA
>CAZJKM010000172.1:0-3185 GCA_964546645.1 uncultured Sphingobacteriaceae bacterium
GAACCCTGCTCCTGCTTCCGCTTCATTTCCTCGGTGAGTTTCCGCTGATCATCCAGCTGCTTTTGCAGTTCGCGCAGTTTCAGCTCATTGCGCTCCTCTTCCGTTTTCTTTATGCGCTCCCGCTCGGCAAGTAACTGTTCATTCAGGCGGTGCTGGGCCTCTGCTTCCACGGCTTCTTTGAGTTCTGCTTTTTCGCGCTTCAGCGTCTCTACTTCTGCTTTTGTCCGGTTCAACTCGCGCAGCTGTGCTGACTTTTCATTCAGTTCGTTCTGCAGCGCTTTGTACTGCTCCGCCTGTTCCTCTGTCAGCCGCGCTTTCAGGCGCTCTTCCATGACCTTCCGGTCTTCCCGCAGCTGGCGCTCCAGCCGCTCCTGGAAAAGCGCATTCTCCTGCTTTTTCTTTTGTTCAAACTGCAGGCGTTCCTCATTCAGCTGCTGCTGTTCCTGCGCATGCCGCTGCTGTTCGGCCTGTAACTGCGACTGGTATTTCTGCCGGATCTCTTCTTCCAGCTGATGGGCCAGAATGTCCTGTACATCAATCGAAGTTCCGCAGTTGGGGCATTTAATGTGGTTATTTGCTGCCATTCGTCTACCTGGTTTGCTGTCAGATCACGGCATGTGCCTTCAGCGCGTGCCAAATTCCGTCCTCTTCCGTGGTGGCGGTTACATAGTGGGCCACCTGTTTTACGTTGTCACCGGCGTTATCCATCGCCACACCGATGCCGGCGGCTTCCAGCATCTGGATATCATTACCACCGTCGCCGAAAGCCATTGACTCGGACATACGGATCCCGAAACGGTCCAGGAATTGTTCCATGCCGATACGTTTGCTGATACCACGCGCATTCACATCGGTAAACACCGGGCACCAACGGCTGGACTCACAATTCCGGAAGACTTTACTTACCAGGAACTGTTCCCGTATTTCATCCACAAACAAGTTCAGCTGCAGCACCTCTTTATTTAATACCTCCTGAAAAGGTATCGCTGCCGGCACCTGTAGTTTCAGCAAGTCAAAAACAGAAAGGACATCGTCATTGACCTCGCTGATGTATGACCCGTCGGTCGTCATCACGCCAACGGGGAAGCGCCCCGTGAGTTCCTGGTGATCGTGCAGTAATTGCAGGTCTTCGGCGGCGATGACGTGCTTGAACAACACTTCCTCGTCTTCTGACACACAATAACTGCCGTTAAAGGTGACGAAACCGTCAAAGCCATGCTCTTTTAAGAATTTTGCATGCGCATAGGACCGTCCGGTCGAAATGATTATTTTAATTCCCTGGTCTTTCAGCAGCTTCAGCGCTTCCAGCGTGGAATCTGGTATTTGTTTACTTTTTAAGCCGATCAGTGTTCCGTCAATATCAAAAAAGACGGCTTTTATTTTATTCATATGCTGTATTTCCGGTCCCCGTTAACCGGAACAAAGATACGGTTTTTCATAATAACACCGTTGGCAAAGGCTGACCCGTGATGGATGAAAACCTGAAATGTAAGCGGTACAGAAGAAAGGGATAACTTAATCGAACAAGTCTGAATGTGTTCCGGTACGGACCAATTCAAGCAATCGGATTTCTTCGTTCTCATCCCAAATCAATAACAGATCAGGCTTTACATGGCATTCCCAATAACCACTATAACTACCTTTCAACTGATGCGGTCGATGTTTTGTGGCTAATCCGGAATGACCGTGTTCTGCTAATAAGGAAATGAATTCCTGAAGTAAGACAAAGTCCTTCTGCGAACGTTTCTTAAGCAGTTTGAGGTCTTTCAGAAACTTTGTGGAGGTTATCAGTTGAAATCGGGGCATAGTGGCAGAAAGAAATCAGACGCTATTGAATAAAGCTTCAACACTTTTAAAGTGTTTACCTTTACCTTGCTTCAGTTCCTGCATTGCAGCAATAGTTTCCTTATTAGGTTCTCGCACCTTTTCTTTCTTGACCTTCACAACTACACCCAATTCTTTCAATAAAGCCTTTATCAAGGGAGTTTTTTCGTCCGGCACCTTAATTTCCAACGTTTGCATAACACGTCATTTTATGCAAATTTAAGCTTTTGGCAACACATAACCAACCGATTAAATCGATGAATATTACTTATTTTACCCTTGTTTCGTTATTTTGTGTTCCGGACACCTTCGTCAGAAATAGTTAGTAATTTTGTATTATGGGATATTTAAAAGGACATTACACCTAAAGTTGTTCTGCCACACTAATTTACTTATCGCTTATAAAATATATAATCCGTGGGCACAGGTTCCAACCCCTGCTGTCTCAGTAACAGGGCAATCTGCCCCCGGTGATACGTCGAATGATTAACGATATGGAAAAGGATGTCACTGACGCGGTTGGTAAACGGCCGCCCGCTACTGTTGGTGTAGGATAACACGGCAGACAGGTCTACATGTTCCAGTATAGAAGAGGTATTGGCATGATTACGGACATCCGTTTCCTCCCAGGTGTTCACCGGCCTGAGATCCCAGACGCCCACGACAGGCACCTCCTGTTCCATCCGGCTGTTCCATATCTGGTGGGCATTCAGGATATGGCTGAACAACCCGATCACTTTCTCGCCGGCCTGTGCGTCGTATCCTGATAACGTCGCAGCCAGTCGCTGGTTGCACCAGTGATTGTAAGAAAACAGTTCTGATAAAGAATCAGTCACGGCGTAATAGTTAAGAAGTACAAAGATAAGTGCATTTTCAATAACACCATACAGATATCGTTTTGCCGACCGCGCTTCAACAGCCAGGTTTTCTCACCACTTCGGGCATTCACAGTCAAACAGGGTGTAGGAAACCCGGATACCCAGCATTTTGTAGATATCGAAGAAAAAGTTATTAGGAGGGATACTGGCACTCGCGGAACCGGTGTAAATGCCGTCCGGCTTGTCTGTCGTCATTCTTCCCAGCGCTTCAATACCTATGGACCAGGGACCCTGGTCTCCATTACGCCATTGTATACCGCCGCCAATTGGCACAGCCAGTCCTACCTGGTCCGTATGATATATGTTGCCACCGATCCCCGCAGATACATACAGCCCAACCCGGTGTCCTTCATTGATTTTAATATGATAGATATCTCTTTCATACAGCGCTGCGATTTCATATACATCTGAGCGAAAGCTACTACCGGCCTGTTCCGCTGATATCCGCATATAACTCAGATTGGCCCGCAGGCCCGCGCCGCG
>CAZJKM010000173.1:0-3138 GCA_964546645.1 uncultured Sphingobacteriaceae bacterium
GGAGCCAGCGAACCACCCAGGATAATTCCTTTTTTCCAGGCTTTGCTGATGAAGTCACGGGTCCCGCAGATCGCACCCGCGGTCAGGTCGCTATGCCCTCCCAGGTATTTGGTGGCGCTATGCACAACCACATCAATCCCCCAATCACCCGGACGCTGGTTAACCGGGCTGGCGAACGTATTATCACAAATCGTGGTGATGCGATGCTCCCTGGCGAATTTACCGACAAATGCAAGGTCTGTAAGGGCCAGATTGGGGTTAGAGGGTGTCTCCACATAGATCAGTTTGGTATTCGGACGGACGGCTTCTTCAAACGACCCGTTCCGCGCCTGGTCTGCCCGGCTGACCTCCACACCCAGGTCCGGCAACAGGTCCCGGAACAGGATATTGGCCGCTGAATAATGGGACTCCTGAATAATCACGTGATCGCCGCTTTTTACCGTCGCAAGCACCGCTGTGCTGATGGCTGCCATACCGGTAGCCGTCAGCATCGCCGCCTCCGTACCTTCCAGGCCGGCAATCACTGCTGCTGCCTGGTTACTGACCGGATTCCCGTGCCGGTGATAAAAATAGGAGGCATTTTCGGTCGTCGCTTCTTTCGTATATAGTTCGGGATCATCCGGGGCGTAGTAGGTGGATGTCTGGAAAATCGGAGGCACCACGGCACGGGTATCGTTAAATTCACTCCCTGCATGTATCAGGTTTGTTTCTGTATGGTATTCCATCTTATAAATTTAAAATCAACGTATGGTCAGGCCTGACGATGGCGACCCGTTTGCCGGCCATGTACAAAAGTGGGTAATAACAGGCACAATGTTGTTATCAATCGGTAAGAAAATAAGATGGGATGGTGTTTCCCGTCATTCCGGGATGCAGCCTCATGGGAATTTGTTTTCCTTGAGCAATTCCTGATAGAACCGGATGTGTTCCTCCAACTGAGCAATATAGGTTTCCTTATCACTGATAATTTTATGATACAGAGCCTTTTCCCCGTTCAGCAAGCTATGCTCCTGTTCACCTAAGACGGCCGGCTGCTCTGCCATGCCGAATAAGGAAGCAGGATCAATATCCAGCACAACAGCGATCTGTTGCAAACGATCAATATCCATGCGTGTAACACCATTCTCTATATTCTGATAGGTCTTCAGGGACATATACAAACGGTCAGCCATTGCTGTCTGAGACAGCCCTTTTTCCTTCCGGATTTGCCGGATATGCGTTAGAATAGGATGAAGTGCCATAAATCGCCGGTGTTTTGGTAGTACCTGATGAACGACATATCAGCTATGTGCAGCTTTTACTCCCGGTCGTATGCGACGCCGGGGCCGGCTGCCGCCCAATCCGAAACGCGGAAGTTTCTGCCTAATGACACGGCCGAACCGAAAACCAGCAACACCGGGCCGGTGGAGTCAATGCCCGCATCAGCTGCCGTTTTCACAATACTTTCCACACGCCCCACCGCTATCCGCTCGTTTTTCATGGAACCGTTCTGGATAACCGCAGCCGGCAAATCCTGCTTTCCTTCACGCCCGAAAACAGCTACAATCTCTTCCAACCGATCGAACCCAAGCAGGATGACCACCGTAGCCCGGCTCCGTGCAGCTGTTGTCAACTCCGGAGAAAGTGCCCCTGTTGCATCGGTCGCTGTCAATACCCACAGACTGTCACTCACTCCTTTATGCGTAACAGGTATCCCCTGCAGGCCGGGTACGGAAATGGCACTCGAAATACCCGGCACAATAACCGTTTCAATAGCATAACGGGCAGCATACGCCAGCTCATCATATCCGCGGCCGAAGACAAACAGATCGCCTCCTTTTAACCGGACAACGTGACCAAAGTTAAGTGCATAGTCCACCATCAGCTGATTCACCACTTCCTGCGAAAAGTTTTCATCACCCGAAGGGTTACCGACATACACCTTTGCCGCATCTTCCGGCACATAGGCCAGCAAAGCATCATCAACCAGCGCATCATATATCACTACGTCCGCAGTGCGGAGTGCACGTACACCTTTTACACTGATCAGGTCAGGATCGCCGGGACCGGCACCCACCAATGTGATTTTCGGGTTTACGTGTTCTTTCTGATTTGCATATCCGGCAGCCATATCGTTTTCCTTTCGTTTATCGGTACTCATTTTACTTACACCATGCAAATATATATAAAGTATATTAATTTAGTAGTCTTTAATTTACTACTGCATACAAAATACTGATATACAGTAAGAAAAAAATAAATATACCGTTTCAGGCAGAATGAATATATTTATACCGGAAAAAAAGCGACCATTATGGCACCCGATGTATACTTCCGGATATTCCTCTTGCTGTTGACCGGCATCTTTTGCATCCCTGCAGGCTGTTCTGACAAGCAGGCCACCTCAACCCGGTATTTTCAGGATGTAACAGACACGTACGTGCCTTATGCCCCCAGAGCACATCCGTTGGAGGCTGCCTTTGTGGATGTGGACGGGGATGGTGATCCTGATGTAATCCTGGCGATGGAGGCAAGTCCCAATCTACTGTATATCAATGACGGCAGCGGAAAACTCTCCTGGGTCAAGGACGTATTCAGTTCGGCCTCACATGACACGGAACACTTACGGGTAGCCGACTTCGACGGGGACGGCCATATCGACGTTATTTTTGTCGCAGAAGACGACCAAAACCACGAGTACTATCTCGGAAACGGCGATGGCACCTTCCGTAACGTAAGCAACCGTCTGCCGGCAAAAAGTGAAGGGAATGGACTGGATGTGGGTGATGTCAATGGCGATGGACTGCCGGATATGGTGGTAGGCAATTCAGGAGAAGCGGGACAGAATTTCCTCTGGATCAATGATCCGCAGCGGCCTGGTTATTTTATCGACCGGTCGGCATACGACCTGCCACAGGTCAACGACGCCACACAGGCTATCAAGCTGGCTGACTTGGACGGAGATGGTGACCTTGATATGGTAGTGGGGAATGAGGTCCCTCCAAACCGGCTGCTGCTGAACGATGGGAAAGGTGTATTCACTGAAGCGTCAGACCGCCTGGACCTTCCTGTCCCGCTGCATACCCGGGATATACTTGTTTTTGACGCCAATGGAGATGGTTACCCCGATATTATTTTTGCCAATTTAACCAGCAATGG
>CAZJKM010000174.1:0-3136 GCA_964546645.1 uncultured Sphingobacteriaceae bacterium
CTTCTTTCAACAAAAGGGGATACAATCCACGTGCATTAGAGCCTGTTTTGTTCCATGTGCCTTCCCAGGGTGGCGGATAGTAGCCCAGATACCAGGGTTCCCAATAGTTAACTCCTGACCCCTTGGTATTGTCAAAAACGATCCCCGGGTCGGACCAGACGGCACAGGCAAATTTCTCATACAGACAGGATGCAAACATGGCCCATTTGCCACCGAACGAGTGCCCCATAATACCGATGCGGGAGGAGTCAACTCCCGGAACTTTTGCCAACACCTCCCAGGCATTCGCTGCCGCATAAGCGAGCGCCGATAAAGGCTGCATGCTTACACTGTCAACAGAGGGGTAATACAGTGAAAATTCCCGACGTTTGGACGCCTCCCGTGTACCTAACGACAGGGTCACAAACCCCCTCTTTGTTAATTGCTTTGCAAAGTCACGTTCCGGCTTTCCGTCCTGCCCAATGGCTGTTTCAGGTTCATAAAACACGGTGATGACAGCAGGCTTCATAACCGCCCCCCCATGTGGTATCAACAAATAACCATCCGTACGCTCATTCGGTAGCCAATAGAATTGTACGTGATATTTGGTAAAATCGGCTTCACGAACGGTATCCAGAATTTCCAGTGACTGATTTTGCAATATAGCAGGCCACTTTCCCATCAGGTCGTGCCACTTTTCCTTAATTTCTTTACGTCGTGCCTGCCAATCCCGGGTAGTCTTAACTATTCTCCCGTCATAAAATTGCAGCACAGGCCGATAGCTGCCATATTGCTGTTGGAAAGCAGGGGGTATTGAAAAATGAGGATGGATAGCCTGCCATAAGCTATCCGCAGGCGAGACTTGGGCAGATGCGCTCGCCCACGTCAGCATCACAGCCTGAAGGTACAGCATCAACCGGTACATTTGTTGCCACAGACTCATATTTCCACCGACAGCCGATTATGTCCACTGCTGCATCATTCCCGTTTCTGCCGATTGATTCGCCAAATGAACCGTAACTGCTGCATCATAACCGGTCTCAATATTTGAGAACGGCTTCTTGCCCATCCGGATACATTCAGCAAAATCCAGTACGGCATATGCCGTCGGATCCAGGTTCCGGCTATCCTGATTTCTGAACGCTACCGGAACCGGCTTCCCTTGTCCCCAGGAATCAGCCGTCGCCCCGCTAACTCCATCGACCGTAGTAAGCTCTTTATTGGCCCCTTCCCCGTAATAAAACGCTTTTGACTGTTGTACTTCTATCGTTGCTTTTGTCCCGAGAATACGGATTGAGTAGCCTTTATAGGCATTACTTAATATGGAACTGAATGTTGCCTTCACCCCATTCGGATACTCACATATGGACCGGATATTATCAAATGTTTCACGCCCGTCTTTCCAATAATCGATACCGCCTATAGCCGTAATCCGCAACGGATGACTACCTGTAAGCCAGTTCACAATATCGATCTGGTGAGCACAGAGCTCGGCCATCAGCCCCCCTGAATACGCTTTATACATCCGCCAGTTGAGTTGACGTGCCAGTGTCGGATCAGACACCGGACGACGCCAGTCAGCATTCCGATGATATTGGCATTCATACTGATGTACTTCACCCAACCATCCTTTGCCGATCATTTCAGCAATTTTATGATATAGATTAAAATAGCGGTATTGATGTCCGACCTGGAATATCAATTCAGGGTGCTGTCGTACTTTTTTAACCAGCTTTTCTGCCTCTGGTATATCATACGTCATTGTCTTTTCCAGGTACACGTGTTTGCCATTATCCAACGCAGCAACAGCAGCGTCATAATGCAGATGCAACGGCAACGTTATAATAACAGCATCCACGTTCTTATCCTGTATCAATGTCCGGTAGTCGCTGTAGGATTTTGCAGCGGGCACCTGCTTTAATGCATTTCTCAGGTGGGGTTCATACGTGTCACAACACGCTGTTATCTGAATACCCGGCAGCCCTTTTATAATAGAAACAACTCCCGTACCCCGACTACCGGTTCCTATAACACCTATCCGGAGGGTCTGTTGCTGCGTAGCAAAAACAGGTAAACCGGCCGCATAAGACGCGAGTCCGGCAACAGCCAGCGATCCGGTAAAGATGAACTTTCTCCTACCTGTCTGATCGTTTTGAGAGGAATCTTGCATGGTGGTAATTTTCTAAATTCCCGCCCGCTTCTTGATATCGCTTATTTTAACGGGAATTCCGTTTTGGCGTTTACTCTCGTCCGCAGCTTCAATAAACGCCACTATCTCAGTGGTTTCTTCGGGAGCAACGGGAACAATACCGGTTTCAAAGAAATTGATGATTTCATACAGGAGGGGCGTATAACCATTATATTTCCCTATGGTAGCCAGCCCCTTTTCACCAAAAACAGTTCCACCATAGCCCGTCTTTCCGGCACGCAGCCCGCGGTAAGTGCCAATACGACCGTCAGCCCATGTCCCCACTACAATATCTGTATCAGGATGGTGTACCCGTACCACCGATTCACAACCTACGCCCAGGATGGTGTAAAGGATCTCCACGCCATGAATACCGTACCACATCAGATCCGGATGGGTAGACTCAAGGGATGCAGGGCTGAAGGTATCCGCGCCCGTCAGTTTACCCAACAGGCTGCCATCCCGCATAGAGGCAAGATTATCTATATACCGAAGTGATGACGAAGAAAACAGCGGCGTTTTATATTTAATGGATGCATCAAAGATGGCCTTGGTGTCTTTCAGGGAAGCAGCAATCGGCTTATCAATAAAAAGTCTCTTACGTGCTTTCAGGACAGGCAATGCCTGTTCAAGGTGCAAACGTCCATCGTTTGTTTCGAGCATGACAACATCTACTTTTTTGAGCAGGGCGGCGATAGAGCTGACAATTTCGACCCCCAGTTTCTTGACATCTTCTGTAAAACCGTCAATCCGCTTGAAACTGCTTTCTATCGTTTTACTGCCAAATGGATAAGCTGCTACAACCCGGTAGCCTTTCAGGGCAGCCTCTGGTTTGTCGGCATTCAATGCCTTGACAAATGCAATGCTATGAGAGGTATCCAACCCGATGATACCGATCCTTTTGCCTTTCGGCACAGATGTATTGCCGAACGAAAGATATGGCTGACCTAAAAATCCCAATCCCGCTCC
>CAZJKM010000175.1:0-3110 GCA_964546645.1 uncultured Sphingobacteriaceae bacterium
TTCTGTTAAAAAATTCCTTTAGTATCCGGTAATTGTCCGGCTTACTTAACGCTCCGGTGGCGTCTGTCCATCCGTAGGACGGTGTTTCCAATACATGGTCCAATAGCTTCATGTCGCCTGTTGCTGCTTACTGAAAAATCGTTCAGGATGGTCAGAGTGGTTGAAACCCACGTTGGCTGCGGCAAATAAGGCTGGCCCTGATGAATAACGACGTGCTGTATCCTCGCGGGTAAAGGTATGGTTTTGTTTTGGTTAATCCTATACATAGCAACTACCCGCCAACAGCGCAACTTCCCCCCTTCAGGTGGCAGATATCAAAAAAAATTGTATCTTTGCGCTGTCCTTCCTGATAGCCCTTATTCATTTCATCGGGATACCGCTACGGGGTTACAGACCGTATCTGAGCAGAAGCGTGTCGCATCGGTACAGCATCCGTACTGTTAAGCCTCCGATAACAATAATTGAACAATACAATGGCAGAAACATTCAATAAAAAAGAACGTAACAAAAAGAAACTTCAGAAGCGGAAAGAAAAAGAGCAGCGCCGTGACGATAAGCGGATGGAGCCGGCAGGCAAAAACAAAAGCCTGGAAGACATGATTGCTTACGTTGACGAGAACGGTAACCTCTCAACGACGCCACCCGATCCCCAAAAAGCCCGGAAGGTGGCGCTGGAGGATATTGCGATCGATACACCCCGGCAGGCTCCTCCCGATCCAAACGCTTTACCACAGGGAATCATCACGTATTTCGATGCTGCAAAAGGCTATGGCTTCATCAGCAATATACGGACACAGGAACGTATTTTTGTCCATGTCAATCAACTGGCAGACCCCAGCATATCCCTCGTCACCGGCAATAAAGTAGAGTATTCCGCACAAAAAGGACCGCGAGGTCTCCAGGCCGAACTGGTCCGCAAAATCTAAGCCCGGCCAAGCCGGTAGATATGCCGCAGGTGTGACAGGAAGGCCTGCCCCATGGTGCGGTACTCCAGGTACGTCACACCGAACTCTGCGCAGGTAGCCTTCACCAGCCGGTTAACAGCCGGGTAGTGTACGTGACTGATGCGCGGGAAAAGGTGATGTTCCACCTGAAAGTTCAGTCCGCCGAGTAACCAGGATACGGCACGGCTGCCGGTGGCAAAGTTGGCTGTCGTACTGAGCTGATGCACCATCCATTCCTCCTCAATCTTGCCTGAGCCGGTATCTGCCACCGGGAACTGTGTGTCTTCCACCACGTGGGCCAGCTGAAATACTACGGCCAGGCATAACCCGCAGGACACACCTGCAATCAACCAACCCAGCAGGGCCGGCAACCAGCCGACCATACAAACCGGAATAACCAGGTAAAACAGCACATAGCAGGTTTTCGTTCCCCAGAAAATGAAGTGTTCCCGCAATGGCATGGCTTTCCGCTCTGCTTTAATCCCCATCTTGCCTGAGAAATATTTTTCAAAGTCCTGGAAAAGCACCCAGGCAAGGTAGGATATGCCATATAACACAAACCAGTAGGCAAACTGGAAGCGGTGGAACCAACGATGCGGCTGGTCGGCATGTATCCGCATAAATTTCACATCAATATCATGATCCAGCCCATCCACATTGGTATACGTATGATGGCTGATGTTATGTTTCTGTTTCCAGAAATAAATGGTTCCTCCCAGCATGTTCAGGGTGTAGGCAGAGATGTTGTTCAGCCACGTTTTTTTTGAGAAGCTCTGATGCCCTCCTTCATGCATAATATTAAAGCCAATGGCTGCCAGGTGTACACCCAGTACTATACAGAGCAATACGGATAACCAGGCCGGCAGAGAAACCAGCAGCAGGACACCGTACAGGCCCGCCGCCCCTGCTAAAAGGGTAATGCTTTTAATATACAACCGGCGATTGCCGGTATTCGACAGGTTGTGGGTTGTGAAATAATTGCTGACCCTGGACCGTAACGCAGCTGAAAAAGCTTTGTTGGTATTATTGAAGCTGATTTTGGACATCTCAAGGGGGGGTATGAAAGAGGAATGGAACTAATGAAAGGAAAAACAAAAAAACCATCCGGCCTGCATTGACCGGATGGTTTTACACAATATCTGAAAAAAAGATTAAATCAATTTTACATTTACCGCGCTCGGGCCTTTCTGGCCCTGGGCTACTTCGAATGAAACATCGTCGTTTTCGCGAATACGGTCTTTTAACCCTGACGAATGGACAAAAATTTCACGTCCGCCGTCACTGGGGGTGATGAATCCGAAACCCTTGGTTTCATTGAAAAATTTAACTACGCCTTCTTGCATGGCATTTTGAATAAAAAATAAATATTTAATTAATTGCTATAAAGGTATACAAATATTTTGAGAAACCAATCATTGACAGATTTTATTTTGCCGGCCGTGAACAATGATAATCGTTACCTTTGTAGCGGCTACTTATAATCAGAAGAATTATTTATGAAGAAAATAGGATTCTTATCATTTGGGCATTGGGCCAATCATCCGGCCTATGAAACCCGTACAGCCAGTGACACACTGCTCCAGTCCATCGATCTGGCTGTTGCTGCCGAGGAAATGGGGTTAGATGGTGCCTATTTCCGGGTACATCATTTTGCAGCTCAGTTGGCGTCACCGTTTCCGTTGCTTTCAGCTATCGGTGCCAAAACAAGCAACATAGAAATTGGAACCGGTGTCATTGACATGCGCTATGAAAACCCGCTGTACATGGTGGAAGATGCCGGTGCTGCCGATTTAATTTCGGAAGGGCGATTGCAACTGGGGATCAGCAGGGGTTCTCCCGAACAAGTGATCGACGGTTGGCGTTATTTTGGTTATGAGCTGGCCGAAGGAGAAACCGATGCTGATATGGGGCGCCGCAAAGCACTGGAATTTCTGGATAAACTAAAGGGTGTCGGATTTGCCCGGCCTAACCCCTATCCGATGTTCCCGAATCCACCGGGCCTGTTACGTTTGGAACCATACGCGGAGGGGTTACGGGAACGTATCTGGTGGGGAGCCGCTTCCAACGCGACTGCTGTCTGGGCGGCAGAAAACGGTATGCACCTGCAAAGCTCCACCTTAAAATACGATGAAAGCGGCAAGCCTTTCCATGTACAGCAAGCAGAGC
>CAZJKM010000176.1:0-3061 GCA_964546645.1 uncultured Sphingobacteriaceae bacterium
TTCCGGACCGAGAATACCCGCGAGGTGGATAGCTATGACGAGTTTAAACGGGTACTGGATGATCAGGGCGGCTTTGTTTCAGCTCATTGGGACGGAACATCCGAAACAGAGAAACGCATCAAGGAAGAGACAAAGGCAACCATCCGCTGTATCCCGCTGGACAGTAAGCAGGAAGAGGGTGTTTGTATCGTAACAGGTAACCCCAGTAAACAGCGGGTACTGTTTGCCAGAGCGTATTAGTGTAGTAGGTAAAGTGGGTGAGCAAGGATAATAGGTGAGTAAGGGATCGTGACAGATTTAAAAGACTTTCTGGATCGTAAGGTCGAACAATATAACCAGCCGGGTTTTATTGCGAATGATCCGATTTGTATTCCCCATCGTTTTACACAAAAGCAGGATGTGGAGATCGTGGGTTTTTTTGCAGCGGTGCTGGCCTGGGGGCAACGAAAGACCATTATCGCCAAATGCACCGAACTGATACAACGCATGGATGGGGTGCCTTATGACTTTATCCGCCATCATCATGAACCGGACCTGAAAGCATTGCTGGGTTTTAAGCATCGTACGTTCAATGATACAGATCTGTTGTATTTCGTCAGCTTTTTCCGGCAGCATTATGAGCAATTTCTCTCCCTGGAAGATGCGTTCGTCCCCCGTCCGCCTTCTTCAGAGTTCCGGGAAGAGTTTATGGATGCCAGGGAACGGGCCGGAGGGGCAGATGAGCTCAGTTCACCGGTTTGTTATGCCGGCCGGCTGACGCTGCCTGCTGTTACGGCAGAACAGGCCCTGAATCACTTCCGTGGGTATTTTTTTAGTTTACCTGATGCTCCCCCCCGTACCCGTAAGCACATCAGCTCGCCCTTGCAGAAATCGAGCTGCAAAAGGCTGAATATGTTTTTACGGTGGATGGTACGCCGGGACAACAAGGGGGTTGATTTTGGTTTGTGGAACAGGTTAACGCCGGCACAGCTCATCGCACCATGTGATGTGCATGTCGAACGGGTGGCAAGACGCCTCGGACTGATATCACGCAAACAGACTGATTGGCTGACGGCCGTTGAACTGACGGAAAACCTGCGCCTGCTTGATCCGTATGATCCGGTTAAATACGACTTCGCCCTGTTCGGGCTTGGCGTGGAAGGGGAGATGTAGCGTCGTTTGCACCTATTGAAAACGATACTTATCTTTGGTATCATGGTTTCATTCACAGCAGAAATCTTCCGGTTCGAAAATAAAGGAGAGAAGTCCGGCTGGTCGTACATTGATGTCCCCGTTTCACTTGCTCAGCAGTTAAAACCCGGCTGCCATACCTGGTTCCGGGTTAAAGGGACTATTGGCGGTCACCCGTTTGCCGGCATCGCACTGGTACCGATGGGAGAAGGAAATTTTATCCTGCCTGTTAACGGCGGCATGCGGCGCATATTACAGAAAAAAGAAGGAGATGTGCTTCAGCTTTCCTTGGAAGAAGACACGGAATTCAGGATAGAGATTCCGGAGGACCTGGAAGTCTGCCTGCTGGAAGATGAGCGGCTTCACGAAGCTTTTATGAATCTGACCAAATCGCACCGCAACTATTTTATCAACCACATCAATCAGGCAAAAACAGAAGAGACCCGCACACGGCGTATTGTGCAGGCGGTGGAAGCTATGGATCTGGGGATTGATTTCGGCGCGATGATCCGTCGCAGCAGACAGCATAAAGATCGCTGAGTGCGGGGAACTATCCGTACCTTTGCCCCATGTCGGCGTCAAAGATCGTTTATTCAGATACTATTGTGGCATTGGCTACGGCTACAGGTAGCGGGGCTATTGCGGTGATCCGTTTATCGGGGCCCGGCGCCGTGTCTGTTGCCAACCAGGTGTTCTATGGTAAAGACCTGGAAAAGCAATCTTCCCATACCATCCATTTTGGCACCATCCGGGATGGGGATGAGGTGCTGGATGAGGTATTGGTGTCTCTTTTCATCGCACCCCGGTCTTATACCAGGGAGCATGTGGTGGAAATTTCCACCCATAATTCCCGCTATATCGTAGACCGGATTATCCAATTGCTGATGCGGCATGGTGCCCGTGCCGCCCGTCCGGGTGAGTTCACCCTGCGTGCTTTTCTCAATGGTGCCATGGATCTGTCGCAGGCGGAAGCGGTGGCTGACCTGATCGCCTCCAACTCAGCGGCTTCGCATCAGGTGGCCATGCAGCAGATGCGGGGCGGCTTTTCCAGGGCGCTGGCCAAACTGCGCGAGCAACTTATTCACTTTGCCTCGCTCATTGAACTGGAGCTCGATTTTTCGGAAGAGGACGTGGAGTTTGCCGACCGCAGCCAGCTTAAAAGCCTTGTACTGGAAATCCACGCGGTGATCCGGAAGCTCATTGCCTCGTTTGAGCAGGGTAATGCCCTGAAAAACGGCGTACCGGTGGTGATAGCCGGTAAGCCCAATGTCGGCAAATCGACCTTGCTGAATGCCCTGCTGAACGAAGAGCGTGCCATTGTTTCGGATATTGCCGGTACCACCCGTGATACCATTGAAGACGAAATGAATATCCAGGGTGTTACCTTCCGGTTTATTGACACGGCCGGTATCCGCGATACACAGGACGTGATTGAAGCCAAGGGAGTGGAGCGCACCCGTGAAAAGATGCGGCAGGCACGCCTGATCATCTACCTGGCCGATCCGCAGCAGGACGATATGGATGAGATCAACAGTCAGATAGAGGAGGTGAAGCAACTTAACGTGCCTTTTGTGACAGTGGTCAATAAAACGGATCTGCTTCGCAATGAACACCGGGAAATGCTGGAACAGATTGCCCCGGTATTTATATCGGCCAAAAACAACGCAGGGATTGATGAGCTGAAAGCAGAAATACTACGAAAAGTCGATCTGCACAACCTGCATACCGATGATGTGCTGGTAACCAATATCCGCCACCTGGAAGCCCTGCAGAAAACAAATGAATCGCTTATGCAGGTACTTCATGGTATTGACCATCCTGTTACGTCTGATTTCCTCGCAATGGACATCCGCCAGGCGTTGCATCATCTGGGAGAGATTACAGGCAGCGT
>CAZJKM010000177.1:0-1841 GCA_964546645.1 uncultured Sphingobacteriaceae bacterium
GGAAAAGCGGATAGGAAACCTGCACGCCCCCTTCTGCCTGCGTGGAACGCGATGGGCGCAGATTGCTGTTATCCGGTGTGATCTTCTCGGTGAGGTAGAGCGCCACACTTTCGCGGATATCCCCGGTATAGCTATTCAGCAGGGGGATGTCAAAATATACCGGCCCCGGATAACGGTGCGCCATGGAGGGTGCTTTCGTCGCCTTACCGAATGCCAGGTTGGCCTGCCAATGCCGGTTAAAACTGAACCGGCCGTTAATCCGTGGCTGCCAGGAAGCATACCCGTTCTGTACATCCATCCGCAGGCCGGCGTTCAGCTGCAGCTGCCGTTTCCCCACCGGGATGGTGAACTGGTCCTGTACATAGGCTCCGAAGTTTTTCAGGGCCGGTAACAGATCATAACTGTAGGGTCGCTCATTCTGGAAACTCTGATTTGCCCAGCGCGGTTTCGACGGATCAAACACAACCCCTTCACCCAGATTGTCTGAGTAATTGATATTGCCGCCTGCAGTCAGGTTGTGGGTCACGCGTCCGGTGGTTACCGAATTGCTCAGGCTGACCGATGCATCGAAATTAACCGGCCGGCCCTTAATATGTTCAGTAGCAGTAAACGTTCCCGGGATATAGTACCCTTCATAAATCCCGTTAGTATCCTTATCGGCAACGGGTCTCGGGCCACTGTTAATCATCATGGTTCCCTTTGTTTCCGAACGGGAGTCATTGTAGCCGGCTGTAATACCGACCTGCCGCAACCAGGGTTTATTGATCAATATGTTGCTTCTGTTCCCTATACGGATACCATATGTCCTGGCATACAGAGTACGACGGCCGTTATCATCCTCATCCGCCTTCCGATCATCATTCCGGTAATTATAATCCACTGAAAGCGTATTTTTAAACCATTTCTCGGGAGTTACCGTCCACATCAGGTTCAGGCTGGTACGTTTGTAAGCCTGATTGGAGGTGCGCGGATCATTGATGCTGTTCAGCTGGTTGAAGCCGAGGTTGATTGCCCCGGCTTTTGGCCCTAACGAGAAACCCTTTGAACCGGCATATCCTACAGATGCCCCACTCGTACGCACGTTAAGCAGATAAGGCGTATTGCCCGCCTGCCGGTCGATGATGACGGCACCATCGGTTAGGTTGCCGTATTCCGCACTGGCTACCCCCTGAATGACCTCTATGCGCTCGATATTATCCGCGGGGATATCCCTCAGGTCGATTCCCGAAAACGGCACATCAAAAGAGCCGATAATCTGTTGCGAAACGGTTGATCCCGCCAATCCGAATTTACCGACATTCCGGTTTTGCATATTGGCATCGTTGGACAGGGCAATGCCATCCATGATAATGGCTGTCCCGAACGCATTGTTCATATTGGACAAGGCGCCATTGGCGGCAAAGTTGGAACGTAATGTCAGCTGGGCAGGGTTATGTAGGGTCGGAGGTAATGTCTTTTTACCCGGCAGCATGTTCAGCACATCTGACAAACTGAATGCCATGACCTGCTCAATGGCCTGCCGGCCGAAGATTATAGAGGAGTTGGAAATATCACTGTGTTTAAACTGCGGTGTAACGGTCACCTCATCTAAGGTAAGGCTCAGGTCTTCCAGCCGGAAAAGGTGTTCCCTGCCGGTGTCAGCCATCTGAAACCGTTGTTCGATCGTTTTTTTGCCTACAAAAGTAATACGGACGGAAATGACGGATGAACCGGGAATGGTCGGAAACAAAAAGTTTCCCCTGTTATCGGAACTGACCGTCAGTTTCCCCTCCTCATACCGAATAAGGGCGAACTCCACAGGGTTCCCATCACTATTTACCACCCTTCCGCGAAAATAAACA
>CAZJKM010000177.1:1941-3042 GCA_964546645.1 uncultured Sphingobacteriaceae bacterium
TTTATGGTAATGCAAAAACCTTATCCGAAGGAGGTATGGCTCAACGGGCAATGGATGCCCCACGACCAGGCTACTGTATCGGTATTTGACCGCGGCTTTATGCTGGGTGACGGTGTTTACGAAGTTATTCCCTGTTATAACAACCGGCCGTTTACGCTGCGGGAGCATTTGCAGCGCCTGCAGTCCGGACTGCACGAAACAGGTATAACATTCGACTCCCTGTCTCTCCGGGACCACATTTTTGAGGCCATAGACAAAGCTGCGTTACCTGATGGGGACGGGGCAGTATATATGCAGGTCACCCGGGGTGCAGCCCCCCGCGCCCACCGGTTCCCGGCACAAAGTACGCCCACCGTGCTGATGTATACCTTTCCGCTGGCACTGAAAGGCTTTGAACAACGACTGGCCACTACGGTGGTTTCGGCAGATGTGCGGTGGCACCGTTGCGACATCAAGTCTGTTTCGCTGATAGCCAATGTCATGGCTAATGAAAATGCCTACAGGCAGGGTGCGGATGAAAACATTTTCCACCGCAATGGCGTTATGACAGAGGGATCGCACACCTCCTTATTTCTCGTACGGGACGGAGTGGTGTACACCCATCCGGAAACGCCCTTCATCCTTTCGGGGATCACCCGCCGGGTGGTGATCGACCTGTGCGGGGAACTCCATATCCCTGTTCAGGAAAAAGCCATCCCTGTGGAGGAACTGGCGCAGATGGATGAGGTATTCCTAACGGGTACAACTGTCCAGGTACTGGCCGTCGGGACGATCCGTAATGGGGCAGCAGTATCCACGACCGGCGATCAGGCCGGGCCGCTGACCCGTCTGATACAGGCAGCATTCATCAGGCGGGTACAAAAGCAGACGGGACCTTCCTTTCTGTGACCTTCCATGACGGAATTGTCATTCTCCATCACACAATATATATACGGAACCAGACAACATATCTTTCCCGTGACCGGCTTGTTATCTTCCCCCGGGCAATATGTATACTCCCTGGCGTCACATATCTCTTCGCTGACGGAGTTATTATACGGCATCATGGAAGACAGGTACTGAACCACGCAACAGATCAACTCCGTTATCGGACGATTATCT
>CAZJKM010000178.1:0-2994 GCA_964546645.1 uncultured Sphingobacteriaceae bacterium
GGGGTCAGCCAGGGGGAGACGAACCAGAGCGTGACGGCAATCGAGGCGCCCATCACGAACACCTGCAACGTGTCGATCAGCGACATCAGCAGGTCGGAGAGCTTGGTGCCGATATCGTCGCTGGCGCGTTGCAACCGGGCGAAGAACGGCCCCTGCTCGTAGGAAACCAGCGGGACGGCCGCGGCTCGCTCCAGCACCTGTTTCTGGATCCGGTGGGTGGCGTGGTCGCGGACGATGGCGAACAGCCAGGGTTTGATCACCCAGTAGAACTCTTCGACCGCGTTGGTCGCGATCCAGATCATTGCCCAGGTCAGGACCTGGCGGCCATCGGTGGCCAGCAACGCGTCGACGAACGCACCCTCGGCGGCGACGTAGACGCCAACCCGGGCGCTGGCAAAGACGACGAAGAGCAGGAGCACGGTCAGCGGCAGTGGATTCGCCCGCGCCACTTGTCCCACCAGGCGCAGGGTGGCCCTCCATCGTGAAGGCGTTCTTTCGAATCGGGTGATGTCCTGCAGGCTGACGGTCATTGGTACCACCCCGCCTGGGCGTTCCACATCGCCGCATACTGCGATCCTGCCTGGGCCAGCAACTCGTCATGCGTACCCTGTTCGACGATCCGGCCGCCTTCCATCACGACGATCCGGTCGGCGAGCCGGGCGATCCCGAGCCGGTGGGAAACGAGGATCGTCGTGCGCTGCTGCGCGAGCGTGGAGAACTGGCGGAAGATTGCGACTTCGGCTAGCGGGTCCAGGGCGGCAGTCGGCTCGTCGAGCGCCAGGAGGCAGGCATCGCGAACCCCGGCCCGGGCGATCGCGATCCGTTGCCACTGGCCGCCCGGGAGATCCGTTCCGCCGAGGTCGGGCGCCAGGACAGTCGCGAGTCCGTCTGGCAGCCGCTCGGCGAGGTGGGGCAGACCGGCCAGTCCCAGCGCGCGTTCGACCTGGTCATCCGGCAGGTGGTTGCCGAGCGTGACGTTGTCGTGGGCTGAAACCGGGTAGCGGACGAAATGCTGGAAGACACCCGAGAAGTGCTGGCGAACGGCAGCTGGAGCATGCATGACGAGGTCGGTGCCGTCCAGCAGCACCTGCCCGGCATCCGGTTGGTAGAGCCCCAGCATCAGTTTGACGAGCGTGGTTTTCCCGGCGCCGTTCTCGCCGACGAGGGCGATGGTGGTGCCGGCCGGCACGGTCAGCGAGATGTCCGCGAGGGTTGGCGTCTCCGCGCCAGGATAGGCGAACGTGACGTGGTCGAGCCGGAGTTCGCCTCGCGGGCGGGTGATGGCGGGGAGGGCCGCAAGCGGTCCCGTTTCGGTTGGCCGGGTGAGGAACCCGCGCAGGTCACGGGCGAATCCCGCCGCCTGGCCAAGTTGCTGGACTGGCTGGGCCAGATTGATGACGTTCCCGTAGAGCGTGAAGAACGATCCAACGACGATCACGATGGTGCCGGCCGACGCTCCCGTGGGGGCGACCGAGACGAACCAGGCCAGCCCCAGTAGCATCACCGTGAGACTGCCGAGGTTGGCGCCGCGCTGGCGCAGACCGATCTGGAAGCCGCGGCGGCGCAGGTCTTTGGCGGCCTGGAGGAACGAGTCTTCCCAGCGGGCGATGAGAGTTGGGGCGAGCCCGAACACCCTGACTTCCTTTGCCCCTTCGCGGCTGGTGAGCAGCCGGGCGTAGGAGGCAGCCAGGCGGCGTTCCCGGGTCTGTTGCTGAAAGACGTTCCAGTAGGTGGTGCCTGAGGCGAACCAGATCCAGTTCGCTGGGATCAGGGGCAGGATCGCGATTAGCGCCAGGCGCCAGTCGAAGGCGAACAGCACCACGGCCGAAGTCGTGACCCGGGGGAGCGCCCAGATCGTGCGCATGATTTGTTCCAGCACGCTGGTGGCCTGGCCTTCGGCACTGGTCAACACCAGCGAGGTCTTGTCGTAGAAATCCTGCTGCTCGAAGGAGGCGAGATCGACTCGCGTGGCCTGGTCGAGGACGGCGGCAGCGATCGTCGATCCACCACGTTCGCGGGCGGTTGCGGCCAGTGTCCCTTCGGCCTGTTCGGCCAGCATGGAGAACGAGGCGAGGCCGACCCAGAGCGCCGCAAACCACCACATCGCCTCGCCTGCGCCACCTGTGAGTCGTTCCTGCAGGTTATCGGCGACACCCTTCGTGGCCCAAAGTTGCACCGGAACGGCAATGCCCCCGACGAGGACCAGGAGGAGCCAGCGGCGGACCGATCGTGGGGCGGCAGCGGCGACCAGGCGGAACAACCACCAGAGGTTGGTGATGGCAATGATGAAGGCGTGGCCAAAGGCTTCCGGCCGCGAATTCCGCTCCGTTCCCGGCAGATTGCTGGTTGTGGTTGCGGTCATGACTCGTCTGGGCCGGCCGCATCGCCGATCGGGAGCGGGCGGCCATCAATCGCGATCAGATGGTGGCGCAGGGTGAGCCTGTCACTGACGGCTTCCCAGGTGCTGCCGCTGGTCAGGCTGTTCCACCGGAGGGTGACGGCTTCCCGGCCATCGCGTTCGATGAGAGGCGAGGAGGGATCGAAGGCCACCCGGCGTTCCTGCTTCATCCACCGTTGGAACGTGGGATGACTGCCAACCACTCCTATGGATGACCGGTAGCGGATGGCTCCGCACGACGTACAGCGCAGCCAGAATTCGAAGAGACTGGGAGTGGTGGTCCCGAACCGGATCATCTCGGCCGTTCCATTGCACAGCGGACAGGTATCGGGATCGGTGTATCCAGCCGTCGACTCCAGGTACAGGTCTCGCATGATCCGACGCGCGGCGGCACCGAACGAGCGCAAACCGGCCACCATCTCTCTGTCTGCACTCGTGTGATGGGAGCGATGCCCACCGAGCAATGTGCAGGAGGGGCAGTCGAGCCGGAATCCACCATCTTCCGACCAGCGTCCGAGCAGGTGTTGCCGTCCGCAGGCGTCGCACCAGAGATTCGTCACCTGCCAGGCGTCATCGGCCAGCCCCAGCCCGATCGC
>CAZJKM010000179.1:0-2976 GCA_964546645.1 uncultured Sphingobacteriaceae bacterium
CTGGCCAAGCACGCCCGAAGCGGCCATTTCGCCGTAGAGCGCAGTACCCTCACGGGTCCGCTCGCCCACGCCCACGAACACCGAGTAGCCCTGGTGAACGGCGGCGATGTTGCGGATCAGCTCGGTGATAACCACCGTCTTGCCGACGCCCGCGCCACCAAACACGCCCGTCTTGCCACCCTTGGTGAACGGCGCGATCAGGTCGATGACCTTGATGCCGGTTTCAAACACTTCGACCGAGGTCGCCTGCTCATCGAAGCGCGGCGCGATCCGGTGAATCGGCGAGGTGTTGACCGCCTCGACCGGACCAGCCTGGTCGATCGGCTCACCGACCACGTTCAGAATGCGGCCGAGCGTTTCCTTGCCGACCGGCACCGCGATCGACTTGCCGGTATCGACAACGTCCATCCCGCGGCGAAGGCCATCGGTGGAGGACATCGCGACCGCCCGCACCCAGTCGTTCCCGAGGTGGCTCTGCACCTCAAGGACCAGGACCGAGTTGTCATCGCGCGTGATCTGCAACGAGTTGTAGATCTCCGGCAGATGCCCCGCGGGGAATTCGATATCAACGACCGGGCCGAGGACCTGTACGATCTTCCCCGTTACTCCAGTTGCAGCGGCAACCATGCCTTGACTCCTCATCCGGATTTGCTGATCGGGCGCGCGCCACGCCCCGGATCATTGCTACGTCGATGCGCCGGCACATTTGTCCGGCGCGGCGCGCGCCGGTTCGAACCCAGTCGCTAGTTCCCCGCGGCCGCGGCTCCAGCCGAGATCTCGGCGACTTCGCGGGTAATCAAGGCTTGTCGCGCCTTGTTGTAGGAAAGATCGAGTTCCTTCACCAGATCCTTGGCGTTGTCGGTAGCGTTTCGCATCGCCACCATGCGCGCCGAGTGCTCCGAGGCCGTGGCCTCGAGCAGGGTCTGGTACACCTGAATCTCGACGTACCGGGGCAGCAATTGCTCCAGCACCTCGTTCGGGCTCGGCTCGAAGATGTACTCGCCGAATTCGCCGCCGCTTTCCGGCTGCTCGATCGGCAGAAGCTGCTTCACATCGGGCACCTGGGTCAGCGTATTCACGAACCGCGCGTAGACCAGGTAGACCGCATCGACCTCGCCCTGGATGAACTGGTCAACCGCCGCCTGGGCGATCGGCCGCACCTGATCGAGTTCGAAGTTGTCGCCGAGATCGGTGAAGCTCGCGATCAGGTTCTGACCGGCGCGCGCCATGTAATCGCGCGATTTCTTGCCGACCGCGATCACCTTCACCGGCACGGTCGCTTCCTTGAGAATGAAGCTCGACGCGCGGCGAAGAATGTTCGAGTTCAGCGGGCCGGTCAGGCCCTTGTCCGGCGCCACCACGATGATCGCGGCGTTCTTGATCTCGCGGTGCGTCAGCAACGGGAACTTCGCCAGATCCTCCGGCGCCAGTTGCAACGTCGCCAGATCGGCGATCACACCCTGCAGCCGCTCGGCGTACGGGCGCGAACTCGTCACCCGCTGCTGGGCGCGCCGCATCTTCGAAGCGGAGACCATTTCCATGGCCCGCGTGATCTGCGAGATATTGCGTACCGACCGGATGCGGCGGCGTATTTCACGTGGACTCGCCACGATCTCCTCCTTCCGCGCCGGCTAGTCAGCCGGCACGTGCCGCAAACCTAGCGAGCCGTAGCCCACTTCGAACCCGCCTTGAAATCGTCGGCGACCTTCTTCAGATCGGCGATCAGCGGATCGTCCCACTTCTCGGTCACGATGCGTTCGAGCACGCTGGCGCCGGTGGCGCGCATGTAGTTGAGGAACGACTCCTCGAACTCACGCACATCGTCAACCGGCACGTTGTCCAGGTAGCCGTTGGTGGCGACCCAGATCGACGCGACTTCTTCCTGCACCGGCAGCGGCTGGTACTGGCCCTGCTTGAGGACCTCCGTCAGCCGCTGACCGCGATCGAGCTGAGCCTTGGTGGCCGGATCGAGATCCGAGCCGAACTGCGCGAACGCGGCGAGCGAGCGGAACGCGGCCATATCGAGGCGCAGGCGCCCCGCGACCTTGTTCATCGCCCGGATCTGAGCGGCGCCACCGACGCGGCTCACCGAGATACCGGCGTTCACGGCCGGGCGAACGCCGGCATAGAAGAGATCGGCTTCAAGGAAGATCTGACCGTCGGTGATCGAAATCACGTTGGTCGGGATGTACGCGGAAACGTCACCCGCCTGCGTCTCGATGATCGGCAACGCCGTCAGCGATCCGCCGCCGAGGTTGTCGTTCATGCGCGCGGCCCGCTCGAGCAGGCGCGAGTGCAGGTAGAAAACGTCGCCCGGGTAGGCTTCACGTCCCGGAGGACGGCGCATGAGCAGCGACACCTGGCGGTACGCCCACGCGTGCTTGGAAAGATCGTCGTAAACAATGAGCGCGGCCTTGCCGTTCTCCATGAACTCTTCGCCCATGGCGCAACCGGCGAACGGCGCGATGTACTGCTGCGAGGCGGGGTCGGAAGCGGCCGCCATCACGATGATGGTGTGCTCCATGGCGCCATGCTGCTCGAGCGTGCGCACCGCCTGCGCGACCTGGGCCTGCTTCTGGCCGATCGCGACGTAGATGCAGATAACGCCGAGGCCCTTCTGATTGATGATCGTATCGAGGGCGATAGCGGTCTTGCCGGTCTGGCGGTCGCCAATGATCAGCTCACGCTGGCCGCGGCCGATCGGGATCATCGAGTCGATCGACTTGATGCCCGTCTGCAGCGGCTGATCGACGTCCTGCCGGAGCACGACGCCCGGCGCGATCCGCTCGATCGGGCGGCTCAGGTCGGTCTGAATCGGACCTTTGCCGTCAACCGGCTGACCGAGCGCGTTCACCACGCGGCCGATCAGCGCGTCACCGACCGGCACCGAAGCGATGCGGCCGGTGGAGCGAACTTCGTCACCCTCTTCAATGCCGGTGTACTCACCAAGGATGATGACACCGACGGAATCCTCTT
>CAZJKM010000180.1:0-2914 GCA_964546645.1 uncultured Sphingobacteriaceae bacterium
GCAGGCACGACCCGCGAGGCCACCAGCGAACCGGGGGAGTTTCTGCCTTATAACCAGACGCCTGTCCTCACGGTATGGTATGCGTGGACCGCGCCCGCCTCGGGGCATGTCGAAGTGCGGGTGCGGCGCACAGAGGAACTGCTGCATTTGCAACCGTCCGTGTTGGTGTTTGCCACGCCTCCCACTGAAAACGCGTCCCCGGTGGAGTCGGCGTCGTTGTCGGCCGCGCGGGAACTCGGCGGCACGGACCGCGCGCGTCGCTTCCGGGCCGAAGCGGGGACGCGGTATCTCGTGCAAGTGGCGAGCTTGGAAACGCAACAAACGGCTTTTCAGATTATGCTCCGCCCGCTGGCGGAGCGTGCCGAAGGGGATGACTTCGCGACCGCGCCCTCGATGGCGCTGGACGCGACGGGCGTGGTGACCGTGCCTTTCTTCAACGCCACGCAGGAGCCTGGCGAGCCGGCGGTGTTCCAGGAAAACCCCACCGTGTGGCGGCGGTGGACCGTCCCCGCCACGGGATGGTATATGGCCACGCCGGTGTCCCCCGAGATTTGGAACATCGAGGTCTTTCGTGGCACGACGCTGGACGCGCTGACCTCACTCAAGGCCAACCAGTATGGAGAATATCCCAGCAGCAACCGACCGCGCACCCTCTTTCAGGCCATCGCCGGGGAAACACTTTACCTGCGGCTCGCTTCCAACAACGAGGGGGATTTTTCCTTCCACCTCGGTCCGCCCGTGAGGGGGGATGCCTTCGCCGAACCGTATGACCTCGGCTCGGTGGAAAATTTCGAGATCACGCAGCGCACCTCGCCGCTCACCCTCGAATTGGACGAACCCAGGATCGTCGTCGGTTCGCTTTGGTTCACGTGGGTGTGTCCGCGGGACGGCATGTATCGTGCGGAAACCACCACCGGCTCCAAGGGAGACACTTATTATTCCACCACCGGTTATGACCCCGGCGCCGTGGTGTATCAGGGAGACACCTTCGACACGTTGACCCAAGTGCCCTCGGTGCCGCTCGGCGGCGCTCCGTATGTCCGCAATGGCATCGTGTGGGAGCCGCGCGTGTTCCGCGCCACGGCGGGAACGCGGTATCGGTTTCTGGCCGGTATCACGCCCTATGTTACCTCGGTCGGCCCGCGCTCCACCGGCACCGGCACCAGCATGGCAACCTCCGATTCCGGCCTCTCCTTTCTCACCTTTCGGCTCACCTCGCTGGGCCCGCCCCCACCCAACGACAACTTCGCCGACGCGGAGCCGCTGGTGTTTTCCGCGGCTCATGAAGCCGTCGCCCACGGCCGCATCTCGGGAGCGACATGGGAAGAAGGCGAATTTCACAGTGCCACCTCTCCCGGCGATTCGGTCTGGCATCGGGTGCCCATTCCCGCCACCGGGCTGTATAAGATCGACATCGAAGCCGAAACCTCGCTCCGGTATTCTCTCTGGCGCGGGGAGGCGTTGGCTTCACTGACCTCTTTTTATAGCTATACCCCGACCAGCCAGCCTGCCCGCAAGCATACCTTTGCCGCCGATGACACGTTTTACCTCCGCATCACCGGCAATCGTTCCGGCTGGCAAGGGCCTTATACCCTCCGTTTCCAACGTCTTGATGAGGCCGACCTTCCCGGCCCCGCGACGGCCATCGATCTCGGCTTCCAGATTCCTCTCGCCGCGCAAGCCCTCTCCCAAGAAGACACGCAAGGCTACTACGAAGTCTGGTGGAAATGGACCGCTTCCCAAAGTGGCTGGCATCAACTCAAACTCGGTGGGACCAGCCCGGAATGGGAACGGGTCCACTGGACCCTTTCCTTGCAGGAGAGCGGCGCCGGCAATGTGCCTTTTTCCCAAGCCGGCGCATGGGCGGTCTTTCACGCCGAAGCCGGGAAAAGCTATTTGATGGGCGCACTTTCCTCTTACCCCCGCAAGCCATTGACCGTGACGTTGGACCTGAAATTCCTCTCGGAAGAGCCACCTTATCTCGATCCGCCGGAGCCGGTCGATCTGGGGCAGGCGGCGGTGGCCAGCACACCGCGGCAGCCATTACTTCCCTGGACCACCGACAGCCCGCTCCATCATATCCAGCAGGCGACCTGGACGGCCCCGGCGACGGGGTGGTATGCCTTCGATTCCGAAGGTTCCAGTGGGCCGGTGACGATCTTGGTTTACCCCGCGTCCGAGGAAGACAATCAGTTCTCCAGTTACCCGGATACCGCGGGCAGATTCTGGCGCTGGACTAATGAATCCCATATGACCTCGCCCTCCCCACCTTTCGCGCCCCCCTTGTCACGCCTGCTCTATCGGGCCACCGCCGGGGTCACGTATCGGATTTCCGCCATGGCCGGCCTGACCGGAGAGGAGAACGAAGAAGACCTCCCCCCGCCGGTGCAAACCACCCTCAACCTTCGCCCGGCGGCCGCTCCTCCGCGCTTGACCGGATGGCATTTCAATGTGCTGCCGCCGGCCGCGCCCCATCTCCCGCAGCGACTGGAAGCCATTCTTTCGGTGAGTAGCCCGAACGGTTTCTTGCAAGGAAGTTTCAGCACCGGCTCGGGGCTGTATCCCTCTACTTCGACCCGGTATTCTTTCGACGAAACAGATCGGGTGGCGGGCGACACGTTTTCCGGCAGTTATCGACTGCTCATGCCGGTTCCCAGTGGAACCACGGATTATTACCGGAAGACGACAGGGGTGGGACTGGTTGACGCCCGCGGGGGTTATTCGGGAAGCGGCGACGCTGGAGAACCTGTCGTGCCGACCGGCCTTCCAGAACAATTCCCGCCGAGAGACCACGATCTCCAACTCCCCGTGCTGGAAGGAATCCAAGGGCTGCCGCCGGTCATCACGCTCGACGGCCGCGACGTGTCGCTGGCGCTGCGCCTGGGGATCAGCGATGCGGGGGGCAGCGGGTTCG
>CAZJKM010000181.1:0-2875 GCA_964546645.1 uncultured Sphingobacteriaceae bacterium
GCACTTCATACGGCCATCTCCCCGAGGATGTGCCAATCGCAATACGCCCCAACAGACGCACCGACCATGAACCCCGCCTCCGACACCGACAGGTACGACACCTTCGCCAAATCCAGCACCACATCCGCGATATCGACCCCGCGGTCCAGCTCGTCGCACAGGACATGCGCGGCGCGGATCGCGTACCGCTCACTCGGATACGAGATCCCCTCCGAATCCAGGGCGGCGATGAACGCGTCATCGGTGGAATCTGCGGCGGCTTTCGGCGCCCACAAGATTGCGGCGACGAGGATGAACGGGACGGCGAGGAGCAGCAGCCACGAGCCCTTGTCCGCGCGCGTCACGCTGCCTCCCCATACAGGTAGTCCAGATGCGCCCGGACCACAGACCGCGACAGGGAGATATCGGCGTCCAGCTCCGGCAGCGGCATCGCGGTGGCGAGCTGGTCGTAAATCGACAGGACTGGTTTCGGTGGCTTCTGACCCCACAACACGCGGGACCACCACGCCCGCGTCAGCACGGCGTGCCCGGATCGTTGTCAGTCGGCACCCGACCCGCCGGGACACCGGGACCGTTGTCAACGTGGCAGGCGCGGAACCCGTTCGACCCGCAAATCCCGAACACGCACACCCGCTCCTGATGCCAGAACGAGCCATCGGGCCACGCCGCGGAGTCGCAGAACTCGCCGCCGTGGCCGAGCGCGTACCCGCCGCCGCATTGACCGGGAACGGCTTGCGCCTGGCCGGCCCAGCCGATCCCGGCTCCGGCCAGCACCAGCACGGATGCTGTTCCGGCTACCAGTCGCCGCAACCTCCGCGGCCTTGTCTGTAGAATCATGGTTGATACTTCCCCTTTCGGTTGTGTCGTGGCCCATCGGGATTGCGCCCCGGTGGGCCGTTTCTTTTGGGTTAGGACGCCCGCTGAAGCGAGCGGTACTCGTCCGCCGACAGATCGAACGTCCACGCCGCGGCCGACAGCGCGGTCTTGCAGTCGGTCGGAACCGTCAACCCGAAGGTGTGGCGTGACCCGTCGCGTTCACGGGTGGCGTTGTGTGCGACCAGCACCCGCACTGGCCATTCGAGAACCTTGCGCGGCACGTCGTACAACCGGAGCATCTGGCCAGGGTTGCCGGGATCGGATGTCTCGTCGGCCAGTGTGAGTTCGGCAGCCTCAACGAACCGATCCCAGCCCATCCGCTCAATCGCGCAACGACGGATCTCGGTGTTCTCCTCGGCCATGATCCGCTGCACATCCCAACCGGTTTCGATCAAGTCGGCGGGGACCTCGGTGCCGTGCCAGTAGTGCAGTCCCCACCCTTCCCACGCAACAGCGGGGCCGGTTTCGCAATGCAGCCGGTGTTGGCCGGCGGCGGGTTCGATGTGAATGGTGTGTGGCACGTCGCAGACCATGACGAAGTCCGTGTCCGGCCACCACCAGCCAGCCGATTCGGCATCTTCGTACGATTCGGAGCGCTCCCAGGTATCACCGTCGAGTTGGAGTTCAACCACGTCGCGAAAGAACGCGATGAATGCCGGCCAGTACGACCAGGTGCGGCCACCGAATCGGCTGTGCCAGAACGGCTTTATGTCTCCCACGGCGGAGCGCACGGCGGAGCCCACGGCGGAGCGCACGGCGGAGCCCACGGCGGAGCCCACGGCGGAGTACACGGCGGAGCCCACGGCGGAGTACACGGCGGAGTCCACGGCGGAGCGCACGGCGGAGTACACGGCGGAGTACACGGCGGAGCCCACGGCGGAGTACACGGCGGAGCCCACGGCGGAGTCCACGGCGGAGTCCACGGCGGAGTCCACGGCGGAGTACACGGCGGAGTCCACGGCGGAGTACACGGCGGAGTACACGGCGGAGTCCACGGCGGAGGGCTCAGCCTTCTCGGCCCGGGCGATGATCTCCGGGAGTCGGCGGTGCAGCTCGATCGCGATCGCAGCGAACGGCGCCGCGAACGCGCCCACCATTGGATTCGGCACCCGGATCACCACACCCGGCCACGGCTTACCCGCAAACTCGTAGCACCTCCGTGCGCCGGCCTCCCAGATCGCCCACTCCTCTTCGGTGAGAGGTGTGGTGCGCCAGCCGTATTCGATCCACTCTTGGGCGAAGCTGGCCATGCGGTTGCGTTGTGCGTCGGTGAGTGTGGTGAGTTTCTTTGTGGTGGTCACTAGTCTGCAACCATCCGCATCTGTTCGGCCATCTCCCGCTGGCGGCGGATCTCGTAGTCGCCGGGTGCGATGCCCATGTAGCCGTGTTCGGGATGGCCGAGGTAAGCAGTGGAGCCTTCCGGTACGGATAGGATCGCGACCTGTAGATCCGTGGTCGATGCGGCGGTGGTGTCGCAGAACACTGGCCCGTCCGCGGCGTAGATGGCGTGGGTGTTGCCGCCGTTTTCCCCGCGGACCACCGGTGCGCCGGTAGCCGGGACCGCAGTGGCGGCCTTGACGGTCGCGGGTCGGATGAGCACGTCGCCCTGCCGTTGGATGCCAGCGAGCACGGGGATTTCGATGTCGGCCAGGTCGGTCGCAGTGACGACGGTGACGCCAGTCGCCTCGATCATCTCAGTGGTTGTTGCCATTTCCTGTTCTCCTACTTTGTTGTTGCGGTTGATTGGTGGATGAGTTCGGCGACGTGCCTGCCCCAGTCCAGGTATTCGGGAAACGCTGCCCCGCAAGCACATCGGACAGTCCCGCCGAGGCTGGTGGTTTCGTAGTGCGCCAGGATGAGTTCGGCGGTGCGGTCCAGTCGGTCAGTGCTGCCCGCACCCGGCCCCCTGGTGTCAGGGGTTGAACTGACAGCACTGACCGAGCTGGGGCTATCCGCTGCAACCGTCTGGGAGCCGGGAGCGGACCCATCCACCGCGGGG
>CAZJKM010000182.1:0-2768 GCA_964546645.1 uncultured Sphingobacteriaceae bacterium
AATTTTTCGGCCCGGACTTTATCGCCGGTAACCTCGTAGGCAAACCCTGCCAGGTAATTTAAGTTCACACTTTCGGGCTCATGGGTTAACGCCTCATCCACCAGGGTCACCACAGCATCATAAGCCCCCGCATTGGCATAGGCATTGATCAGCTGGAACAGGATATCTTTGTTTTTGGGAAACTGGTCCCTCCCTGTCAGAAGCACCTGCCGCATTTCGCTTTTATTTCCGGTCTCTTCATATAATCTTGCCAGTTGTATAATATACTCCGGCTTCGTCAGCCGGCGATCACTGATAAATCCCTGGTAATAGGATATAGCCTGCTCCTTCTTTCCGAGTTTCTCGCTGAGTACCGCCATGTTGTGTGCAATTTCAGCATTATCAGCTACGTTCAATGAATCTACCGAGCGGTAAAACGTCATCGCATCCGCATCTTTTTTAGCTGCCAGGGACTGGTTTGCTTTCATCAGAAAGGCGTTGCTCAGCCGTTTCCGGATATAGTTTATCTCCGGCTCATTTTCATAGTTCAGCCGTTCATCCTTTAACTTCCCCATAGCCAGCAAAGCCTCATCAACCGGGTCCCTTGTATACTTTAGTTTCCGGCTTGAATCAGCCACTGCCAGACTACTATATACCAGGGCCCTGAGCAAATTATTACGGTACGATAACGTATCCCTCCGCAGCTTGTACGCCTCATCAGAAAACTTGCGGGCTTTTTCCAGTTCGGCAAAGGCATTGTTCTTCGTATACCGGGCAAAGGCATTGCTCCCTTCCTTTATATTCGACTGGGCTGCTGCGTTCATAGCGATACAGCAAAGCAGCATAACCGGTAAAAAAGCTATTCTCTTCAGCATAACTTATCTTTAATGCAATACGTTTTAGTTATCAGTTTCCGTATCAGACGATGCTGCACCGTTGGCTGCATCCTCCTGAGCCTCCTCTGTTTCCTGGACGTCCTCATGTTCTACTTTGGTCACCGATGCGATCTGGTCATCACCTTTCAGGCTGATCAGGCGTACTCCCTGAGTCGCCCGCCCCATCACCCGCAACTCACTTACCGCAATCCGGATCACGATACCGGATTTATTGATAATCATCAGATCATCGTTGTCCGTTACGTCCTTGATGGCTACCAATTGACCTGTTTTGTCCGTAACATTAATGGTTTTTACACCTTTACCGCCACGGTTCGTCACCCGGTAGTCCTCAATATCCGTCCGCTTCCCATATCCTTTTTCAGCAACAACCAGCACAGTGATCTCGTTGTTATTGACACTAATCATGCCAACAACCTCATCATCCGGTCCGGCAAGTGTAACACCACGGACCCCCGTAGCGGTACGTCCCATCGGTCTCACCGTAGATTCGTTAAAACGGATAGCGCGGCCTGAACGTAATGCCATAACGATCTCACTATGACCATCCGTCAGGCAAGCTTCCAGCAGCTGGTCCCCTTCGTTAATATTGATGGCATTGATACCGTTCGCACGCGGACGGGAATACGCTTCCAGAGACGTCTTCTTAATAGTGCCACGCTTCGTACACATAATGATGAAGTTATTCTCCAGGTATTCCTGATCCCTCAGGTTCTTCACCTTAATATAGGCCTTTATCT
Source organism: uncultured Sphingobacteriaceae bacterium (assembly GCA_964546645.1). Taxonomy (GTDB): domain Bacteria; phylum Bacteroidota; class Bacteroidia; order Sphingobacteriales; family Sphingobacteriaceae; genus A37T11. Next base: position 1,616 of record CAZJKM010000182.1, read on the forward strand.
TCTCTTCCTTCGGGATATTGATAATATTCTGTATAGCACGGCCCCTTGATATACGGCTGCCTTCCGGGATTTCAAATGCCCTCAGCCAGAAACAACGGCCTGCCTCCGTAAAGAATAGCAGGTAATTGTGTGCTGAAGCGATGATAATGTGTTCCGTAAAGTCCTCATCGCGCGTATTGGAACCAATAGAGCCCTTACCGCCACGACCCTGGGTACGGTATTCTGTCAGCGGCGTACGTTTCACATATCCTTCATGCGACACCGTGATCACAATTTCCTCGTCATCAATAAAATCCTCCATGCGCATATCCTCCGCAGAATGGACGATTACCGAACGGCGCTCGTCACCATACTTTTCCTTGATCTCTGCCAGCTCATCTTTAATGATCTTCATGCGCAGCCCTTCGTCTGCCAGCACCGCATTCAGGTATTCAATGGTTTTCATCAGTTCCGCATATTCCTCCTTGATCTTGTCGCGCTCCAGTCCGGTCAAACGGCGCAGTGTCATATCAAGGATAGCCCTGGCCTGTACGTCGGAAAGCCCGAAGTGCTCCATCAGGCCGGTGCGCGCATCTTCCGGTGTGTCAGAAGCACGGATAAGCCGGATCACCTCATCCAGGTGGTCCAGTGCAATGAGCAACCCTTCCAGGATATGAGCCCGCTTCTGGGCTTCAGCCAGCTCAAATTTGGTCCTCCGTATCACCACCTCGTGCCGGTGTTCCACAAAATGGCGGATCATATCTTTCAGGTTCAGCATCATCGGCCGACCATGGACCAGTGCAATGTTATTCACACTGAACGATGTCTGCAACGCTGTGTACTTAAAAAGATTGTTTAACACAACAGAAGCATTAGCGTCCCGCTTAATATCGTATACGATGCGCATACCATCGCGGTCAGATTCATCGCGGATAGCAGATATACCTTCCAGTTTTTTCTCGTTCACCAATTCTGCCGTACGCTCTATCATGTTAGCCTTATTTACCTGATAAGGTATTTCGGTCACAATGATACACTCCCTGTCGTTCTTCACCACCTCGATCTCCGCTTTGGCCCGCATCACAATACGGCCCCTACCGGTCCTGAACGCTTCCTGCACACCTGCATACCCATAAATCAGCGCACCGGTAGGAAAATCCGGGGCTTTAATATG
>CAZJKM010000183.1:0-2743 GCA_964546645.1 uncultured Sphingobacteriaceae bacterium
ATTGTGCGACTGGCATTGTATCTTCGTACGATATACTGTTTCTATCAACGATGCACACAACGAATTACCACGATACGTTTATTGCCGTGGCAGATGACTGTCCGGCCGTTACCGGGGAAGTTCCTCCGCTGAAAGGCGACAAAAAATCGGTCGCGAACCTCACTTTTGAGCTGCTGGCAGGCCAGCCCTACCGGTACACGTCAGACGATATACTCTTCCTCCTATATGCCATCCGTCATGACCTGACCGAAGACGAGTTGCCGGAGGCGCGCGTTGCGTTTTTCTCCAAAGGGCAACCCTGCCTGCGGGCGTCACCGCTTACCAAGCGGTACGGGTGGGGTATCCACAGTGATGAAAACGGACGGGTAGCCCTGTACGGACGGGAAACGGACACCTATGCACAATTCCTGCAACATGATAACGTGAACGTGGTAAAAGCAATGCGATCAGCAAAATGAAAGCCATACTCCTGATCGGCCTTGGCGGAGGGATAGGCAGTATCCTGCGTTATCTCACAACCATTACCGTCAACCGGTTATGGCCGGCTGCATTTCCATGGGGGACGTTCGCCGTAAATATCATCGGCAGTTTCCTTGTCGGTATACTCATCGGGCTGCTCGGACGGCTGCTGCCGGCGAATACCGACCTGAGGTTCCTATTGATTACCGGCTTCTGTGGGGGCTACACCACCTTTTCAGCTTTTGCGTCAGAGAACGTCAGCCTTTTCCAGTCAGGCCATCCGCTGACGGCATTTGCCTACATGGCCGGCAGCCTGCTGGTCGGGTTGCTGGCGGTGTGGATCGGGTTGTTTTTGGGCGGCGGCTGTAAGCTATAGGCTATCCACCAGCCAGCCGTACCCAAACCGGTGCATGGTCACTGCTCTTCTCCCATCCGCGTACCTGCCGGTCAACACCGGCTTCCAACAGCCGTGGAGCCACATCCGGGCTAAGCAGGAAATGGTCAATACGCAAACCTGCATCGCGGCCGAACGCATTACGGAAATAATCCCAATAGGTATAGATTGTTTCCTCAGGATGAAGCTTCCGGATGGCATCCACCCATCCCTGGGCCGCCAGGTCACGGAAAGCCTGCCGTGACTCCGGCCGGAAAAGGGCATCGTTCACCCACCGTTCAGGTTTATATACGTCCACTTCGGTTGGAATAATATTGAAATCGCCGGTCAAGATAGTAGGCGTTCCTTTATCCAGCAGGCCCTGTGCATGTGTTAGCAGCCTTCCCAGCCAACTGAGCTTATAATCAAACTTAGGCCCGGGAGCGGGATTCCCATTAGGAAGATACAGGCAGCCGAGTGTGATTCCGTTGATCTCCGCTTCAATATAACGACTGTGTATATCCTCCGGGTCACCGGGCAACACGCGGCAGATCTCCCGGGGTAACCCGATGCGCGACAGGATAGCAACGCCGTTCCAGCTTTTCTGTCCGTGCCAGATAGACTGGTAACCCGCCTCCAGCAGCACCTGTTCGGGAAAGTTCTCATGAACGGCTTTCAGCTCCTGGAAACAAACGACGTCAGGAGTGGTCTCCTGAAGCCACCTCAGCACCACAGGCAACCGGGCATTGATGCTGTTTACGTTATACGTTGCTATCTTCATGGCGCTAAATATCGCAATAAGCAGAGACGCGGCCAAATTCACGCGCCATCAAAACGCAGTTTTCTGAAATAGTACGCCCTGTCTTCTTCGGTAATTAGCCGGATGACACGGCAGGGATTGCCTACCGCCACAACATTTGCCGGAATATCTTTTGTTACCACACTTCCTGCCCCGATAACCGTATTATCCCCGATGCTGACCCCGGGGTTAACCACGGTATTGCCGCCGATCCAGACATTGTTGCCGACATGGATCGGAAAAGCATATTCGTATCCGGCATTACGGGGTTCCGCGTGAATCGGGTGCCCGGCAGTGAACAGGCTGACATTGGGTGCGAACATGACATTACTCCCGATAACGACCGGTGCGCAATCCAGGATAACACAATTGTAGTTAGCGTAAAAATGGTCGCCGATACGGATATTATAACCGTAATCACAGCGGAACGGCGGCTCAATAAAAAAGGATGGTCCGGTTGCCGCGAACAGGCCGGAGAGGAGTTGGTCCCGTTCTGCAATCCGGTCAGGCGGTAGATTATTGTAGGCAAACAATACTTCCTTTGCATACTGCCGTTCTCTCATCAATTCATCGCCGAAGGCCAGGTAAGGCAACCCGGCGAGCATTTTTTCTTTTTCAGTCAGCATTGGTTTCTACTATTTTTGTGCTGCATATTCCTTTGGATTTTTATAATAACGCTTGCAGCAGATCGGCCGGCGACACTACCGGAAGGGACGGGAGCGCGGCTTGCTGAAAGGCGGAGTCACGGCTGATGATCATGTCCATATTACGATGAATAGCAGTATAATACAACAGGGCGTCTTCTATGTCGGTAATAGATGAATGGATAGCCGTCAATACCTGTTGGTGGGGAGTATCAACGGTTTGTATAAAAGACAATATCGCAGCCATAATTTCTTTCGCTTTAGCCACACCATACGCCTTTGTCGCCCAATAAGAACAGATCTGTATAACTGTGGGAGAGGTGAAGGCAAAAATCTTTTTTTGCTCTGCGGCAGCGACCAGTGCTTTGCTTTGCGCGTACCCTTCCCGTTGCAGCACAAAATCCAGGATGACTTGTGCATCAAAGAAAACCTTAAAAGCCATATTTCTTTCCGTAGTCTTCCATGTAT
>CAZJKM010000184.1:0-2741 GCA_964546645.1 uncultured Sphingobacteriaceae bacterium
CGGCTTTGGCGCCATGGCGCTGAAGTCGGAATTTGTGAAAAAAGTGTAAGGGACAAAAAATTGCGCCTTCCTTAGCGTACAGGTGTGCTGTACGCTAAGAAGGACTTGTGGCATGGAAATAATGTTAGCAGTTATTCAATCATGAATAAACGCATTTATTTTAATAACGCGGGAAATACGTGTTTTAGTATATCGTGAAAAAAAAATCTTTTTTTATTTGTACCGGGTATAAATAAGCTGTATACTTGTGTCGTTGTTTATAATCTTTCTAAATAAAGCCGCATAAGAAATCCTATTCTGTATAATAGGTTTGTTTATATAGTTGTTTAGTTTAGTTTTAGTTAGTGAAACCCCGCTGATGTGAAATCACCGGGGTTTTTTTATATTCTCTCGATCGCTGAGGGATATCCTTCGTCTGCTGAGGGATATCCTTCGTCTGCTAAGGGATATCCTTCGTCTGCTGAGGGGTATCCTTCGTCTGCTAAGGGATATCCTTCGCCTGCTAAGGGATATCCTTCGTCTGCTGAGGGGTATCCTTCGTCTGCTGAGGGGTATCCTTCGTCTGCTGAGGGGTATCCTTCGCCTGCTAAGGGATATCCTTCGTCTGCTGAGGGGTATCCTTCGACTGCTGAGGGACATCCTTCGACTGCTGAAGGATATCCTTCGTCTGCTCAACGATGTCCCTCAGCAGACGAAGAGTTTCCTTTAACTGAGGGAATGATGGGAAGCTTCAGGCATTAGGGGGGCTGAACGGATTACGAAACCCCGCTGATGTGAAATCATCAGGTTTTTTTACGTTCTGAATTTGCCAAATACACCAAGTGGCAGTTTGCTGCCGGCCGTTGCCTGCAAGTATAATTCACCGGTTTCGAGATGATTGACCCGTGGGAAAGCAGACCGGATCAGGTTTTCAACGATGACAGAAGAAAAGCCAAGTGAATACGTATTCAGTATCAGGAAATGCTCGCGTGGATCCAGCAGCCCGACTACATCGTGCATCATTTCTGAAATATGGTCTTCGAGCTTCCATTTTTCCCCTTTAGGGCCGTGACCATAAGCCGGCGGATCCAGAATGATACCATTGTACCGGTTGCCGCGTTTTAATTCCCGTTTTACAAACTTAAGCGCGTCTTCCACTACCCAACGGATATCACGGAGCCCCGACAACTCCTGGTTTTCATTAGCCCAGGTAACGACTTGTTTGATGGAGTCGACATGTGTGGTGTCTGCACCGGCGGCACGCGCAATGAGGGAGGCTCCACCGGTATAGGCAAATAAGTTGAGCACCTTGGGTTGAGGCGTTTTAAAGGAACGGACCGCAGCGGATATATAATCCCAGTTCACGGCTTGTTCGGGGAAAATACCGACGTGCTTGAAGGAGGTAAGACCCAACCTGAACCGGATTTCTGTCTCCGGGTTTTTATAGGTGATATGCCACCGGTCCGGTATTTTTGGATTTTTTTTCAGCCAGTCACCTGACGTGGCCGACCGGCCCCTGAAACGGATATCATGCCGTTTGCTCCACTCTTCCTCAGGTAATCCTTTAGGCCATACGGCCTGGGGTTCCGGGCGGATGAGTACGACATTACCGAAACGTTCCAGTTTTTCAAAATTGCCGCAGTCGATCAGCTCGTAATCTTTCCAATGCTGCGGGGTAAGTAATTGAATGTGGGATGAAGCGTGCGCCAAAACGATGGATTTTTGCTGCAAAGCTACTAAAAATTAAGCGACCGGCAGTAACAGGGCCAGCGCCTCTGCCACAACGAACGTACTGCCGCCAATGAATACCAGATCGCCGGAGGCAGCCTCCCGTCGCGCGGCAAGTATGGCTTCAGCAACGGAAGGGTAGGCAAGGCCTTTAAGCGGTACGCTGCCGGCTTTGGCAGCGAGGTCAGTAGCAGGCAACGCACGGGACATGTCCGGAGCACAGAAATAATAACGGGCTTCCGGTGGAAGCAGGGGCAACATATTACCCAGGTCTTTGTCTCCCATGACACCAAGTACCAGATGCAGCTCATGATAGGGTGTTTCACGGATATTGCCGAGGATCTCCCGCCATCCATCTTCATTATGTCCGGTGTCGCAGATCGTCAGCGGATGGGTGCCAACCGTTTGCCAGCGGCCCATCAGTCCGGTAAGACGCTGCACCTGTTGCAGCCCCTCTTTGATATGCTGTGTACTGATCGGAAACCCAGCGTCAGCCAATATCGTCGTTGTTGTCAGCACACCACCGAGATTCCGTCGCTGATAAGTACCTGTAAGATCCAGCTGGTAATCAGTTGTGTTGCCGGTAATAGACGAGCAGGCTGTCAATACCTGGCAGGCTGCTTCTTTCCGTTCGATCGTAATTTCCCATTCATCCTGCGCAAAGCGGATGGCGCTGCCACACCGCGCCGATGCCTGTATGAATACCGGAGTTGTCTGCGGATGTCTTTCCCCGATTACTACAGGGATACCTGGCTTGATGATCCCCGCTTTTTCTGCGGCGATCTCCGGCAGGGTATTTCCCAGGAGGTACATATGATCGAACCCGATATTCGTAATGAGTGATGCAACGGGCGTGATGACATTGGTACTGTCAAGCCTGCCACCCAGTCCCGTTTCAATAACGGCAATATCCACCTGTTCTTCGGCAAAATAGCGGAAGGCCATTGCGACGGTTACCTCAAAAAAAGAGGGTTGCACCATTTCCATGAGTGGCTGGTACCGCGTAGTGAAACCGGCTACCCAATCCTCGGGAA
>CAZJKM010000185.1:0-2670 GCA_964546645.1 uncultured Sphingobacteriaceae bacterium
GCCGTGGCCGCAGCCTCAGAACACCGAATCATACAAAGGGATTTCAGAGAACGGGTTCTTAAATCCGTTAAAGGAACCGCTGTCTACTTTCGCCATTGACGTGGATGCGGCTTCCTACAGCAATGTGCGCCGGTTTATCAACAACGGGCAGCTGCCGCCACGGGACGCGGTTCGCGTGGAAGAGATGATTAACTACTTCCGGTATGACCTGGCCGGTCCGCGGGGAGATGATCCCGTGGCGATCCATACGGAGCTTTCCGTTGCCCCCTGGAACCCGGATCACCAGTTGCTGCGCATCGGCCTGAAGGCGAAATCTGTTCCTACAGAGAAGCTGCCGCCGTCCAACCTGGTGTTCCTGATCGATGTATCCGGATCCATGATGGGCCCCAACCGGCTGCCCCTGGCACAGTCATCTATGAAGATGCTGGTGGACCAGCTACGCGATAACGACCAGGTGGCGATCGTGACCTATGCTGGTTCGGCCGGGATAAAATTGCCCGGCACACCCGGCAGCCAGAAAATGAAGATCAAGGATGCGATTGACGGGCTGCAGGCTGGTGGCGCTACGGCCGGTGGTGCCGGACTGAAGCTGGCCTACCAGCTGGCACGTGAGCATTTTATCAAGGGTGGTAACAACCGGATTATCCTGGCATCTGACGGCGATTTCAATGTGGGCCCCTCCAGTGATGCGGATATGGAGCAGTTGGTTGCGCAACAGCGTGAAAGCGGGATCAGTCTTTCTGTACTGGGTTTCGGCATGGGCAACCTGAAGGATAGCAAAATGGAAACGCTGGCCAATAAGGGGCACGGCAACTATGCCTATATTGATAACATTACAGAGGCCCGCAAGGCGATGGTGACCGAGTTTGGCGCCACGTTGTTTACGGTAGCAAAAGATGTGAAGGTACAGGTGGAGTTTAACCCCGCCAAGGTGCAGGCCTACCGGTTGGTGGGCTATGAAAACCGCCTGCTGGAAGCGGAGGATTTTAATAATGACCGGAAGCTGGGCGGGGATATGGGTGTCGGGCATACGGTGACAGCGCTGTATGAAGTAGTACCGGTGGGCGCCAAAAGCGATTTTGCCGGCAGTGTGGATCCACTGAAGTACCAGCGCGTGCAGGAACGCCCGACGGCATCAGCCGGCGACGAACTGGCCACCGTGAAATTCCGGTACAAGCAGCCGGATGGCGATAAAAGCCGGATGCAGCAGGTGGCCGTTGCCGGTAAGCCGGTACCGCTTCAGCAGGCCAGTGCTGATCTGCGCTTTGCCAGTGCCGTGGCTGAACTGGCGATGTTGCTGCGGGATTCAGACTATAAACAGCAGGCCGGGTATGATCGTCTCATCAACCGGGCGAAAGCGGCCAGGGGGGAAGATGAAGAGGGATACCGGGCAGAATTTATCCGCCTGGCGGAAAGCGCAAAGCTGCTGGCCCGTACGCAGGGGTTAGCGGTTGCCCGGTAAGGCCGGGAGCAGACTTGCCGGTTTGATTTTGTGATTAACTGCTGCTGTGATTTTACGGACGGGAAAAAAATTACTAATTTCGGCACCTTCAACAGACAATATATTTAAACAATACATTCCATGAGTTTAAAAGGTTATAAAGGTGTAGTGCATGGTGATGCAGTACAGGAATTATTTGAAATTGCCAAGAAACATCGTTTTGCACTGCCTGCCGTCAATGTGATAGGAACTAATTCTGTGAACGCGGTGATGGAGACGGCCAAAGCAGTGAATTCGCCGGTCATTATACAGTTTTCCAACGGTGGTGCCCAGTTTTACGCGGGAAAATCACTGAGTAATGAAAACCAGCAAGCGTGTATCCTGGGCGCGGTGTCAGGTGCGAGACATATCCATCTGCTGGCCGAGCATTACGGTGTGCCCGTCATTCTGCACACGGACCATGCTGCCAAGAAGCTGCTTCCGTGGATCGACGGCCTGCTGGATCATGGTGAGCGGTTTTTTAAAGAAACCGGTAAGCCCTTATTTTCATCTCATATGATCGACCTGTCGGAAGAGCCGATCGAAGAAAACATTGAAATCTCTAAAAAATACCTGGAGCGGATGAAACCACTGGGAATGACGCTCGAAATAGAGTTGGGCGTTACCGGCGGGGAAGAGGATGGCGTGGATAACACGGATGTGGACAGCTCCAAACTGTACACCCAACCGGAAGAAGTGGCATATGCCTATGAGGAACTCAGCCGGATCAGTAACCGTTTTACGGTAGCCGCTGCCTTCGGGAATGTGCATGGAGTATACAAACCGGGCAATGTAAAACTGCAGCCGGTCATCCTGAAAAACTCGCAGGAGTATATCCGTGAGAAGTATGGTCTGAGTGCGGAGAAGCCGGTAGACTTTGTGTTCCACGGCGGGTCGGGTTCTTCTCCGGAAGAGATCACCGAAGCTATTTCATATGGTGCCATTAAGATGAATATCGATACGGATATGCAGTGGGCTTTCTGGGATGGCGTGCGTAAGTATTACCAGGCCAATGAGGGTTACCTGCAGGGACAGATCGGTAATCCGGGCGGCGCGGACTCCCCGAATAAAAAATACTATGATCCGCGCGTATGGCTGCGCAAAGGCGAAGACACTTTTGTTGCCCGCCTGAAGCAGGCATTTGAGGAACTGAACTGTATCGACGCGAACAGTAAGCTGTAGGTTGGTTT
>CAZJKM010000186.1:0-2571 GCA_964546645.1 uncultured Sphingobacteriaceae bacterium
CGGCGGAAGCCGGTGCGGCACGGGCTCCACTCGTTGAAAGCCAGCCGGGGGGATGATCCTGAAAAGGTTGTATTCCATCAGCTATGGTTTGTCTTTCATGCGTTTTACTGCTTTCGGTTCAAAGGTTAAAGTTGCAAAAAAAGTTCAATTTCTGCCATTGAAGTGCAAAATGTTCCGGGTTGTATCGCCCTGGAGGACGCACAGGTTTGTACAAAGATGAAAGGAGCAGGTATGCCATTTAACACATTTTAACATCATTTAACACCCTTTATTTGCAGGATGCCGGACGATTTTCTAACTTTCGGCCCGAAAATTTCAGTCTGAATGGAAGAAACAACTATCAACACCGAACAACCGCCCTTAGGAACCGACATCCGGGCTTTGAACGAAAAAATACAGAAGGAGAGTGCTTTTATTGACCTGCTGCTGCTGGAAATGGATAAGGTGATCGTGGGGCAGCGCTATATGGTGGAGCGGCTGATCATCGGCTTGCTGGCAGACGGGCATATCCTGCTGGAAGGTGTTCCCGGTCTGGCCAAGACACTGGCCATTAACACGCTTTCCAAAGCGATCGATGCCGGTTTCAGCCGTATCCAGTTTACGCCTGACCTGCTGCCGGCTGATTTGCTGGGCACCATGATCTACAATCAGAAAAAAGAAGAGTTCATTGTACGGAAAGGGCCGATTTTCTCTAACTTCATCCTTGCAGACGAGATCAACCGGGCACCGGCAAAAGTGCAGAGTGCACTGCTGGAAGCCATGCAGGAGCGCCAGGTAACCATTGGAGAGCAGACGTTTCCGCTGCCTTCGCCATTTTTGGTACTTGCTACGCAGAATCCGATCGAACAGGAGGGAACCTATGCGTTGCCTGAAGCCCAGGTTGACCGTTTTATGCTGAAGCTGGTGGTAGGATACCCCAACAAAGAGGATGAAAAGCGTATCATGCGGGCAAACATAGCACCGCAGGGGATGGCAGAACCCGCTAAAATAGTACATCCGGAAGACATCCAGAAAGCCAGGAAGGTCGTGCGTGAGGTGTATATGGACGAAAAGATCGAGCGGTATATTATCGATATCATCTTTGCCACGCGGTTCCCCGAACAGTATGGCCTGGCTGATTATAAAAACCTGATCAGCTTCGGCGCTTCTCCGCGGGCCAGTATCAGTTTAGCGCTGGCCTCCAAGGCTTATGCGTTCATTAAACGCCGGGGCTATGTGATCCCCGAAGATGTGAGGGCCGTTTGCCATGACGTGCTGCGGCACCGGGTAGGACTTACTTATGAAGCCGAAGCGGAGGACATAACTTCTGAAACGATTGTTACCGGGATTCTGAATGCAGTAGAAGTGCCATAAACCAATGGATACCAAAGAACTGTTAAAGAAAGTACGCAAAATAGAAATCCGTACCAGGGGCCTGAGTAACCAGATTTTCTCCGGGGAATACCATAGTGCATTCAAGGGACGGGGAATGGCGTTCAGCGAAGTGCGCGAATACCAGGTGGGGGATGAGATCCGGACCATCGACTGGAACGTGACCGCCCGTTTTAACCACCCGTATGTAAAGGTATTTGACGAAGAGCGGGAAATGACCGTGATGCTGCTGGTGGATGTAAGCGGGTCGGAAAATTTCGGAACCCGCAACCAGCAGAAACGGGAACTGGCTACGGAGCTGTGCGCCGTACTTGCTTTTTCAGCGATACAGAATAACGACAAGGTGGGGGTCCTTTTTTTCAGCGACCGGGTAGAGAAATTCATTCCGCCAAAGAAAGGCCGCAGCCATATCCTGATGATCATCCGTGAGCTGATCCATTTCCGGCCGGAACATACCGGTACGGATATCGCCGAAGCGCTGCGCTATTTTACCGGTGTGATCAAAAAGAGGTGTACCTCCTTCCTGATTTCTGATTTTATGAGTACCCCTTTTGAAAAAGAACTGAAGGCGGCCAATAAAAAGCACGACCTGGTTGCATTGCGGCTGTACGACCAGCGTGAGGAAGAGTTGCCGGACCTGGGGCTTATCCCGGTGAAAGACGCGGAATCCGGGCAGTTGCGTTGGATCAATACCGGGGATAAGAAAGTGAGACTGGCCTTCAAGGCTGCTGCCCTGGAGCGCAACGACCGGCTGGAGGAACTGTTCCGGCGCTCAGGAGTGGACTTTGCCCGGATCGGAACACATGAGCCCTATACCAAACCGTTGATGACCTTATTTAAGAGACGTGGAGCAAAAAGATAAAGGGATGTATGGCAGGCTGCTTGCCGGGTTTATCTGCTGTGGGATACTGCTATGTGGGTTGTCCGCACAGGCACAGGAAATACGTGTCAGTGCACAGCTGGATACAACCACTATTGTGATGGGTGACCAGACCGTGCTCCGCCTGCGGGCATATCAGCCCGCAGGCGCTGTCGTTCGTTTTCCGCAGCTGGCCGATACGGTGTCGGCCCGTATTCCTATTGTGGAAATCGCCGTGCCGGATACCCAGCGTACAGAGCCAGGGCGGTGGGTCATCACGCAGGCCTATACCATTACGTCGTTTGATGCCGGTATGCAGGTGGTGCCGGCTCTCCGTTTTG
>CAZJKM010000187.1:0-2538 GCA_964546645.1 uncultured Sphingobacteriaceae bacterium
GCCGGACTGCTTCTCGGTAGCTATCATACCCTATACCTATGAGCATACGAACCTGCAGGATGTGAAACCCGGGGATACGGTTAACCTGGAGTTTGATATCATCGGCAAATACGTCGCCCGCCTGCTATCGTCCCGGGCGATGTGAAATAAAATGTTCTTTCAGCTTGTCGATATCGATATCTATCGCCGTAATGGGATTGTCCAGACGGAATAACCACGCTTTTTTCCCCAATAGCGGTACCTGAACCTTCTGTGCGGAAAGATCTGCGGGACGAATTTTTCTTTCCACAGATAATGGGAGCTTACCGTTCGTAGTCCTTTCCGTATAAAAAAGTGCCTGAAATAATAGTACAGGCCAATTTCCCACAGATGCGGCGTTGGCAGTATACACCTGTGTGGCGGACCGGGGCGGGACTTGCCCGGCCTGTATCCCCTTTACGGATGCCTCATTTTTCGCTCCGACCGTATAATACAGGTCAAATGAGCTCTCGTTTACCAGAAAGAACGAAAGCAGTCCCGACTGGCTGTCTCCTGTTATGGCCAGCGATACCCCTTCGGTAACGAAGGGGGTATCCACCTCCTGCTGTGCCTCCTTTTCTTCACCGCTTTCTGTATCTTCCCGTTTCCGTTGTCCGTGAACCAACGTGATCTTGGACGAAGCGACTGGTATTTCAAAGTCGGCTTCATCCGTAACCCCGACTAAATCGCCTTTGTCAAAAGACGTAATATATCCTTCGATATCCTCATCCACAAAACGGACGAAATCGCCTATCTTAAATTTCATGATTGTTGTTTTTCTTTGTACGGTTTTCACCGGAAGCTTCCCAGTATACCGGGGTGACCAGTGAAATACCCGCTTCGTTGAATTTGTCCTGTATATGCTGATGCAACTGTGAATAAATACCGGCCTGCCGGTTCGGCTGGTCGGTATATGCATTGATTTCGTACCTGACGTACACGTCATCCAGCGCCTTCTGCAGCACATAGGGTTCCGGTTTGTGAAGGATGAGCGGTGTCTCACGAGCAGCGGCGAGCAGCAGCTCATGTACTTTCCGCCAGGGAACATCATAGCCAAGCTTTACGACCGTAGAGAGGCAGAGCCCGTCTGTCTGTGCGTTCGTGCTGAAATTGATCGTATGGCTATTCATGACGGAGGAATTCGGTATGGTGATATCCTCGTTATTAATCGTACGCAAACGCGTTACCAGTAAGTTCTTTTCCGTGATATCGCCCACTGCTTCTCCGATCTTTACGCGATCGCCTACCCGGAAAGCACGGGTGTAGGTAAGGACCAGTCCGGCAATAATATTGGAAAGGGATCCTGACGAACCGAAGGTGAGGAGGACCCCCAGAAAGACAGAGACGCCTTTAAAAACAGGGCTGTCTGACCCGGGGAGATAGGGGAAGATCACGACCAGGAGGAAGGCAAAGAACAACACCTTAACGACGTAATAGGTCGGATTGGCCCATTCCTGGTAAAAGCCCGGGATAGTCAGCGCACCGCGTTCAATTTCGTCCCTGAAAAAGCGGAAAGCCCGCAATACATAGCGCGATATGAAAAGGATAATAATAATGGTGATCAGGTCCGGGAGATAATTCCATACCGCAACCGCTATCTTCCGCAGCGGTGCGATCATATATTCCCACAGGGTATCTGCCACCGGCTTTGTCCAGGGGAAAATGCCGAACAGGCTGAATAATGCGACATATACCAGGGTGATCAGGAGCAGCCAGCGCAGGATAGCCGCAAGGAAAAGAAACAGGGACGACTGGGACCTGGTGGTAAATAACTCGTAATCACGGATACGGATACCGTGATACCACTTGTCCTTTCCGCGGATAATGGCCAGCCGCATGCGACGGTAGCCTTTGTTGGTTAAGCGGATGATATAAAATAAGACCAGTAAGATGCCGGCCGCAATGCCGATATTACGCAATATATGCGCCCAGTGTGTTTCTTCATGATAGCGGGTTACAGCGGCGGAAATGGCCCGATGGTAGCTTTCAGCCAGTGACTGGCGATTGGTGTTTGCCCAGATGGCATCAACAGCGGTTACGCTCAATACAATTTCTCCGCGATAATACAGGTCAACGGATTCGTCGGACTCCGTGATAAGGAGGGAGTCGGCACGGTAGGGGTGGTAATCTGCCATCCGTTCAACCTGTTCTTCGGTGCCACGTGCCCGGGCCATTGGTGTATAAGGGCCCAGTTTGGCATATATATGAAAAAGGGTGTCGTGGAATACGACGACGGGAATGCCTTTAACGTGGGCACGGAGGGAGTCGATATGCGCCCGCTGCTGGTCCCTTGCCAGCTTATCCGTATTGCGTAATCGCTCAATTTCTGTAAGCAGTTCAACTTTTTTCAGGTTGTCGGTGGTTTTCAGCCGGCCAAGTTCCTCCAGCAGCCGGGCCTGCTGCAGCGAGTCGGCCCTCCGTGCGGAGTCAGCCATCAGGATATAGGAGGACCCTTCCATCAGTTGTTTATTCCGGACCGAATCCTGCCGGAGGGTATCCCGCTTTATGGAACCGGTCTGC
>CAZJKM010000188.1:0-2535 GCA_964546645.1 uncultured Sphingobacteriaceae bacterium
CGAAGCGCCTCCAGTTCGTGGAGATCGCCGAGGATGGGACGATTCGCGATGGCGGGCAGGCACCGTATCTCGATGTGCGGCCATCCCAGCCGGGGGAGGGGTCGGCGCTGGCTGGCCTGCTCGAGGCGCCCTGGTTGCGAGAAGATATTGAGCAGGTGGCGGTGAGGTACGCCCTGACCGAATTGAGCCAGAAGCACCTGGCCGAGGTACACGAGCGGACCCAGCGGCTGGTCGACCGTTCGAAGAGCGCCGTTTTCGAGCGGCTGACCCAGCAGATCATGTATTGGGATAGCCGCTACGTTGAGTTCAGCGACAAGGAAGCGGCCAACAAGCGGACCCGGCTGCCAGCGGAGATGGCGCGCCAGCGACGGGATGACCTGAGCCAGCGGCTGGAAGCGCGGCAGGCCGAACTCGATCTGCAGGCCCGATTGGCACCGCGCAAACCGCAACTCCGTGGCGCGATACTGGTGGTTCCGGCCAACCTGCTGCGGGAGGTGTCGCCGGATGAGGTGGGTTCGACGCTGGCGCAGCGACGGCGGATCGAGCGAATCGCGATGGAGGCGGTGATGGCCCGCGAACGGGCACTTGGCAACCAACCGCGTGACGTGAGCGCCCGGAATGTGGGGTATGACATCGAATCGCGGGTGCCGGGTGGCGCGTATGGTTCGTTGCGCCTGATCGAGGTGAAGGGGAGGACGGCCGGGGCATCCACGGTGACGGTGACCCGCAACGAAATCCTGACCGCGCTCAATTCGCCGGAAACGTGGTTCCTGGCGCTGGTGGCGGTCGATCCGGCGTTGCCGGACGATGCCGGTGATTCCCTGGCTGACGAGGTGAACCTGCTGCAACGCCCATTCGACGGGATGGCAGAACCTGATTTTCGTGTCGCGAGCGTGACATTCCATACTAACGAAATGACCGATGCGGCAAGGGGGCGGGCTGTTGTTGCCGGGGTGCCCATGAATCCTTACGAGGTGGGTTCATAGGCACTAGCCCACGTCATAAGGGTGCCAACGGACCCTTATGACCATAGCTTATGCCCCTAGCTCTGGTCACAAGAGTCATAAGCCCCGGTCATAAGGGGCATAAGCTCTGGTCACTCTGGACATTAGGCGAGAGTGCGTAGTTTCAATGCGAAGTGGAACGGTGGAGGGTCGATGACAATCAGTGATGCAATCTTCCGGGCAACCCTTCGGCGATTGGAGGCCAACTTCACTGTTTCGCTGGTTGCCGCATTCAGCCTGCGGTCGTTCGACCACCTGACCCCAACCGATAGTGCACTGGACGCCATGCGCCAGGCGGACTTTAGCCAGGCTCCGGTTACG
This sequence comes from uncultured Sphingobacteriaceae bacterium, assembly GCA_964546645.1. Classification (GTDB taxonomy): domain Bacteria; phylum Bacteroidota; class Bacteroidia; order Sphingobacteriales; family Sphingobacteriaceae; genus A37T11. Next base: position 1,326 of record CAZJKM010000188.1, read on the forward strand.
CAGAACGATGAGATCGTGGGCGTTATTGACGTTGCGACGCCCGACAAGGGAGGTTTCATTTCGCCGGACACGTGGTTTCTGGCGCTGGTGGCAGTCGATCCGGCGTTGCCGGACGATGCCGGTGATTCCCTGGCTGACGAGGTGAACCTGCTGCAACGCCCATTCGACGGGATGCCGGAGCCTGACTTCCGCGTGGCCAGCATCGTCTTCGAGCTTGGTCGGCTGGTTGATCGGCCGATGATGGCGGTGAAGCAGTGACATCCCCGGATGAGATTTTTAGGGACACCCTGAGGCAGCTTGAGACGGGGTTTACCGTATCCATGATCGCGACTGGACAGGCCATGGCCTTCGACTGCGACCAACTCTTAGCCGACGCACTCGCAACCATGAACGAGCGAGATTATAGCCAGGTTGTCGTTACGTCGTCGGGTGCAGTCGTGGGAGTGTTGGAGGATGTGTGCTGTCCTGACAGGATGGACGGATTGCGATTGGCTGATCGAATGATGCCCCTTGACGGGAACATGCTCGTTTCGGCTGGATCAGGTTTGCGCGCTCTGGTACAGATGCTCGCAAATGATGACCGCCGGTATCGATTGGTTGTGGGGATGAATGGTGGTTTGGGCATCGTTACGCGCAGTGACCTTCAAAAGCTTCCGGTACGCTTGCTCCTCTTTACCTATTTGACGCACCTTGAGTCGATGCTGGCGGCTGTCATCGAGGAGGAGGCACCAGACGAATCCTGGACTGAGTTACTCGCTCGCAAACCTGCTGGATTGTCAGATCGAGCCAAGGAGGCGCTTGGTGGTTCGGTTGGTTCAAAGGCAGTCGAAAAGCTTCGCGAGGAGCGAGACAAATATGAACGTGGAGGCGACAAACCCTATTTCATCGAACTAACACAGTTTTCTCAGAAGTGGTATGTCGTTCATCAGCTTTGTGATCTCGGTGAGCAGTTCGTTGAGGACATGGTCGACCTCCAGTGGTACTTGCGAAATATGGTGATGCATTCTCGTAACTATGTTCCAGATGATGTTCGATTGACCGAACTTGAGGATCGGGTTTCCAGAACTCAATTCTGGATAACGGAGTTTGCTCGCATGCTGGGCGAAGGATCGCTTTGGTTGGCAACAAATGAGGCACCCGGAGCACTCATGATGGAGAATTTGTAACCTATGGCCCGGAAACTGATTGAAGTCGCACTGCCGCTCGAAGA
>CAZJKM010000189.1:0-2530 GCA_964546645.1 uncultured Sphingobacteriaceae bacterium
GGTTTTACACGAAAGACGGATGGAGCTCGCATTTGAAGGCCATCGGTGGTTTGACCTGGTGCGTACAGACCGCGCCCTGGATGTCATGAAGTCTTTCCTTGGGAAATACGGCATGAGCGCAAACATAAAAAGCAGGGATCAGTACATCTATCCTATACCGCAGCCGGTAAGGGATGTAACCCCGCACATCGAACAAAACCCCGGATATTGAGTGTCACGAACAACTGTGTATGAAAGTTGGAGCTGTGCATATGATGAAGGTAGGCCCTTCGATATCGGGGTACAGGCCCTGGTATCAAACCGCCGTCAAGCTGCTTGGATTAAGAGTCCTGGTAGTGAGCGTTGATGGAAAAGGCCCTATAAAGGGTCAGGTATCCTGTAGGAAGACGAACGTAAGTGAACCGCCGATGAGGCATCGAAAGGATTATCTGATGTCAGAACCAACGTCCAGTATCCTCGTTGGGATAAGCATGGGAGGAGCCTGTTTACGGCCCATGCGGCATCCGGTGTATAGGCGGCGTGAGTCTATGGGAGGCGTAAGCATGGAACGTGAGAACCTGTCGTTGCGATGTAAAGGGAAAGCCTCAAGCCGCAGACACGGCAAGGGTGATAATACCGATGCGCGGCACAGGGGCGGAACGCCTTGTAGTAGTGCAGAAGTGTCTGTAATGGACATGGAGCGAAGGGGGCGTATTATCTGGCCACTTTTGAAGAAGGAAACTGTAGAAGGATGAAAACAGAAGCAGGAGGTACTTAAAATGAAAGGGGCAAAACCATTTATTATTGACCGTCGGCTGGTGTATGAAGCCTATCGGAAAGTATTGACCAACCGTGGCAGTGGAGGCGTGGACGGGGTGAGCCTGGAAGAGTTCGAAAAGGACTACAAGAATCACCTTTACCGCTTGTGGAACCGTATGAGCTCGGGCAGCTACCTGCCACCTGCGGTGAAGCTGGTGGAGATCCCCAAGAAAGGGGGCGGGAAACGCCCCCTGGGTATCCCAACGGTATCCGATCGGATCGGTCAGACGGTAGTGAAGGAATTGCTGGAAAAGGAACTGGATGTTATCTTTCATACAGACAGCTATGGTTATCGTCCGGGCAAGTCAGCGCACGATGCGCTTTCCAGGGCGCGTGTACGTTGCTGGAAGTGGGACTGGGTGATAGACCTGGACATTAAAGGATTCTTCGACAACATTCCCCACGAGTTGCTGATGAAAGCCGTCCGGAAACACTGCAAAGAGGGCTGGATGCTGCTGTACATCGAGCGATGGCTAAAAGCGCCGTTGCAAAGGTCAGACGGTAGTATTGAAGCAAGAGAGAAAGGGGTTCCCCAGGGATCAGTGATTGGGCCAGTGCTGGCGAATCTGTACCTGCACTACTGCATGGACATCTGGCTGAGCAGGCACCACCCTCGGAGTCCTTTCGAACGCTATGCGGATGATGGGATCATCCATTGCCGGAGTGAAGAGGAGGCTGGCCAGGTGCTGAGGAGCCTGAAGGAACGGATGGGAGAGTGCGGGTTAGAGCTTCACCCCCAGAAGACGAAGATCGTGTACTGTAAGGATAGTAACCGTAAGGGGATCTATCCGAATGTGAGCTTTGATTTTCTGGGGTACACGTTCAAGCCCCGTGAAGCGCAGAACAGCCATCGTAAGGAGACGTTCACGAATTTCCTGCCGGCTGTTAGCCAGAAGGCGATGAGTGCGATGAACAGTAAGATGAAAGCGTGGAAGATCCTTCGTTTGAGTGAGGTGAGCCTTCAGGAGATAGCGGGACAAATTAACCCGATCCTTCAAGGGTGGATTAACTATTACGGTAAATTTTACAAAACCAAACTCAGGAATTTTATGCACATCGTCAATGTGAAGCTTGCCAAATGGGCAAGGAGCAAGTACAAACACCTGCGATCAAGCGAAATGAAGGCGATAAGGTGGCTGCACGGCATAAGCCGTAACAAGCCTGACTTATTGGCTCATTGGCAGCTGAAAGCGCTACCAACGGTCAAATGATAAATAGTTTAGATAATAAGAGCCGTGTAAAGGGAGACCTTTACGCACGGTTCTGTGAGAATCTCGGGCTGAAATGCCCGGGTTTACTTGACGGATAAGATGAACAGCGGGGTTTCGTTTTTTATTTCCCAATGTGTTTTTAATCTCGGCTATGCAAAGCAGGTTTTACTTGATCTTGCGCTTCGCTGTACACGGCAGCAGGTAAATCCCCCGACCATTATTTTCACGATCACCGCATGCGGCTCGGCCAAAACGCTTCACTTTATGGAATGGCTGGGTATCCACGTACCGGATGAGCTGAAAGAAGAGTTGAAAAAGTCTGAGGACATCCTGGAGAAATCGGTAAAAATATGCCTGGATATCGCTTCCGAACTTACCGAATGCTGTATAAGGCTCAATATTCCATTCGGCTTCAATGTGGAAAGTGTCGCCATACGAAAGGCTGAGATCGAAGCGTCTATCCATATAGCCGCCAGCATAGCTCAGATGCTAAAGGATAAAGGGGTACGAAATAGTACGAT